>SLMP01000067.1 GCA_007133465.1 Nitriliruptoraceae bacterium | reverse complement strand
TTCTGCAAACGCCTGCTGCACGACGCCAATGGTCCGGTGTTCCTCGTCGTCGACGGACACCCGACCCACCGGTCCAAGGCCACCAAGACCTTCGTCGAGTCCACCGGTGGGCGGCTCAAGCTCTACCACCTGCCCGGCTACTCCCCGCAGCTCAACCCCGACGAGTGGGTGTGGAACAACGTCAAGGCCGCCAAGATTGGCCGGGCCGGCATCACCAGCCAGGACGACCTCCGCGCCAAGGCCGTCGGCGCACTCCGACGGCTGCAGAAGATGCCCCACCTGGTCCGAGGGTTCTTCCGCGACCCCCACCTGGCCTACATCACCACTTAGCTGCATTACTTCTGCACGGCTTAATACGTGAGCGATGTTCCGTTGGATCGTCCCACGCGGGACCTACAAGCTGGTCGGTTGCGGTTGTTGTGGTGCATGCTTCGAGCCAGGCGACGCAGCTTCGTCATCATCGGCGGCATCGACGAACCGCGCGAGTCCGATCCGACGCCTGGTGGGCACCTCCGGGAAGCCGGGTTGGACGTGGGACCGGGGCGCACCGCACACGCCGATGCTCGGCTCATCCGGTGGCTCCAGCTGTTCGGGAACGATCCTTGCGCGTTGTCGCCGCTCGGCCAGCTCGTGGTGAGCTGGCGCGATGAGCCCGCGGGGGTCGCGCAACTTGAGCACCTCGAGTGCGAGCCACTGGCATCCCACGCTGCCGTCGAGGAGCTCGTGCTCGTTGGGTCCACGCTGCAGCGGATGCCGGGGCACGCTGGATCGAGCACCGGTTTGACGACGTGGACCATCTCGACCTCGGCCTTCGGTGGGAGCCCACGGGCGATGTGATGCGCCTGAACGCCGCCGAGGTTCCCTGACATCAGCAGTCTCGGCGCAGGCGTCCTTGCTTCCGCGGACGCTCCTGGAGGTCGCCACTACCGCCGGAGCCGGCCTGTGGGGCGTTGTGAGGTGGCCCGGAGATTATCGAGGCGTCCACCTACGGTGCGTGCAGGGCCCAGATGTCACGTTGGTCTGGCAGGCAGAACCCCCGCGCCGCGCAATCCTGGTGCAACAGGACGCGCCTGCGACCGTTATGGCTGCCTGGACGGAAGGGAGGCACACGCTCATCGTGCTGCCCCGATGCGGTCGGGGCACTGAACTGGAGCCGACGTGCCGGGGTTGAACAGAATGTAGGGGCGCGCCAGATCTCGGATCTGGTAGCCAGGGGGGTGCAGCGGCCCGATGGCGGCGTTTTGGGACAGCGAAAGGTCCCGCGAGTCGTGTGACTACACGCCGGCGGGACCGTCAGGGGCCGAGAGGATGCAGGGTTAGTCGTTGAGGGGTTCGAACTGGTAGTAGCGGGGCGGTTCAGGCAGCTCGAGCGCCTCAAGAATGGAGCACTGTTTGGCGGTCAGGCGGGTGCGTTGGGAGACGGTCCCGGCGCCGGTGTTGTAGGTGTGCAGTTGGATGCGGTCGAGTTCGTGGGAGAGGTTGCGCCAGGTGTCGTGGCAGGCGATCTCGGCGGTGCGGATGAGCAGCAGCGCCAACCACGACAGTTGCACGTGCGCGATGATGCGGTCGTCCTTGCGGTGGTAGACCGGCCGCAGCTCGAGCTGTTTGAGATCGCGCCAGCCCCGTTCGACCTCGAGCAGCGCCTTGTAGCCACGGGCGATGTCGGCCGCGTCGACGTTCATCTCGGAGGTGCGCAGCAGGGTCTTGCCGTCCAGCTTGGCTTCGGCAGCGATCTTGGTCTTGTCGATGCGCAACAGCCCGGAGGCGGTGACGCGCAGGTAGCGCCACAGGCCGGGCTTCTCGCGGATCCGCCCGCGCAGCTCCGCCCGGCTGTCGGGATCGAGCGCGTCGGAGCCGTCGATCCGATCGGACAGGAGGGCGACGAGCCGGTCGCGGACATGGGCGTCGTGGGCGGCGGCGTCGAGGTTGCGCATCATGATGAACCGCTGCGCATCCAGCCCCTGGCCGACCCGGATGTCCTTGACCTGCAGCCGCTCATCGACGGTGCGGAACCGGCCCTGGCGGCTACGGGCTGCGACGGTGGCGGCTTCGTTGCCGCGCAGCTTCTCCGCGATGATGAACCCGGACCCGCCGCCGGTGAGCACCTTGCGGTTGGCGGCGGAGGTGAACCCGGCATCAACGACCCACACGGTGCGGTTGAGCCGCCACCCGGCCAGGTCCGCCTTGACCTCTTCGAGCACGGTCTGGTCGCCGGTGTTGCCGGGCCACACCCACAGCTTGACGGGCAGCCCGCCGGTGGTGACCGCCATCCCGATCACGATCTGCGGTAGGTCGGGCCTCGCGTCCTTCGAATAGCCACGCTTGCGCAACCCGTCATCGGTGCCGTCAAGCTCGCCGTCTTCGAACTCGGTCTCGAAGTAGGTGGAGGTGGTGAAGAAGATCAGATCGACATCGAGGTTGAGCAGGTCCGCGACCGCGAAGAACACCGTCTCCTGCAGCGCGTCGAGGTGGTCGAGCAGCCAGTCCATCGCCCGGTAACACGACGTGTGGTCGACCTCGGCCAGCCCGGGGATGTAGGTCTCTTCACGGATCCAGCGGGTCGCCTCAAGCTTCGATGACGGCGCCAACGCCCGGCCGGCGACCAGCGCGAAGATGATCCGCTCCAGCAGCGCGACATCCAGCTTCAGAGGTCTGGACATGGTGGCTTAGAGGCGACACATTTTGCCAGATAGTTTTTAGTGCTAAATGCGTGGTTGGTGGTGGGTCTGGTCGTACACTGCGCTATGGACATGCCCCACGCGGAGACCGGCACCGACGACAGCCAGC
>SLMP01000055.1 GCA_007133465.1 Nitriliruptoraceae bacterium | reverse complement strand
GACCCGGGCGACGCCCCGGCCGAGGCCCCGGGCGAGGACCCGGGCGACGCCCCGGCCGAGGCCCCGGGCGAGGACCCGGGCGACGACCCGGCCGAGGCTCCAGCCGATGCCGCGCTCGAGGGCCCCGCCGATGCCCCGGGCATCCCTGCCGCCGCTCCGGACGACGCGGTGCGGCCCGCGGCCAGCTCCGCCTGGTACTCCTGCAGCGAGCGCACCTGCAACGGCCCGGACCCCAGCGACTCGATCCCGTGGATCGCCGCCAGGATGCCGGCCAGCGTCGTGATGCACGGCACGCCGTTGGTCACCGCGGCCTGCCGGATGGCGTAGCCGTCGCCGCGGGTGCGGGACCCGAACGGGGTGTTGAGCACCAGCCCGACCTCGCCGGACTCGATCGCGTCGATGATGCCGCGGTCGCCCGCCGAGACCTTGCCGACCAGCGTCGCGGGGATCCCGACCCGGGAGAGCACCGCCGCGGTGCCCTCGGTGGCCAGCAGCTCGAAGCCGAGGTCGACCAGCCGCTTGGCGGGGAACACGATCGCCCGCTTGTCGCGGTTGGCGACGGACACGAACACCTTCGTCGGCGCCCCGTCGGCGTCGCGCGGGGACGGCAGCACCATCGAGCCGGTGCCGGCCTGGGACTTGGCGAAGGCCGCACCGAAGTCGAGGTCGATGCCCATCACCTCGCCGGTGGAGCGCATCTCCGGGCCCAGCAGCGCGTCCACCCCGGGGAACCGGTCGAACGGCAGCACGGCCTCCTTCACGGCGATGTGGCCGATCGTGGCCTCGACGGCGTCCTGCTCGGGCACCAGCCCGTCGGCGCGCAGCTCGGCCAGCGTCGCGCCGGCCATCACGCGGGCGGCGACCTTGGCCAGCGCCACCCCGGTGGCCTTGGACACGAACGGGACGGTGCGGCTGGCCCGCGGGTTGGCCTCGATGCAGAACAGGACGTCGTCCTTGACCGCGAACTGCACGTTCAGCAGCCCACGGACGTCCAGCCCGCGCGCGATCCCGTCGGTGATGCGCGCGATCTCGGCGATCTGGCTCTGCCCGAGCGAGATCGGCGGCAGCGTGCACGCCGAGTCGCCCGAGTGCACCCCGGCCTCCTCGATGTGCTCGAGCACCCCGCCGACGTAGGTCTCGTGGCCGTCGAACACGGCGTCGACGTCGACCTCGATCGCGCCCTCGAGGAACCGGTCGATCAGGATCGCCGGCGCGGCGCCGGCCACCTCGTCGACCAGGTCGGGCGCGGCGGCCACCTCGGTGAGGTAGCGGCGCAGCGCGTCCTCGTCGTACACGATCTCCATCGCCCGGCCGCCGAGCACGTACGAGGGCCGCACCAGCACCGGGTAGCCGATGGCGGTCGCGACCTCGCGGGCCTCCTCGAACGAGCGCGCGATCCCGCCGGGCGGCATCGCCACGCCCAGCTCCGCCATCAGCGCGCCGAACCGGCCACGGTCCTCCGCGGCGTCGATCATGTCGGGGCTGGTGCCCCACACCGGCACGCCCGCGGCCTCGAGCCGCTGCGCGAGCTTCAGCGGGGTCTGACCGCCGAGCTGGACGAGCACGCCGACGGGCTGCTCGCGCTCGACGACCTCGAGGACGTCCTCGAAGGTCAGCGGCTCGAAGTACAGGCGGTCGGCGGTGTCGTAGTCGGTGGAGACCGTCTCCGGGTTGCAGTTGACCATGATGGTCTCGAACCCGGCGTCGCGCAGCGCGAACACCGCGTGCACGCAGCAGTAGTCGAACTCGACGCCCTGCCCGATCCGGTTGGGGCCGGAGCCGAGCACGACCACCTTGTCACGGTCGGAGTCGCGGACCTCGTCCTCCTCCTCGTAGGTGGAGTAGTGGTACGGCGTGTAGGCCTCGAACTCGGCCGCGCAGGTGTCCACGGTCTTGAACACCGGTCGGATGCCCGCGCCGTGGCGGCGGGCACGGATCTGGTCCTCGGTGGTCTGCAGCAGCCGGGCGAGGTGCTTGTCGGAGAAGCCGTCGCGCTTGGCCGCGCGCAGCAGGTCGTCGGGCACCGCGGCGAGGTGCTCGTGCGCCCGGACCTGGCGGCGGCGCTCGATCAGCTGCTGCATCTGGTCGACGAACCACGGGTCGAAGCCGGTGAGCTCGGCGACCCGCTCGATGCTCCAGCCGCGAGTCAGGGCCTCGTCGACCGCGTCGAGGCGTCCGGTCGTCGGGCGGGTGAGCGCCGCGACCAGCTCGTCCTCGTCGACGTCGAGCGCGTCGCCGGCCCCGAAGCCGACGGTGCCGTCCTCGAGGCTGCGCAGCGCCTTGTTCAGCGACTCCTTGAAGGTGCGGCCCATGGCCATCACCTCGCCGACCGACTTCATCCGGGTGGTCAGCGTGTCGTCGGTGCCGCGGAACTTCTCGAACGTGAACCGCGGGATCTTGGTGACGACGTAGTCGATGGTCGGCTCGAACGCGGCCTTGGTCTCACGGGTGATGTCGTTGGCGATCTCGTCGAGCGTGTAGCCGATCGCGAGCCGGGCGGCGATCTTCGCGATCGGGAACCCGGTGGCCTTCGACGCCAGCGCCGAGGAGCGGCTCACCCGCGGGTTCATCTCGATCACGACCTGGCGGCCGGTGGCCGGGTCGACGGCGAACTGGACGTTGGAGCCGCCGGTCTCCACGCCGATGCGCCGCAGCACCGCGAAGGCGGCGTCGCGCATCTGCTGGTACTCGGGGTCCGACAGCGTCATCGCCGGCGCCACGGTGATCGAGTCGCCGGTGTGCACGCCCATCGCGTCGAGGTTCTCGATCGAGCAGATGATCACGCAGTTGTC
>SLMP01000157.1 GCA_007133465.1 Nitriliruptoraceae bacterium | reverse complement strand
GTGTTGACCCGGCTGATCGTGCGCTTCACGCCGAACTCGATGCGGGCGAGCTGGCAGGCGACGAGGTTGTCGTCGTCCTCGTGGGTGGTGGCCAGGAACACGTCGGCGCGGTCGGTGTGGGCCTGCTCCTGGTACTCCACGTCGCAGGCGTCGCCCTCGAGCACGAGCACGTCGGTCTCGGCCACCAGCGCCTCGCAGCGGGAGGCGATCCGCTCGATCACGGTCACCTCGTGCCCCTTCTCGCTGAGGTCCCGCGCGATGTAGCGGCCGATGCGCCCGCCGCCGGCGATCACCACGTACATCTCAGGTCCCTCGCTGGCGGCGACGGTCGAACGGCTCGCGGACGAGGTGCGCGAGCCCGCGGACGGCACTCGGCTTCATCGCCGCGGTCAGCACGTCGTCGCGTTCGAGGCGGTCGGTGGCGTCCGGGATGAAGACGCGGGCGCCCCGGCGCACGGCCGCCACCCGCAGCAACCCGTCCTGCTCGAACTCCTCGACGGTCATGCCGTGGCCTCCGGTGTCGACCTCGAGGTCGACGATGTTGATGTCACTGTCGAGGAAGTGGACGTGCAGCGGGTAGCTGTCCTCCTGGAACTCGTTGAGGAACAGCTTCGCGATCGTCCCGGTGGAGGACACGTAGCGGACCCCGAGCTTGCGGTAGACCTCCTCGCGCTCCGGGTTGAACAGCCGCGCGATCGTCCGCGGGACGTTGTACAGGTGCGTCGCGGTCTCCACCGCCATGAGGTTCGCGTTGTCGAACCGGGTGACCGCGATCAGCCCGTTCGCATGCTGGACGCCGGCCTGCTCGAGGACGTCGCGGTCGGTCACGTCGCCGACGAGGGTCTCGCCGTTGAACGCGGACCCGAGCCGGTCGAACGCCGTGGCCTTGACGTCGACGGCCACGACGTCGGTGTCGGGGTCGCGCGACAGCTGCTCGGCGATCGCGGCCCCGAGCCGTCCGCAGCCCCCGATGATGACGTGCACCTCGTCCTCGTCGCTCGTCGGGCACCCCACGAGTCTAGAGCAGGTGCTCGCTACCCTCGCCGCCATGGCTCCCCACACCTTGCTCCTCGCTGCGCCGCGCGGATTCTGCGCCGGCGTCGACCGCGCCGTGCTGATCGTCGACAAGGCCCTCGAGGCCTACGGCGCCCCCGTCTACGTCCGCCACGAGATCGTCCACAACAAGCACGTCGTGGAGTCGTTGCGCCGGAAGGGGGCGATCTTCGTCGAGGACGAGACCGAGGTGCCCGAGGGCGCGGTGATCGTCTTCTCCGCGCACGGCTCGCCGCCCGACGCCTACGCGAACTCGCAACGGCTCGGGCACACGCTGATCGACGCGACCTGCCCGTTGGTCACCAAGGTGCACCACGAGGCCCGGCGCCACGCGCGTGACGGCCGCGACCTCGTCCTGATCGGCCACGCCGGTCACCAGGAGGTCATCGGCACGATGGGGCAGGCGCCCGCCTCGACCACCCTCGTGGAGACCCCGGAGGACGTCGACACGCTCGACCTCGACATCGCCGCGGACCTCGCCTACATCACGCAGACCACCCTGTCGCTCGACGAGACCCGGGCGGTCGTCGACCGGTTGCGCCAGCGCTTCCCGCAGCTGCGCCAGCCCAAGAGCGACGACATCTGCTACGCGACCCAGAACCGCCAGGACGCGGTCAAGCAGCTCGCCGAGCGCTGCGACCTGATCCTCGTGGTCGGCTCGCAGACCTCGTCGAACTCCAAGCGCCTGGTCGAGGTCTCCCGCGACCGGACCGTGCCCGCCCACCTCGTCGACGAGGCGGCCGAGATCGACCCGGCCTGGCTCGAGGGCGTCGAGGTGGTCGGCCTGACCTCGGGGGCCTCCGCGCCGGAGGTGCTCGTCGAGGAGGTCGTCGACTGGTTCCGGGCGCGCGGCACCGACCACGTCGACACGCTCGTGGTGGTCGACGAGGACGTCGAGTTCTCGCTGCCGTCGAACCTCGCTCGCAAGCTGCGCGGCGGGGCCGAGGATCAGGCGGTCGCCTCCGCGTAGGCGACCCACAGCGGGTCGGCCAGCAGCTCGCGCTGCCACGGTCGCAGCCCGGCGAGCCGGCACAGCTCGTCACCGTCGGCGGGTGCGCCCGCGACCGCGGCCCACAGGGGCTGGGACGGGCACAGCACCCCGGCGTCCATCCCGAGCTCCTCCGCGACGGCGGACCGGGCGTGGCGCATCGCGTCGAAGGCGCTGCGCTCCTGCTCGGTCCAGCGGCGACCGCCGCGGTCACGGGGCTCCGGGGCGGCGCCCCGGCCGCGTTCGACCGCGGCGAGCAGCGCGCCGGCGTACACGCGCAGCAGCGCCCGCCGCCGCTGGCTGCGCCGGACGAGCTGCGCCTCCGTGCGGGGCGGATCGGTCGCGAGGTCGCGCAGCACCTCGTCGTGCAGCAGGCGGTTCGGGGCGAGGTCGTGCTCCTTCGCCAGCCGCTCGCGTTCCTCCCACAGCGCGCGCAAGACCGCCCGCTGCGCGGGGTCGAGGGCGCCGGCGCCCTTCACCCGCGTCCAGTGGCGCGTGTCCTCGTTGGCCCGCTCGAGCGTCCAGGCCAGCTCCTGCTCGTACCAGGGCGTGCGGTCGGCGGCCGCGAGCCGCCCCGCCAGCTCCTGCCACAGCGCGGGCAGGTGCACGACGTCGCCGGCGGCGTACTCGGCCATCCCCGGCGACAGCGGCCGGGCCTCCCAGTCCGCTCGCTGGTAGGCGCTCTTGTCGCCGTCGAGCGCGACGTCCAGCACCTCGGCCAGCAGCGGGCCGAGGCCGGTCGGCAGCCCGAGCGTCGCGGCCGCCACCGCCGTGTCGGCGAGCCGCGGCGGGTGCACGCCCTTGGCCGCCAGGGGCTCGAGGTCGTTCGCGACCGCGTGGAGCACGGCCAGCCGCTCGGCCCCCAGGTGCGCGTCGAGCTCCGGTAGCGTCGCGAGCGTGGTCCCGTCGAGCAGGACGCAGTAGCCCGCGACCCCGACCTGCACGAGGGCGGCCCGGCGGTAGTAGCGGTCGGCGTCGGCCCGCTCGACGTCGACCCCGACGACCTCGTGGGCGACGTGCGCCAGCGCCGGCAGGACGGCAGGCCGGTCGTCGACGAACGCCACCTCGAGGGGTGTGCCCTTGTCCGTCATGCGGCCGTCCGGTTCGATCGAGACCGCACGAGAGGCTAGTACCCCGACCCCGCCCGCCCGCACGATGTCCGCCCGAGGAGCCCCCGTGACGTCCGAGCCGCTCACGCTGCTGTGCGTGCACCCCCATCCCGACGACGAGTCGATCGCGTGCGGCGGGGTCCTCGCCCGCGCCGCCGCCACCGGGGTCCGCACCGTCGTCGTGACCTGCACCGGCGGCGAGGAGGGGGAGAACCTCGCCGGCATCGACCTGGCCGGTGAGCCCCTCCCGGACCACCGGCGGCGCGAGCTCGCCGCGGCGCTCGCGGCGCTCGGGGTCGCCGAGCACCACTGGCTCGGCTACCGCGACAGCGGGATGGCCGGCACCCCGGCGAACGACCACCCGGACAGCTTCCACCGCGCCGACGTCGAGGAAGCCGCCCGGCGGCTCGCGGCGCAGCTCCGCCGGCACCGGCCGCAGGTGGTCGTCAGCGACGACGAGCGCGGTACCTACGGCCACCCCGATCACGTGCAGGCGCACCGCGTCACGGTGCGGGCCGTGGCGCTCGCCGCCGATCCCGCCGCCGACGTCCCGGGCGCCCCCTGGCAGGTCGCCAAGCGCTACGTGCACACGCTCGGTCGCGGCCGGGTGCTGGACGGGCACCGGGCGCTGGTCGCGGCCGGTCTGCCGTCACCGTTCGGCGACACCGAGGTGGACGACGACGCGGCGATCCCGTTCGGCACACCGGACGACGCCGTCACCACGGAGGTCGACGTCCGGCCGTGGCTCGCCGCCAAGCGGGCGGCGCTCGCGGCCCACCGCAGCCAGATCGGGCCGGCCTCGTTCTTCCTCAACACCCCGGAGGAGCTCGTCGCACCCTTCTTCGGGGTCGAGCAGTTCGTCCTCGAGGACGGGACGCTCGGCGGCGGCACGCGACCGGAACCCGATCTGTTCGCGGGCCTCACCGCGTCGGCGGACGGCGTGGAACCCGCCGACGCCGCGCCGGCCGCGCTCGATCCCCGCGACCCGGTCGCCTTCCGGGCCGTGCTCGGCCGGTTCGCCAGCGGCGTGACCGTGATGACCAGCATCCTCGACGGCGAGCCCCACGGCATGACGGCGAGCGCCGTCGCGTCGCTCTCCCTCGACCCCCCACTGGTGATGGTGGGCATCGGCCGGCAGACGGTGATGGCCGACCACGTCGTGTCCAGCGGCCGCTTCGCCCTGAACGTCCTGGGGGCGGACCAGGCAGCGGTCTCCAACGCCTTCGCCGACCCCGGCCGCCCGCTCGGCGAGGCGATGTTCGCCGCCGTCGCGATCGCCACCTCGTCGGGAGGTGCGCTGCTGCTGACCGACGCGATCGCCCACCTCGCGTGTTGGGTGCGGGCCGTCCACGACGGCGGGGACCACCTGCTCGTGGTCGGCGAGGTGGTCGCCCTGGACGCGGACGGCGACGACCCGCTGCTGTACTACCGCGGAGGGTACGGCCGCTTCGACCCGGCCTGACGACAGGGGACGACGTGGAACGACGAACCGAACGGCTCCGGACCGGCGACCGCCGGATCACCGACGTCACCGACCGGTGTGCGCGGTTCGCTCGGGAGGTCGGGGGCGACGGCCTGCTGCATGTCTTCCTCCCGCACGCGACGGCCGGGCTCGCCCTGCTCGAGACCGGCGCCGGGTCGGATCAGGACCTGGCCGACCACCTCGACGACCTGCTGCCCCGCGACGACCGCTGGCGACACCGTCACGGCGCGCCCGGGCACGGTGCCGACCACGTCCTGCCCGCGTTCATCGCCCCGAGCCTGACGGTCCCGGTGGACGGGGGCCAGCTCGCCCTCGGCACCTGGCAGTCGATCGTGGTGGTCGACACCAACGCCGACAACCCGGACCGCACGTTGCGCCTCAGCTTCCTGCGGGGCTGACGCCTGCCGGGCAGCGCGTCAGTGGGGCGTGCCGAACAACCGGTCGCCGAAGTCGCCGAGCCCGGGCACGATGTAGCCCTGCTCGTCGAGCCCCGGGTCGATCGCCGCCGTGACGATGCGGACGCCGGGGTTGTCCGTGAGCACGCGGTCGACACCCTGCTGGGTCGCCACCACCGCGAGCACCGTGACCTGCTCGGCGCCCTCCGCGTCCAGCGCCGTGACCGCGTCGGACGCCGAGCCACCGGTGGCCAGCATCGGCTCGAGCACGAGCACCCACGTGCCGTCGAGCGGAGGGACCTTGAAGTAGTAGCGGCGCGCCTGCAGGGTGGCCGCGTCCCGTTCCAGCCCGATCATCCCCACCAGTGCGGTCGGCAGCACGTCGTGGACGCCGGAGAGCAGCCCGAGGCCGGCGCGCAGGACCGGTACGGCGACGATCGTGCGGCCGGGCCCGATCGACGGCGCCCCGCCGAGCGGGGAGCCGACCGTGCCCCGCGCCGCCGGCAGGTCGGCGACCGCGCGGAGGGCCAACATGGCTCCGAGCCGGCGCGCGTGGTGCCGGAAGTGCTCCGGGCTCGTCGCCGTCCCGCGGAGCGAGGCGAGCTGCAGCCCGGCGACGGGGTCGTCGTCGAGGACGGTGACGTCACGCACGGCGGCTCCGGTCGTCGGGTCGGGCTCGTCGGTAGCCTAGGCGGCTGGCTCTCGGACCCTGCGACGAGGTATCACCATGAGGGGTAGGCGCCCGGCGGTGGCCGCCGTCGTGGCGCTCGCGCTCGGCCTGTTCGCCTGCACCGGTCCGGAGCCGGCGGAGGAGCCGACGCCGCCGACGCCGCTGGAGACGACGACCGAGCCTGCTCCCCTCGGCGCGAACGTGGGCGTGGTCCTGCCGCCCCGGGTCGGGTTGAGCGCCGCCGCGACCGAGCGTCTCGAGGGCGACCTGGCCCGGCTCGCGGACCGGTTCGGCCCGGACCTGCGCTCCATGCAGGTCCTGACGCCACCCGCCGCGGAGTTCGCGCCGGACCTCGCGGCGGTGCTGACCGACCGCGGGACGCAGCTGGTCTGCGTGATCGGGCCCGGCGCGCTGGAGACGGTCCTCGCCGAGGTGGCGCTCCACCCACAGCTGCGCTTCTGCGCCGCACCGGTGGCCGAGGACACGGACCTGCCGGCGCAGGTCGTCGGACGCGACGTGCGCGCCGACGAGCTCGGGTGGGTCGTCGGGACGGTCGCCGCGCTCATCGGCACCGGACCGGTCGGGTTCGTCGACGGGTCGGACGAGCTGGATGCGGTCGCGTTCCGGGCCGGCCTGCGCGCCGGGGTCGGTGACCGGGAGCTGGTCGAAGGCGAGGGACCGGCCGGCGACGCGGTCGAGCAGGTGCTCGCCGCCGGCGCGGGCGTCGTCGTGCTCGACCCGGGCGCCGACGCCGCAGCCGCGGTGCGCCTCGCCGCACAGCGCGTCCCCGTGCTGGTCCCGGCGGGCTCGCTCGGCTCCTCGCCCGACGAGGAGGCCGTCGCCCTGTCCTGGCGGGTCCGGTGGGACCGGCTCGTCGCCGCCGCCGTGGAGGCCCACCTCGGGGTCGAACCGGCGCCGCCGGCGAGCCTCGGGGTCGCGGAGGGCCTGTTCGAGGTCACCCTCGGGCCGGCCGCGCCGCCCGGCGCGCAAGCGGTGCTCGACGACGTCCGCGCGCAGCTGACGTCGGCGGCCGACGCGGGCGAACCCGACCCCGCGGGGGACGGGACGCCCTAGGATGTCGCGCACCGGGCCAGCAGCCGGTCGGGCGGTGGCCATCGGGAGCGTCCGGCCGGGTGCCCGCCACGACCACGCTCACGAGGTAACCGTGCGCCGCGCCAAGATCGTCGCGACCCTGGGTCCCGCGCTGGACGACCCCGACCGACTGCGGGCGGCGCTCGCCGCCGGCATCGACGTCGTGCGTCTCAACTTCTCGCACGGCACGAAGGAGGAGCACGGCACGCGCCTGGGTCTCGTGCGGGAGATCGCCGCCGACCTCGGCCGCAACGTCGGCAGCCTCGGTGACCTCCAGGGCCCGAAGATCCGCCTTGGCCTCGTGCCGGACGAGGGCGTCCCCCTGGTCGACGGCGGCGAGGTGACGCTCGTCAGCGGCGTGGAGACGGTCCCGAGCCATCTCGAGGACGGCGTGCCGGTGTTGCCGGTGGTCTACGAGCAGCTCGCGAAGGACGTCGAGCCGGGCGCGCTGATCCTCATGGACGACGGCCTGCTGCGGCTGGTGGTCTCGTCCGTCGACGGGAACCGGGTGCATGCCCGGGTCGTCGCCGGGGGGCCGGCGAAGTCCCGCAAGGGCGTCAACCTGCCCGGCGTCGAGGTGTCGGCGAAGAGCCTGACCGACAAGGACCGCGAGGACCTCGGCTCGATGGTGGAGTTCGGTGTCGACTGGGTCGCGCTGTCGTTCGTGCGCCGGCCCGAGGACGTGATCGAGGTCCGTGAGCTGCTGCGGGCCCAGGGCGGGAACCAGCCGGTCGTCGCGAAGCTCGAACGGCCGGAAGCGGTCAGCGAGCTCGAGGCGATCGTCGATGCGACCGACGCGGTGATGGTGGCGCGTGGCGACCTCGGCGTGGAGATCGGCCCGGAGCGGGTGCCCGCGATCCAGAAGGAGATGATCGACGTCGCGAACCGGGCCAGCAAGCCGGTCATCACCGCGACCGAGATGCTGGACTCGATGATCCGTAGCCCCCGCCCGACGCGCGCGGAGGCGTCCGACGTCGCGAACGCGGTGTTCGACGGCACCGACGCGGTGATGCTCTCCGGCGAGACCGCGGCCGGCCGCTTCCCCGTCGAGGCGGTGCGGACGATGGCCCGGATCATCGAGGACGCGGAGCGTGCCGCCAAGCGGGTCAACGCACAGATCCCCGTCACCGGCCACCTCCTCGGCCGTGTCGTCGCGAAGGCCGCCACCCAGATCGCCGACGATGTCGACGCGCGGGCGATCCTGGTCTTCAGCCTCTCCGGCGCATCCGTGCAGCTGGTGTCGAAGTTCCGGCCGAAGCAGGCCGTGATCGGGCTCACCCCGGAACCCGCGACGCTCACGCGCCTGGCGCTGATGTGGGGGACGACCGGCACGATGGTCACCCAGCAGGACGACTCGCTGGCGCTCATCGAGGTGGGCGAGAAGATCTGCCTGGAGCGCGGCTACGGGGTGCGCGGCGACCCGGTCGTGGTGGTCTCCGGCGTCCCCGGCGGCCACGGCGGCACGAACCGGGTGATGGTCCATCGCCTCGGTGACGCGCTGACCTGACGACGTGGAGCTCCCCGAGGACCTCGCGTCCGAGCGCTACTGCGTGCTCACCACCCAGGGACGGGTGACCGGCCGACGGCACGCCGCGGAGCTGTGGTTCCTGCCGGCTCCGGGCGGCGTGCACCTGATGTCCGGCTCCGGCGGGCTGACCAGCTGGTGCCTGAACCTGCAGAGCGAGGAGCAGGCCGTGCTCCGGGTCGGGCAGCGCAGCTGGCTCGCGCGGGCGGCGTTCCTCGACCGCGCCGACCCGGAGCGGGCGGCGGTGCTCGAAGGGTTCCAGGAGCGCTACGGCCGGGACGAGCCGGGGCGTCGCGCCGCCTGGCTGCGGGACGCGATCGTCGTGCACATGGTGTTCACCCACGGGCTGTGATCCGTCAGCGCCCGACGGTCCGCGGGGTGGCGGGCGGCCCCGCGGCCAGCAGCCCTGTGAGCTCGTCGGCGAACGCCGCTGGCGCCAGCACGTCACCGGTCGTCGCCAGCTCGTCGACGCTCCACCACCGCGCCGCGTCGGTCGCCGGGTCGTCGAGCGGGACCCGTTCCGGGTCGAGCGCCGCCACCCGCGCGAGGAACCAACGCTCGGACTGATCGAGCCACACGCCGCGGAACGCGAACACCTCCCGACGCGACCACACCCACGGGCCCAGCGTGACCGCCACGCCGAGCTCCTCGACGAGCTCGCGGCGCGCGGCCGTCGCGTGGTCCTCGCCCGGCCGCAGCCCGCCACCTGGCGCGGTCCACACGCGCCGCCCGGCGGCGGGCACGTGGGAGACGAGCAGCACCCGGTCGCTCGGGTCGAGCAGCAGCACCCGGGCGGCCTCGCGCACCAGCGGCTGCTCCCGTGTGCCCACCTCCGGCTCGGGCGGCAGGCGCGGGTGCGGTGGCACGACCCGCGAGGCGACCACGCGCGCCGGGTCCAGCACGTGCAGCTGGCCGTCCCGGTCGACGAGCAGCATCGTGTCGTCGTCGAAGGCCAGCAGGCGGGCGACGAGGTCGGTCACGGTCGGGCCGGCGTCCGGGCCGTCGGTCAGCGACCGGATCGACACCCGCCGGCCCACGTCGGCCGGGGTCACGCGCCGGACGTAGCGGGCACGCAGCTCACCGGGTCGCGGGGCGCTCACGAACCGCCGCGGTCGCTGACCGCCACCTCGACGTCGAAGACCCGGCTGAACCAGCGGGTGCGGCGCGAGAGCTCCGCGGGGGTGACGTGCAGGCCGGCGCCGTGCAGTTCGAGCTCCACCCGCCCGTCGGTGCGGTGGACGTCGACGCGCTCGACCGCCTGGTCGTGCGCCCGGTCCAGCGCGTCGGCGAGCTGCAGCAGGCCGAGCAGGCGGCGGACGCGGTCGGCCTCGGCGTCGGTGAGCGACGCGAAGGCGGGCTCGCGCGGGTCGATGCCCCGGGAGGGGTGGAACCGGACGAGCGCGGTGAGCAGCGCGATCTCGGCCGGGTCGAAGCCCCGCAGCTCCCCGTTGCGTACCAGGTAGGCACCGTGCTCCTGCTGCCGGCGCAGGGCCAGTGCCTCGCCGATGCCGTGCAGCCGGGCGGCGTGGCCGAGCAGTTCGCGGTCCGTCCCCGACAGGCCGTGCAGGTCGAGGGTGCCGTCGAACAGCTGGGTCGCGAGGTGGGCGACGTGGGGCAGGTGCGCGTCGTCCGGGGCGAAGGTCCGACGGAGGCGCTCGACCTCCTGGTGGCGCAGCTGGCTCGCGCTCGGGGGGGTGGTCACGCCGTGTGCGTCGAGCAGCAGGCCCTCGCGCAGACCCCAGTCGCTGATCGTGGCGGTGGCGACACCGAGCCGCTCGAGAGCTCGGGTCAGCACGATCGCCGCGACGTGGATGTGGTCGGCGCGTCGGTCCTTCATCGCCGGGACCTCGGTCCGGCCGGCGAGGTCGAGGGCGAGCAACTCCTCGCGCAGCTCGGCGAGCTGGCGGGTCGGGACCCGGAGCTGGTTGAGCGTCGCCGGGAGCCACACGCCGGCCTTCTCCGCGGCGACGCGGGCGAGCGCGCGGACGGTGCCACCGACGGTGATCGTGGTGCCCGGGGCCTGGGCGAGGATCACGTCGATGACCGGGTCGAGGGCGGCGTCGACCTCCGCGGTGATGGCGCGCACCTGCTTCGGCTTCATCGGGTCGGTGGTGACCATCGCGGACAGCCGGCTCGCCCCGAGCGGGAGCGAGGTGGCCCACTCCACGTGGTCGCCGATCCCGACGGTCAGCTCGAGCGAGCCGCCGCCGAGGTCGAGCACCAGGACCGGTTCGGAGCGGATCGCGACCGCCGCCCGCACCCCGAGGTAGCCCAGCCGGGCCTCGGTCAGCCCGTCGAGGACCCGGACGGGGGAGCCGGCGGCCTCCGACAGGGCGGTGAGCACGTCCGCGCCGTTGTCGGCGTCGCGGATCGCTGCGGTCGCGACCGCCATCCGTTCCTCCGCGCCGCTGCGCCGGGCGAGCTCGCTGAGGTGCGCGACCGTGTCGACCGCCTCGGTGACGCAGGCATCGGGGATCGCGCCGTGCTGAGCGACCACGCGCCCGAGGTGGAGCATCTCGCGCTGGCGCAGCACGGGGGTCAGCAGGCGCCCGTCGAGGTCGGCGACGAGCACGTGGAAGGAGTTGGAGCCGAGGTCCAGCACCGACGTGCGCACGGCGGCGTCGTTCACTCGGTCGCCCCGTCGAGGGCCGAGCGCAGCACGCTGCGCTCGTGGGCGTAGGACAGGCCGGCGAGCGCGACGTCGACCGGCCACCAGGTCGCCTGGTCGACCTCCGCGTCGGCGGGGCGCTGCGCCGGGTCGCCGGCGACCGGCTGCATCCGGAACCACCGCACCCGCTTCGGCCGCCCGTTGACCTCGTAGTGGCTGGTGGCGAGCTCCGTCCCGAGCGTGGCGGTCACCTCGGTCTCTTCCGCGATCTCCCGGACGGCGGCTTGTCCCGCCGACTCGCCGGGGTCAAGCTTGCCCTTCGGCAGCGACCAGTCGTCGTAGCGGACCCGGTGGACGACGAGGACCTCGGGCCCGGCGACCCCGTCCCGCAGGACGACCCCGCCGGCGGCCTCGATCGTCGCGCCCCCGCCGGCCACCGTGCGCCCGTCGGTCGTCGCGCTCCTGTCGGTCATCGCGTGCTCCGGTGGCGGGCCCGCTCCTGCAGGGTGAGATGGCTCTCGACCCCGACGCGGGTCGGGACCCGGCGCCAGATCCCGTCGGACCCGAGCTCCCAGGCCAGCAGGTCGTCGGCGAGGGCGACCTGCAGGATCTCCTCCAACCGCAGCTTGAGCTCCGGGTCCTCCACCGGGGCGAGCGCCTCCACCCGCCGGTCGAGGTTGCGGGGCATCCAGTCCCCCGAACCGATCAGGTAGTCGTAGCCGCGTTCCTCGCTGCCGAAGCGGTAGATGCGGGAGTGCTCGAGGTAGCGACCGACGACCGAACGCACGCGGATCGTCTCCGAGCGTCCCGGGACGCCGGGCAGCAGGCAGCAGATGCCCCGCACGACCAGGTCCACCGGGGTGCCGGCCCGCGACGCGTCGTAGAGCGCGTCGATCAGCTCCGCGTCGACCAGACTGTTCATCTTGCAGAGGATCGACCCGTCCGGCGCCTCCATCTCGCGGTGGATCAGCTCGAGCATCCGGAGGCGGAACTGGGTCGGGGCGGTCACCAGCCGCCGGTAGGTGCGTTGCCGGGCGTAGCCGGTGAGCACGTTGAACAGGTCGGTGAGATCGGCCCCGAGGGCGGGGTCGGCGGTCAGCAGGCCGATGTCCTCGTAGATGCGCGCGGTCTTGTCGTTGTAGTTGCCGGTCCCGACGTGGGCGTAGCGGCGGACCCGTCCGCCCTCCTTGCGCACCACCAGGCAGATCTTCGTGTGGGTCTTCAACCCGACCACGCCGTACGCGACGTGCACGCCGGCCTCCTCCAGCGCGCGGGCCCAGACGATGTTGGCCTCCTCGTCGAAGCGGGCCTTGAGCTCGACGAGCGCGACCACCTGCTTGCCGGCCTCCGCGGCGTCCAGCAGCGCGCGGATCACGGGGCTGCCAGGTCCCGAGGTGCGGTAGAGGGTGACCTTGATCGCGAGCACGTCCGGGTCGCGGGCGGCGGTCTCGATGAACGCCTGCGTCGAGGTGGTGAACGAGTCGTACGGGTGCTGGAGCAGGATGTCGCCGTCGAGCAGCACGGCGAACAGGTCGAGGTCCTCGCCGGCGATCGGGACGAGGCGGGTCTGGGTGGTCGGCTTGAAGGCGCCGTACTTCAGGTCGGGTCGGTCGAGGTCGTACAGCGCCCACAGGCCGGACAGGTCCAGCGGGCTCGGTAGGACGATGACGTCGTCATGCTCGATCTCGAGCTCGCGGACGAGCAACTCGAGCACCGGGGCGGTCATGTCCGGCTCGACCTCGAGGCGGACCACCCGTCCGAACCGTCGCCGGGTCAGCTCCGACTCGATCGCGAGCAGCAGATCGTCCGCCTCTTCCTCCTCGACCTCGAAATCGGCGTTGCGGGTGACGCGGAACGCGTGCTGCTCGACCACCTCGAGGCCCGGGAAGAGCCGGTGGAGGTGCGCGGCGATGACCTGCTCGAGCGGGACGAAGCGCACGCCGTCGGGCAGCACGAGGAAGCGGGGCAGGACCGGCGGCACCTTCACCCGCGCGAAGCGGGTCTCGGTCGTGCCGGGGTGCCGGACGAGCACGGCGAGGTTGAGCGACAGGTTCGAGATGTAGGGGAACGGGTGGGCCGGGTCGACCGCCAGCGGGGTCAGGACCGGGAAGACCTGGTCCTCGAAGATCGCGACCAGGTGCTGGCGGTCGTCGTCGTCGAGCTCCTGCCACTCCGAGTAGCGCACCCCCTCCTCGCTGAGCGCCGGGATCAGCTCGTCGCGGAACATCGTGGCGTGCCGCACCGACAGCTCGTTGACGACCTCCCCGATCGCTTGCAGCTGCTCGGCGGGTGAGAGGCGGTCGGGGTTCTTGCCCGTCACCTCCGCGGCGAGCTGCTCCTTCAGCCCGGCGACCCGGACCTGGAAGAACTCGTCGAGGTTGGTCTGGAAGATCGCCAGGAACTTCGCCCGTTCGAGCAGCGCGAGGTTCGGATCCTCGGCCAACGCCAGCACGCGCTCGTTGAACTGCAACCAGGACAGCTCCCGGTTGACGTAGCGCACGTCGCTCTCGTCGCCGTGGTGGTACGGCAGGATGCCGAGCGTGACCGGCCGGGGGTGGGGCTGCTGCGGCGGCGGGGTCCCCGGCACCAGCGCGTGCGGGACGGCGGGGCGTTCGGGCTCGGTCGCGAAGACGGCGGCCGTGGGCGGCTCCGGCAGCCGGGGAGGCAGGGGCGGGCCAGGGGCCGGCGTCGGCGGGGCCACCGGGCCGTCCTCGGCGAGGGTCGGTTCGTCGACGATCGCCACCGGGCCCGTGTCGGCGACGTCCGCCGGTTGCTCGTCCTCCGCCGGTTGCTCGTCCGCCGCCGCCGGCTCGTCCGCCGGTTGCTCGTCCGCCGGCTCGTCGGCGGGAGCGGCCGCCTCGGCCGGTGGCGCCTCCGGCGCCCGGGCCGGGGACGCGGGCGCGGGGTCCGGGGCGGCCGGTGGGGTCGGCCGGTCCGCGGTCTGTTCCATCCTCGCCTCGCTCGGTCGTTCGCGCCGTGGCCACCAGCGCGTCCACCAGGGCGGCGGGGGCGGCACCTCGAACGATCGCATCGCGGGGTCGCGCTCCCGTGGCGGGCCGGTGGGACGGTCGTCCGGCCCGATGCTAGGGCCGCTGGCGGCGACGTGTGTGAAGGTGCCCGCTCCGACCGCTAGGTTGGTGCTGCCGAACAGCAGCCCGCCCCGAGGAGGACCCGGGTGACGTACACCATCGCCGAGCCGTGCATCGACGTGAAGGACAAGGCCTGCGTCGAGGAGTGCCCGGTCGACTGCATCTACGAGGGTGACCGGATGCTCTACATCCACCCCACGGAGTGCATCGACTGCGGCGCCTGTGAGCCGGTCTGCCCCGTGGAGGCGATCTTCTACGAAGACGACGTCCCGGACGAGTGGGCCGAGTTCACCCCGATCAACGCCGAGTACTTCGACGACGAGGTCACCGGCCTCGGATCCCCCGGCGGGGCCGCCACCGTCGGCGCCTCCGGCAAGGACCACCCGAAGGTCGCCGACTGGGAGAGCTGACCGCACGTCCGCGGGGCCACGGCGGGGTGGTTCGCACCCGCCCGGCCGCTAGGCTGCCGCTCGTCGCCAGGAGGTCCCCGCCGTGACGTACGTGATCGCCGAGCCCTGCATGGACGTCAAGGACACCGCGTGTGTCCAGGAGTGTCCGGTCGACTGCATCTACGAGGGCGACCGGATGCTCTACATCCACCCCACGGAGTGCATCGACTGCGCCGCCTGCGAGCCCGCCTGTCCGGTCGAGGCGATCTTCTACGCCGACGACGTCCCCCCGGAGTGGAACGAGTTCACCGCGGTCAACGCCGAGTACTTCGAGCAGACCGGCCTCGGTTCGCCGGGCGGGGCCGGCCCGGTCGGCGCGTCGCAGGTCGACCATCCGAAGGTCGCCGCCTACGACATCTCGTGACCGGCGGCGGCCGGGCGTGACGCGCCGCGGCGCCCCACCGACACCGTGGCGGTCGGTGGCCGCCACCCACCTGGAGGCCGGTGACCCGGTCGGCTGGTTCGAACCGCTCTACGCGTCCGCCCGCCGGGACCCGGCAGCGATCCCTTGGGGGGCACCGGGTCCCCACCCCTACCTCACCGGGTGGCTCGAGGCGCCGGTCGCAACGCCCCCCGGCCGCCGTGCCGTCGTGGTCGGCTGCGGGCTCGGGGACGACGCGCTCGCCGTCGCTCGCCATGGCTTCGAGGTGACCGCGATCGACGTCGCCCCGTCGGCCGTGCGCTGGGCGGGTCGCCGCCACCGACGCAGCGGCATCGCGTGGCGGACGCTGGACGTGCTGGATCCGGCCGCTCGCGCGCCGCTCGAGGGCGCGTTCGACCTCGTCGTCGAGGTCCTGACCGTGCCGTACCTACCGGGCGTGGTCCGCGACGCGGCGATGCACGCGATCGGTGCGCTGGTCGCGCCGGGCGGGGTGCTCGTGGTCGTCACCCTGGTGGCCGCCGGGCCGGACCGGGCCGGTGACGGGCCGCCCTGGCCACAGGTCCCGAGCGAACTCGCCGCCTACCGGTCCGCTGGGCTCGTGCGCCTCGCCCTCGACCACCCGCCGCCGGAGCCGATGGCCGCGGCGATGCCGGTCCGGCTCACCTTCCAGCGGCCACGCAGCTGAGCCTTCGGTGCCTACTCGTCGTCCTCGTCGCCCATCAGCGCACGCGTCCGAGAGACGGCGAGCTTGCGCGCCAGCAGGACGGTCACGACGACCAGACCGGTCCACAGCAGGACGTCGCGCAGTTCCGCGTCGTCCTCGATGTCGTGGTCGCGGGCAGACGGAGGTTCCTCGCCGGTGGCGAGCTTCCAGCCGAGCTCGGCGGCGCGCCGGCCGGCCACGCCGGCGATGGTCGCCGCGGCAACGGCGGCGAGCTTGGTCATGATCGCGGGCACGGTCGGCCTCTCGTTCGGTGGGCAGCGGAGGTGAGGGAGGGGTACCAGGCGCGTTCGCCGCCGACCACGCTCAGGTGGACGGGAGCAGGCCGGGCGCGGTGTGAGGGGCCGGGACCGCAGCGGTCGGCCAGCGACGGCGGGAGACGGTCGAGAGCTTCGTCAGCAGCGACATCGCGACCGGGTCGCCCTCGCCGGGCCGCGCCTCGACGAGCCCGGCGTCGATCACGCCCTGGAGCCACTCCTCGCCGCGGGCGGTCCGCACGAGGGTCAGCGTCCAGCGGTCGTCGGCGCCGATCCCGCCGCACGAGATGTCGGCGTGCTCGGCAGCGAAGTCGGGGCACAGCTTGCACCCGGGGCGGGTGTGGGGGTGGAAGAGCTTCAGGGGGATCTCCTGGTAGCCCCCGTCGCGCGTCCACACCTGGTAGCGGCCCTTGATGTTGATCTTGACGACGTCGGCGAGGTCGATGCCGTGGTCGGCGAGGACCTGGCGCTGGCCGTCGTAGGTGAAGGTCTTGGAGCACAGCAGGCCGACGGTGAGCGCGATGCGGCGGCGGTACTTGTTGACGCCGCGGGCCTCCACGCTGCCGTTGATCGACGCCTGGCAGGACATCCCGACCAGCGCGATGCGCCGCAGCCCGGCCTCCTCGGCCGCCTGCATCGCGAGGGGGTTCGCCGAGTAGGTGTAGCGGCTGCCGGCGGTCGCGAGCACCTCGGCGCGGGTGGTGGCCAGGAACGGGGCGGCATCGAAGGGGCCGCGGCCGTCGGCGACGATCCGCGAGGTCAACGCGCCGTCGATGCGGTCGGTCTCGAGCCCCCACACGAGCAGGGTGGAGACGAGGCCGCCGTCCTGCCCCACCTCGGCGATCACCTCGTCGGTGGTGCGGGTCAGCAGCACGGAGCGCACGACGCCGGCCACCTCGGTGCTGGGGTCGCGAGGGCGGCCGAACAGGGCGGTGTCGAGCTCGGTCTCCCAGGCGCGGAACCGTGGGCAGGCGCGGGTGCAGATGTCGCAGCCGCGGTCCCCGATCACGCACTGGTCGGCGGCCATGCCGGGCCCGATCTGGACGGGCAGGTAGTCGTCGGTGTAGCCGAGGACGTCCCGGGGGCAGGCCATGACGCAGGCGGCGCACCCCGTGCACAGGCCGGTGTCGACGACCTCGCGGTGCAGTTCGCGCCAGTGGACGTCACCCATGGGAGGGCCCGCCGTCCGTGACGAGATGGGCGGTCAGCGCGGTGATGTCGTCGTCGAGGCCGGCGAGCACCGCCTCGGCCGCCTGCCCGCGCAGCCGCTGCTTGGTGCCGGCGTACGCGCGCGGCGGGAGCGCGGCGAGCTCCCGAGCCTTCGCCTGGGCACGTACCACGACCTCGGCGGGTGGGACCAGCTCGTCGGCATACCCGACCTCGCAGGCCGCGGCCGCGTCGATCCGTGCACCGGGCAGCAGGAGGTCCTCGAGCCGGTCGGCCCGCACGTTCGCCCGGGCCAGGGCGATCGCGAAGTGGGGGAGCTCGAAGTCGATCTGGGTCTCGGTCAGGCCCCACCAGCTGCCCTCGGCGGCGATCGCGTGGTCGCAGGCCAACGCGAACATCGTGCCGGCGGCGATCGCGTGCCCCGTGGCCGCGCACACCGTCGGCCGCGGGTCGGTCCACCAGCGCATCAGGCAGGTGCCGAACGCCACCAGCAGCTCCCGTGTGCCGTCGCGGCCGTTGGCGAGCATGTACTTGAGGTCCAGCCCGGCGCTCAGGATGCCCTCGCGCCCGGCGAGCACGACCGCCCGGGCGGCGGGCTCCTCGTCCAGCACGGCGATCAGGGCGGCGAAGGCGTCCGGGTCCAGGACGTTCTTGGCCCCGTCGTCGATGGTGACGGTCAACACGCCGTCGTCGAGCGAACGTCGCAGGTCCACGGGAGCTCCTCGGTGGTCACCCCCACGAGCGTAGACGCCCGGCCCCGCCGCCTACCCTGTCGCGCTGCAGGTCGGGCCGCGACCCTCCGCGGTCCGCACCTCCACCGTCGGGACCCGAGCCGGAGACGACGTGCAGGACGAGGCCACCACCCGGCTGACCCGGGCGGAGCGGCGGACCGTGCTGGTGGCGGCCGCCAGCCCGGTCGCGCTGGCGCTCCTCGTCCTCCTCCCGGTCGGGGCGATGCTCGGCGTCGGCTTCGGCGAGGTCGTCGCCGCGACCCTGGTGTACGGCGGGCTCCTCGGTCTGGCGGCGGCGTTCGTGACCGTCGACCGGCTCCAGGCGCGGCGGTGCCCACGCTGCCGCCGGCGCGGCGAGCGGGGCGAGGCCCGGTGCGCCGCCTGCGACTACGACCGGGTGGAACAGCCCCGGTTCGCCTGCGACGAGCGCCACGCGATCCACCTCGACGACGTCGCGCTGTGCGACTGCGGCCGGCGGCTCAAGCCGTTGCCTCCGGTGCGCGGCGTCGGCCGTGAGGTGGCGGTGGCGCTCAAGCTCGGCGCGTGGTTGCTCGTGCTGCTCGTCGGGATCGGGCTGGCGCTGCGGCTGCTCGAACGGGGGCTGTGAGCGGCGGTCAGACGAGCAGGCGCGCGGCGGTGCGGCGATCGCTCGGCCGGTAGTCGGCCCAGGCGGCGACGAGCCGCTCGAAGCCCGTCTCGAGGTCGGGCTCGGGACAGGCGAAGACCAGCCGCAACGAGCGCCGGTTGCCCTCGTCGACCGACAACGCCGGCCCGGGGATGACCGCGACCCCGTGCTTGCGCAGGGCGAGCTCGGCGAACTCCTCCGCGTTGCCGTGGGGGAGCGTCGCCCACACCGACAGCCCGCCAGCGGGGCGCCGCCACGACCAGGTCGGGAGTCGCTCGGCCAGCAGACGGCACAGCAGGTCGCGCCGCGGCCGCAGCTGCTCGCGTCGCTCGGCGGCGACCTCGTCGACCCGTTCCAGCAACCGGCCGGCCAGCAGTTGGCTGATCAGTGGCGAGCCGAGGTCGGCCACGGTCTTGGTCGCGAGCATCCGCACCGCCCACGCGTCCGGTGAGCGGATCCAGCCGATGCGCAGCCCCGCCCAGAACAGCTTCGCGGTCGAGCCGATCGTGTGGACGGTCGCCTCGGGAGCGAGCGCCGCGAGGGGTGGCGGCAGCGTGACGTCGTCGATCGCGACGTCCCCCATCGCGAGGTCCTCGAGCACCACGACCCCGGCGGCGGCGGCCAGCGCTCCGATGCGTTCGCGTCGCTCCTGCGGCAGGACGGCCCCCGTCGGGTTGTGGAAGTGGGGCGAGAGGTAGAGCAGCCGGGGTTCGGTGCGCCCGATCAGGTCGGGCAGCACGTCGGTCCGCGCCCCGTGCTCGTCCACCGGCAGGGGGATGGTGCGCGCCCCGAAGCGCCGGAAGACGTCGAGCGCGCCCGGGAAGGTCGGGCTCTCGACGATCACGGCGTCGCCCGGCTGGAGCGTCTGGCGCGCCAGCAGGGAGATCGCCTGGTGCGCGCCGGTCGTGACCACGAGCTGGTCGGGGGTCGTCGGCAGCCCGGTGGCGGCGTACCGGGCGGCGATGACCTCCCGGAGCGATCGCAACCCCTGCGGCAGGTACCCGTGGTGGTCGGTGAGCGGCGCGACGTCCTCCGGTCGCAGCGAGGCGAGCACGGCGGTGACCGTCGGGGTCCCGGTGACCGCCGCCACCGACAGGTCGATCAACCCCTCTTCGGCCAGCGGCCGTCCCGGTTCGCTGCGCTGCACGTGCCCGTCCTCGGACAGGAACAGCCGACCGGTGGCGACCGCGTCCACCCCGCCACGGTCGGAGGTGTCGGGGGCGCGGACCCACGTGCCGGAGCCGCGGCGGCTCTCCAGCCAGCCCTCGCCCTTCAGCCGGTCGTAGGCCGCCACCACGGTCGCCCGGCTGACCGAGAGCGCGCGCGCCAGGGTGCGTTCCGGCGGGAGCACGGTGCCGAGCGGCACCTCGCCGCGGTCGATCGCCCGTTTCAACCCGTCCGCGAGCTCCCGGTACAGCGGTCCCTCGCCACGCAGCTCCGACGCCAGCAGGTCCGCCAGGTGCGGGCCACTCTCACGGATTGGCTCGTCCAATAGCAGTCCAATCTAGGTGGCTCGAGCGGTTGGACCGGTCGCGATGTGCTGGTACCGTACCAGTCACAGGCCAACGGGGTCGGTGTTGGGCCTCCCACCCACCGCGACCGCAGACCGGTGGCCTTGACAATCGAAGACCCGCGTGCGGTCCCACCGCTCCCTCTCCCAAACCGGGACCGCAACGCGTCGCTCGAGGCGGGGCCATCTCCCATATGGCGGCCCTCCCACCGCCCCGGGATGCCACCTCTCCCACTCGGCATCCCCGGCCCCACACCCGAGCGAACCAACGTCCCCCCGGCCCTCCCACCGGGGGGACGCTTCGTTGTGTCAGCGCAGGTCGAGGCGTCAGCGCAGGTCGAGCACCGGCAGGCCCTCCAGCCCGTCGAGCAGCCGCACGCGGACGCCCGAGCGGCGCAGGAAGTCGCGGACCTCGTCCCAGCCCTCGTACCGACCGCCGGCGGCGACCACCTCGCCGACGCCGGAGTTCGCGATCAGCTTCGCGCAGCCGAAGCACGGGGCGCCGGTGCAGTACAGGGAGGCGCCGTCACGCTCCTCCGGGGAGGAGAACAGCAGCGCGTTCGCCTCCGCGTGGATCGCGATGCAGCGCTCGTAGTCGTAGCCCTGCGGTGCCTCGGAGGTCGCCCGGGGGCAGGCCCCCTCGTCGCAGTGCGGGTACCCCGACGGGCCGCCGTTGTAGCCGGTGGCGACGATGCGGTGTCCCTGGACGATCACGGCGCCGTGCTTGCGCCGGATGCAGGTGGCGCGCGAAGCCGTCGTGCGCGCGAGCTGCAGGAAGTACTCGTCCCACGACACGCGCCCGTCCACGCTCACCCCTCCGCACCGGTGGCCGAGGCTACCGCCGAGGGGTCGGTGCGCGGGAGCCGGCGGCCACGAGCTCGCGACGGTGCGGCCCGACGACGAGCTCCGGGACGGTCTCGGCCCGCAGCGAGGCCAGCAGCAGGTAGCCGAACAGGGCGAGGCTGCCCGTGATCACGGTGGCGACGAACCACACCGCCGCACGGGTGGGCGAGCGCTCTCGCCACGCGATCCACAGCCAGCCGAACAGGAAGGCGAGGTAGATGTCGATCAGCGTGACCCGCCCCCACACCAGGCCGACGATCGCAGCGCCGTCCTCGGTGAAGGACGCGGTGGCGAACCCGACCACGATGGCGACCGCCATGACCAGGGTGCCGACGGCGGCGAGCAGTCGGATGGCGAGCACGGGGGTCTCCTCGGTCGTGGGTGGTCCGGCGCGGACCCCGGGCGGTCGCCGCAAAGCACGCACGCCGGTCTGGGTCTCGGCTCAGAGGTTGCCGCGTTCGCGCTGCGCACGCTCCACGGCCGCGAACAGCGCCTTGAAGTTGCCGGCGCCGAACCCGGTCGCCCCCTCCCGCTGGATCAGCTCGAGGAAGACGGTCGGACGGTCCTGCAGCGGCTCGGTGAAGATCTGCAGCAGGTAGCCGGCGTCGTCGCGGTCGACCAGGATCCCGAGCTCCGCCAGGTCGTTCCAGGCGTGGTCGACCTCGCCGACCCGTCGGCGGGCCTCCGCGTAGTACTCGTGCGGGACGTCGAGGAAGCCGAGGCCACGGTCGCGCAGCGCCCGCACCGTCGTCACGATGTCGTCGGTGGCGAGCGCCAGGTGCTGCACCCCCGGCCCGTCGTGGGCGTCGAGGTACTCCTCGATCTGCGACCGGCGCCGGCCCTCGGCCGGCTCGTTGATCGGCATCCTCACGTTGCCGACCCCGTCCCACAGCACCTTGGACATCAGCGCCGAGTACTCGGTCGAGATGTCCTCGTCCGTGAAGTGGTGGAACGGGGTGAGCCCGAGGATGCGCTCGTAGAACGCCGCCCAGTCGTCCATCGCGCCGACCTCGACGTTGCCGACGACGTGATCGATCGCGGTCAGCCCGACCGGTGGCGCCAGCATCGGGGCGTCCGCCGGCTCGTAGCCGGGCAGGTACGGACCCGCGTAGCCGTCGCGCTGCACGAAGCTGTGGATCGTGTCCCCGTAGGTCTCGATCGCGGACACCACCACGACGCCGTGGGCGTCCTCGCGCCGCTCGGGCTCGCAGGCCGTGCGGGCGCCACGCTCGACCGCGGCGGCGTGCGCCTGCTCGGCGTCGGTGACCTCGAAGGCGACGTCGTGGATCCCGTCGCCGTGGCGCGCCTGATGGCGGACGACGTCGTGGTCCGCCCGCAACCCCGAGGTGAACACGAAGCGCAGGTCTCCCTGCTGGAGCACGTACGAGGCGCGGTCGCGGACGCCGGTCTCCGGACCCGCGTACGCCGCCAGCCGGAAGCCGAACACGCTGCGGTAGACGTGCGCGGCCTGCTTGGCGTTGCCGACCCAGAACTCGACGCCGTCGTAGCCGCGGATGGTCAGCGGGGAGGTCATGAGCGGACCCCGGTCAGGGCACCGGCGGGATCTCGCCGGGTGGGAGGTCGCTGCGGCCCGCGAGGGGGGACAGCTCGAACTCCTCGCGTCCGATGCGGAGGAACTCGACGGGCTGGTCGTCGGCGAGGTGCTGCGCCACGATCGTCGGCACGTCGTGGACGGTGACCCCGCCGTACCAGACGTCGTCCGGCGCGACGTACACGGTCGGGCCGACCATGCACGGTTCGAGGCAGCCCGAGGCGACCACCTTGATGTCGACCAGGCCCTGGCGGCCGGTCTCCTCGCGCAGCGCCTCGAACACACCGGCGGCACCGTTGCGGATGCACGACGGCCGGGGATGCTCGGCGGGACGTTCGTTGATGCAGACGAAGACCCACTTCCTCGGCATCCCGACGCGTGCCACGGTCGCCTCCTCGGCTCGGTGCTGGTGTCCGACGGTTCGCTCGACGGCGGTCCACCGCACGGTAGCGTCCGTCCGGCGTGCCGCTCGACGGTCCGGCGAGCCTGCGGACGGCGGCCGTCAGCCCGTCACTCGAGCCCTCGGACGGCGACGGCCGGGTCGCGCCAGCCGAGCAACGCCTCCGTCATCCGCACGACGTCGGCCGTGCGCTGGACCTCGTGGACCCGTACGAGGTGGGCGCCGCGCAGGATCGAGAACACGGCGGCCGCGAGGCTGCCGTCGACCCGTCGCTCCAGCGGGGTGGCGAGGGTCTCGCCGATGAAGTCCTTGTTGGACAGCGCGACGAGCACCGGGAAGCCGAGCGCCGTCAGCTCCGGCAGCCGCCGGGAGATCTCCAGCGAGTGGTAGGTGGTCTTCTGGAAGTCGTGGCCGGGGTCGACGATCAGCCGGGTCGGGGGCACGCCGGCGGCGATCGCCCGGCCGGTCAACGCGCGGCAGTGCTCGACGACCGCGGTGGTCAGGTCCGGGACGTAGTGGCGGCGGAACGGCCGGGTGCGGGGCTCGCCCCCGTGGTGCATCGCGACGTACCCGGCGTCCCGGGCGACCACGACGTCGAGCACCTCGGGGTCGTGGAGGCCGGTGACGTCGTTGACGATGTCCGCGCCCGCCGCGAGCGCGGCGTCGGCGACCGGCGCCCGGAAGGTGTCGACCGAGACGAGCACGTCGGGCTCGACCTCGCGCAGGGCGGCGACGAACGGGACCACCCGGTCGATCTCCTCCGCCACGCCGACGGCCGCCCCGGGCCCGCCCTTGATGCCACCGACATCCACGATGTCGGCTCCCTCGGCGACCAGGCGGCGGGCGTGGGCGAGCGCCGTGTCGAAGGCGAAGGTCGCGCCGCGGTCGTAGAACGAGTCCGGGGTGCGGTTGACGATGCCCATCACCCCGACGCGCGTGCCGAGGTCGAGGCGCCGGCGGGGCAGGTCGAGCACGGGGGCGGGGGGCGCGGGCGGCTCGCCGGGGGCCAGCAGCGGGGTCGGGAGCCGATCGAGGTTCAGGTCAGGAACTCCAGCAGCGTGGCCGCGAGGACCCCGGGGGACTCGAGCGGCAGCCAGTGGCCGACGTCGGGCAGCACCTTGACCCGGCTGACCGGGATCGAGGACCGCAGCTCCTCGGCCATCGCGAGGGGCGTGGAGCGGTCGTGGGCGCCCGTGACGATCAGGGTCGGCTGGCCGATCTCGTCGCGACGGATGCGCGGGGCGGTGGCCAGCGCCCGGCAGGACTTCGCGTAGCTCTGCGGCTCGTTGCGCAGGAACATGTCGCGCAGCAGGCCGACCATGCCGGCGTGGGTGGCGTGGGACTGCGGCGAGATCGCACCCTCCAGCCAGGCGTCGACCAGCGGATCCATGCCGTCGCGCTCGACGATCTCCGCTCGCTCGCGGTAGGCGTCGCAGGTCGGGGGTTGGAAGTACGAGATGCCGCCGACGAGCACGAGCTGGTCGACCGTGTCCGGCGAGTTGGAGGCCAGCTCCTGGGCGATCAAGGAGCCGAGCGAGTGGCCGACGAGGGTGACGGCGGGCAGCTCGAGGTGGCGGATCAGCTTCTGGACGTCACGGGCCCAGCCCTCGATCGAGAACTTGCCGCGACCCTGGCTGCGGCCGTGCCCCCGGAGGTCCACCGCGACGACGTGGTGGTGCTGCTGCATCGCCTGCATGGTGCCGTGGAAGATCCCGGCGGTGCCGCCGAGGCCGTGCAGGAACACGACGGGGGGACCCTCGCCGTAGCTGACGTAGTGGTGGGTGTTGCCGTCGATGTCGGCGAACACGTGGCTGCCTTCTGGTCGGGGGAGCGGGCGCCCGCGGCGCCCCGCGCGAGTCGGGAGCCTACTTGGCACGCCGCGACCGTGAGCAGGGCCTACCGTGGGGACATCCGGCCGCCCCTCGGCCCGCGAACGACGGGGCGGACCGTGCGACCGAGGAGAGCGCCGTGCGACTCGAGGTGGTGCAGGACGTCGCCGCGCCGCGAGCGACGGTGTGGGCCGTGTTGACCGACTGGGAGCGGCAGTCGGAGTGGATGCTGGATGCGAAGGCGGTCCACGTGCTGACGCCGCAGCGCGAAGGGGTCGGGGTCACGATCCGCTGCCCGACGAACCTGCTCGGCGTGACCGTGCAGGACGTGATGCGGGTGACCGAGTGGGAGGAGCCGACGCGGCTCGGCGTCACCCACCTCGGCAAGATCATCACCGGCAGCGGGGCGTTCGACCTCGTCTCGCTCGCCCCCGACAAGACCCGGGTGCGGTGGTGGGAGGAGGTCGACCCGCCGCTCGGCGCGGTGGGGGAGTGGGGCGCCTCGACCTTCGTGCTGCCGGTGATCCAGCGCATCTTCCGGCGCTCGCTCGCCAACCTCGGCCGGATCGCGGAGCAGGAGCACGCGCGGGCGGTGGGGTGACCGGCACGCCGCGTGGGCCACGGCGTACGCGGGGCGGCGCGGGACGGGGCCCCGTCGCCGGGTCCGGGCTCAGGCCTTGAACGCCTCGAAAGGCTGCCGGCAGCTATGGCAGCTGCGCACGTCACGGCAGGGCGTCGGCCCGAACGGCGAGTCGAGCACGGTGTCGGTCGAGCCGCAGTAGGGGCAGGGCCGCGGCGCGCGGCTGGCGGCGTCCCCGGGCAGCTCGGCGAGCGGCAGCGTCGGGCGTCCCTCCGGCCGTGCGGCACCCGTCACCGTGCCGCCCGGCGGGGTGATGCCGAACTCGCGCAGGCGCCGGCGGCCGGCGTCGTCGATGCGGTCGGCGCTCCAGGGCGGGTCGAAGGTGAAGCGCACGCGCACGCCGGTCACGCCCGTGACGCCGTCGAGCGCGCTGACGACGTCGCGCGCGATCATCTCCGTCGCGGGGCACCCGGTGTAGGTGGGCAGCAGGACCACCTCGACCCGCCCGTCCGCCGCGACCGCGAGGTCGTGGACCATGCCGAGCATGCCGATCGTCACCGGCGGCAGCTCCGGGTCGGCCACGGCCGCGACGGCGCGCCGCACCTCCGCGACGTCGGGGGCGCTCACCAGCGGGCCGACGGGTCGGCGCGGTAGAGCGCGGTCAGCTCCGGCCAGACGTCCTCGGTGAAGGCGGGGCCGTGGCGGCCCGCCCGGCCGCCGAGGCCCGCGGGCGCGACCGCCTCGAGCAGGCCGACCAGCTCCCCGTCGCCGCTGGACCCCAGACGCGTGGCCAGCCGGTCGTGGAGCGCAGCCCGCAGTCCACGGTGGCCGCCGGCCAGGACCCGCTGCGCGTCCGGCGCCTCCTCGTCCGCCACCGGTTCGAGGAACCCGGCAACCTCGGGGAGCACGACCTCCAGGGAGGTGCGGAACCGGTCGTGGGCGTCCTCGTCGGCCACGAGCCGGTCGACCCAGAGCGCCGCGTGCTCGAGGTGGTAGCGCAGCTCGTGGCGCAGCTTGGCCGCGAGCGCGGCCACGGCGCCGTCCGGGGAGGTGGCGAGCGCGTCCAGGCGCACGGCCTCGAGCTCGGTCGTGACCCAGTGACGGGCGAGGGTGAAGGCGAAGTCCCGCGGCTCGTGCTCGCAGAGCACCGCGTGGCGGTAGCCCGACGGGGCGCGACCGAGGCCGAGCGCATCGACGGCGGCCTGCCGTTGCGGGTGGTCCTCGCCGACGAGGACCTGGTACCAGAGGTCGGCGTGGTTGACCCCGTCCTGGGCGATGGTGGCGAACGCCAGGTCCTCCTCCAGGGTCGGCGCCACCCCGGTCCAGTGCGCCGCCCGGTGCCCGGTGACGAGCGCGTCGTCGGCGATCGCGAGCAGCACCTGCGACCGCGGCGTGTCGAGGTCGGGCAGACCGAGGTCGGCGGGGGCGTGGACCGCGGCGCTCGTCGGGTGGGTCGTGCTACCGCTCATCGTCGCCCCTCGTGGCGCCCCTCGTGGCGGGTGTCGTGCCGACCGGGCACCGGGCGTTCCCGCAGGTGGCCCCGGCCGCGGGCGTCGGCCGCCTCCCGCGCGGCGTGGCGCTTCTCACGGAAGCCGGCGTAGCCCGCCTGCAGGCGGTAGGAGATGTCGACGCGGCGCTCGAGCAGCGACGGGTCGGGGACCCGGTGGAGGTGCTCCGAGCGCACCACCGCGTAGTCGACGCCCTCCTGGTGGCGGAAGTGGGTCTCACGGGCCAACAGCAGGGCGGCGGTCTCGTCGGGCGCGTGCAGCGTGCCGACGTGCTCGAGGGGGTCCTCGATGCGCCGGCGACCGAACACCTCGAAGGTGTGGCCGTCGACCGCGAGGGGGTCGGCGTCGGGCGAGCGCCCGGGGTCGGGAGAGCGCTCGGGGTCGGGCTGGGGGTCACGTGCCATCGTCCGCGCCTCCTCAGGCCGCCGCGGGGACCGCGTCACCCAGCAGGATCCGGCGGACCCAGGCGTGGTTGCGGTGCAGGAGCTGGCGCCAGTAGAGGCGGGTCGCCGTCGTCGGGGTGGGCTCGCCCTTGATGATCGCGCGCAGCCGGTCCCAGTCGGGCTCGGTGTAGGTCCACCGGCTCGTCTCCGGGTCGTAGGCGAGGGCCGGGTCGGGGGTCTCGATGCCCATGTCCCACAGTTTCGGGACGTACTGGGCGATCCACTCCTGACGGGACTCCTCGTTGGTGCGGGTCTTGACCCCCCAGTGGATCATCGGGTCGTCGTCGCGGGCGACGTCGGTGCCGAAGAAGTGCATCACCGGCTCCCACCAGCGCAGCACGGCCTCCTGGAGCATCTCGAACTGCTCGTCGGTGCCGGAGGCCATCGCGAGCATGATGTCCTCGCCGTGGCGGTAGTGCAGCGACTCCTCCGCGACGACGCGGCGCATCACCCGGACGTAGGGCGCGTAGGAGGTCTCGAGCAGCGCGCGCTGCGTGACGATCGCGGCGCCGTCGACGAGGAAGCCGATGCAGGCGACGTCGCCCCAGGTGTGGGTCGGGTAGTGGAAGACGTTGTGGAACTTCCCGCGGCCGGCGATCAGGTCCTCGTACATCGCGGCGCGCGGCCGGCCGAGCGACTCGGCCACCCGGTAGATCAGGTGGGCGTGGCCGACCTCGTCCTGGACCTTGGCGGCCAACGATCGCTTCCGACGCAGCGACGGCGCGCGGGCGATCCACTCGCGTTCCGGCAGGGCGCCCATGATCTCCGAGTTGGCGTGCATCTCGATGAAGCGGATGTTCAGCCGCCGGTAGGTGGAGGGCATCCAGTCGGACGGTTCGATCCGCCGCCCGCCGTGCAGGAGGGCCAGGAACTCGCGCTCGCGGACCGGGTCGTCGCCGTGGTCGTTGGTGCCGCGGTCGGTCGCGACGGTGTCGTGGCGGTTCGTCGCGGCGTCGGGTCGGGCGGCGGCGGTGGTCGCGGCGGCGGCGGTGGTCGCGGCGGCGAGGTTCGAGCTCGGCTGCGGGGGGGACGCGCCTGTCGGGTCGGCCGCTGCGGCGACGGCGAGGTAGTGGCGCCAGGCGGGTGCCTCGATCGCCCGGTAGGCGGTCACGAACGCGGCGCCGGCGCGGTCCCCGAGCCAGTCGGCCGGCAGCAGCGCGGACGGCAGGCCGGGGTCGAGGAACAGCAGCTTGCGCCACCGGTGCACGAGCGACAGCCGCGCGACCAGGGCGGCGCGGTCGTCCGTGGGGTCGTCGGGCGCTGCAGCGGCCGCGAGGAACGACCGGTGGGCATCCCGCAGCGCGCGCAGGTCGTAGGCCTGGTCCGCCAGCTCCCGGTCGTCGCCCTCCAACGCGGCCGTGAACCGGTGGGCGGCGCGGTCGGCGTCGTGCTTCGCGAGCACGGCGTCGAGCCGGGTCCCGAGGTCCCAGGGGCAGCACCACGTGCCGTCGTCGAGTTCGCCGTAGCCGAGCCACCGGAGCTCGCGCTGCAGCGCGGCCGACGCGCCGCCGCCGCGCGGCCACGACAGCAGGTGCCAGCGGCCGTCCCAGGTCAGGGGGCGACGCAGGTAGATGCGCTCGGCGGCCTCCTCGAGCCGGCGCCGTCCGGTCGGGGTCAACTCGTACCGGGCCCGACGTCCGTGCCGCTGCGGGCTGACGAGGCCCTGGACGACCAGGCGGCGCAGTGCCTGGCGGGTCGCGGCCGGCTGGATGCCGAGGTCGGTGGCGACCGCCGTGAGCGCGGCGAGCCACGCCCGCCCGCCGGTGGGCAGGACGGCGTCGCCGAGGATCGTCAGCAGCACCGCGCGTGCCGAGCCGATCGGCGGGCCGGGCTCGACGCCTGGGTCCGTGTGCGTTGCCGCTGCGGTCATCGACGCTCCCGTCGGTCGCGCGTCCGGTCGCGCGTCCGGCCGGGTCGTGCCACCTCGACGACGTCGCTGCCGCCGTGTGCCGTCGACGCGTGACGCAGACGTGTGACACCGAACGCTCCCGGAACCAACGGTACCGTCACGCGACGGGGGCGTCCAGGGGTCAGCCGGCCCCGTCGCGGCGCGCCTCGATCTCTGCCGCGAACACCTCGCTCGGCACGATGCGCTGTTCGAACGAGCCGCGGGCGACGAGCGCGCCGCGGTGACGCGCCAGCACCTCGCAGACCAACCGGTCGCGGTCGACGGTCGCCACGGTCGCGACGAGCGTCACCTCCTCGCCGACCGGGACGGGGGCGCGGTGGCGCAGCTCCACGCCGGCGCCGACCCCCTCCTCGCCCGGCTCGAGGTGCGGCTCGAGGACGCTGCGGCACAGCTCTTCGATGTCCGCGAGCAGTGCGACGGTGCCGTAGACGGGGTGGAGCTCGCGGCCGCCGACGCGGGCCGTCTGGTCTGCGGCGACGGTCACGGTGCGGGAGGCGGTCTCGCCGCGCGGGGGGCCGGGGCGCATCGCGGTCTCCTCAGGTCGGTCGCGGGTGGTCGCGCGGCTCAGCGCCGCTCGGCGCCGAAGAGTCCGTCCAGGACCCGTCGGAGGGGGCCGGGGGCGTCGTCGTCGAGCCGCACGGCGGTCGCGTCGGTCGCGACGGGCGCGTCCTCCGCCCCCGGCGACGGTGGCGACGCCACGGCCAGGACGATGAGCGGGTCCGGCGCGCGGTTGTCGATGCCGTGGACGGTGTCCGCGGGCACCAGCATCGCGCCGAGGGGATCGAGCCCGACCTCGCCCTGGTCGGTGACGAACCACGACCGCCCCCCGAGCACCGTGTAGGTCACGTCGTGTGCGGGGTAGCGCAGCACCTCGGTCGCCTGCTGGGGTTCGATGCACCACACGTCGAGGCTGAGGTGCCCGCTGGCGAAGACCCGCACGCGCGTCGCCGCGTCGGGCGCGAACCGGACGTAGTCGCGCAGGTCGACGGGACGGACACCCGCCGTCGGCGGATGCGCGGGGTCGGGTGCAGGATCGGGTACGGGATCGGTCATGGCCCCGCAGCGTAGGCGGTCGTCGCCCTCACTAGGCTCGCGGGACCCCGCACCCGCTGCCGCTGGAGGACCTGCGTGCCGACCCTCGACGTCGTGACCACCCCGCTGACGGAGACGGAGGCGGCGCTCGCCGTCGTCGGCGCGTTCGCGCCGGCGTCGGGGGAGCGCACCGACCCGCCGGAGCTGGCGCCCGGGGCCGCGGCGGTCGCCGAGGCGCTCGGGATCGACCTCGTCCACGAGCTCGTCGCCGTCGACCACGACGGGTCGGTGGGATCGGTCGCCCGCATCCCGACCCGCGGGGCGATCCCCGCGTCGACGTTGCTGGTGGTCGGGCTCGGCAAGGCCGCCGAGGCCGGCACCCTGCAGCTGCGGCGTGCCGCGGCCGCCGCCGCGAACGCGGCCGAACGGGTCAGCTCGCTCGTGACCACGCTGCACACGGCGCTGCCGGAGCTCGGCGCCGAGGCGGCAGCGCAGGCCGTCGCGGAGGGCGTGCTGCTCGGTGCGTACCGGTTCGGCAGCTACCGCTCGGAAGCCCGCCCGTTCGAGCTCGAGCGGGTCCTGCTGAGCGTCGACGCCGGCGCGGACGCCGATGCCGACGTGGGGGATGCGGTCCGGGCGGCCGTCGAGGTGGCCCGCGTCACCGCGGGTGCGGCCACCCTCACCCGTGACCTCGTCAACACGCCGCCGCAGGACAAGCGACCGCCGGCGCTCGCCGACCGCGCGGCCGCAGCGGTCGAGGGGCTCCCCATCGAGGTGCGCATCCTCGACGAGGACGCGCTCGAGGAAGGCGGCTACGGCGGCATCCTCGGCGTCGGCCGTGGGTCGAGCGAGCCGCCGCGCCTGGTCGAGCTGACCTACGCACCGGAGGGCGCGACCACGCACGTCGCGCTCGTCGGCAAGGGCATCACGTTCGACACCGGCGGCATCTCGCTGAAGCCGTCGAACGCGATGGAGACCATGAAGCTGGACATGGCCGGGGCGGCGACCGTGCTCGCGGTCGTGCGGGCCGCCGCGCAGCTCGAGCTGCCGGTCCGGTTGACGGGGCTGCTGGCGCTCGCGGAGAACATGCCGTCCGGTAGCGCGACCCGGGTCAGCGACGTGCTGACGATGCGCGACGGCACCACCGTCGAGGTGATCAACACCGACGCGGAGGGGCGGCTGGTGCTCGGCGACGCGCTGGCGCACGCGACCGAGCTCGGCCCGGACGCGATCGTCGACGTCGCCACGCTCACCGGTGCGGCCGTGGTGGCGCTCGGCGAGCGGATCGGGGTGCTCATGGCCTCCGACGACGCCCTCGCGGACGCGCTGCTCGCCGCGTCGCGCACCGCCGGCGAGCCGTTGTGGCCGTTGCCGCTGGCGACCCAGGAGTACGGCGAGCGCCTCGAGGGCGCGATCGCCGACCTCAAGAACGCGGGCACCCGGTCCGCCGGCACCATCTTCGCCGGGCTGTTCCTGCACCGGTTCGTCGGCGAAGGGATCCCGTGGGCCCACCTCGACGTCGCCGGGGTGGCCTGGAGCGACGAGCCCTTCGGTGAGCACGGCAAGGGCGGCACCGGGGTCCCGGCGCGGACCCTGCTGGTGTGGTTGCAGGGGCTGGCCGACGGCGCGGCGATGGGCGCCGAGGACGCCTGAGGCGGCGGGAACCGGGGCGCCGCGGACGGCGCGCACCCGAGC
>SLMP01000075.1 GCA_007133465.1 Nitriliruptoraceae bacterium | reverse complement strand
GCGGGTCACACCCGGACGCGCCCCTTGCCCCGCAGGATGCGGTCACCGGACTCGTTGGTCCCGGTCAGGGCCACGGTCGCGACGCCGTCCTCCACCTCGGTGACCTTGCCGCCGAACGTCGAGGTGGTCCCCACCGGCCACGGTCGGGTGAACCGGACCTCGACCTCGAGCACCCGGGCCGGGTCACCGACGAACTCGGTCAGCATGCGGCTGGCGAGGCCCATGGAGTACATCCCGTGGGCGATGATCCCGCCGGTCGGACTGACCTGCCCGGCGAAGTCCGGGTCGTAGTGCAGGGGGTTCATGTCGCCGGACGCGCCGGCGTACATCACGGAGGTGGTCAGGTTCGAGACCTGCTCGATCGTGGGCAGTTCGGTGCCGACCTCGATCTCGCTCATGCGGCGCCCTCCTGGTCGCCCTCGGCGGGCGCGCTGCCGAGGAAGACGATCGTCGCTTCGGAGCGGACCACCAGCTCGTCGGTGGCCTCGTCACGGCACTCGACCTCGATCACCAGCATCTCGTTGCTGCCGCGGACCGAGATGTCGGCGACCCGCGGGGTACAGATCAGCACGTCACCGGGCGCCACGGGCCGCTCACCGAAGGTGTAGCGCTGGCTGCCGTGGACGAGCGCGGGATGGGTGCCGAGGTCGGGATCGGCGAACACGGCGGCACCGCCCTTGGTCACCGTGAAACACGCGGCGAACGTCGGCGGCGCCACGCAGTCGTCGCCCTCGCTGAAGTAGCGCGGGTCGGTCTCGCCGAGCGCCGTCGCGTACTCGCGGATCTTCTCGCGGGCGACCTCGTAGCGGTAGGCCGGGTAGGTGGTCCCGACCTTGTCTCGGTTCAGCGCCACACCGCTCCCTCACGTCTGGGCCGGGCGGCATCCTAGACCAACAGCCGACCGCGGACGGAACGACGAGGTGGTCTCGCGTTCCGTCCGCGGTCGAGGTCGGTGCCGTCGCCGGCCGCGCGGTCGACGCGGACGCCGCCTCAGCGGGTCTCGCGGTGCGGCTGGTGGGAGCGGCAGCGCGCGCAGAACTTCTTCAGCTCGAGGCGCTCACGCTGGTTCACCCGGTGCTTGCTGGTGATGTAGTTGCGCTCCTTGCACTCCGTGCAAGCGAGCGTCACCTGGGGCCGGTTGTCGTTCTTCGGCATCGTCATCCCTCACATGGGAGGAGCTGGACCCGCGTCGAGGCCGGCTGGCCTCACGGGTGTCGTGCGGGACCGCCGTGGGTGGCGGTCCCGGGTTGTCAGTTGATGATCTTGGTGACCCGGCCAGCGCCCACGGTGCGGCCGCCCTCACGGATCGCGAACTTCAACCCCTCGTCCATCGCGATCGGCGCGATCAACTCCACCGTCATCTCGGTGTTATCGCCCGGCATCACCATCTCGACCCCATCCGGCAACTCCACCGCACCCGTCACATCCGTGGTCCGGAAGTAGAACTGCGGCCGGTAGTTATCGAAGAACGGCGTGTGACGACCACCCTCCTCCTTCGACAACACATACACCTGCGCCTCGAACCGCGTGTGCGGCGTGATCGACCCCGGCTTGGCCAACACCTGACCCCGCTCGATGTCCTCACGCTTGGTCCCACGCAACAAGATCCCGACGTTGTCGCCCGCATGCCCCTCATCCAACAGCTTGCGGAACATCTCCACACCGGTCACGGTCGTCTTGGTCGTGTCATGCAGACCAACGATCTCGACCTCATCCTGCACGTTGACCTTGCCACCCTCGATCCGACCCGTGGCCACCGTCCCACGACCCGTGATCGAGAACACATCCTCCACCGGCATGATGAACGGCTTATCCAGCGCCCGCTCCGGCTCCTCGAAGTACTCATCCACCTGGCCCATCAGCTCCAGCACCTGCGCCTCAGCCGCCTCATCACCCTCAAGCGCCTGCAACGCCGACACCTTCACCACCGGCGTGTCATCCCCCGGGAACTCATACGAGTCCAGAAGCTCGCGGACCTCCATCTCCACCAGCTCCAACAACTCCTCATCATCGACCATGTCGACCTTGTTCAGCGCCACCACCAGCTTCGGCACCCCCACCTGACGCGCCAACAACACATGCTCACGCGTCTGCGGCATCGGACCATCCGCCGCCGACACCACCAGGATCGCGCCATCCATCTGCGCCGCACCCGTGATCATGTTCTTCACATAATCCGCGTGCCCCGGAGCATCCACATGCGCATAGTGACGCGCATCCGTCTCATACTCCACATGCGACACGTTGATCGTGATCCCACGCTCACGCTCCTCCGGCGCCTTATCGATCGCATCGAACGCCATCGACTCAACATCCGGATTGTTCTTGTGCAACACCGACGTGATCGCCGCCGTCAACGTCGTCTTCCCATGATCGACGTGACCGATCGTCCCGATGTTCATATGCGGCTTGGTCCGCTCGAACTTCGCCTTGGCCATGGCGGTGAGTACTCCTCGTGCGACGCAACGTGGCGTGGGTGCTGGCAGCGACGGGTTCCCGCCGCTGGGTCGGGCCGCGCAGGCCCGTTCGCGAGCGTAGTCGTGGGTGTGCGCCCGCAGACCGCGATGTGCGGGCGGGGTCTATCCGTAGCGGCGGGTGGACTCGAACCACCGACACAGCGATTATGAGCCGCTTGCTCTACCCCTGAGCTACGCCGCCGTGGGGTGTGGCGTCGGGGTGCCCCGACGTGAGAACGACCCGCATGAGCGGGCCTTCGAGCCCTGGCGCGGAATCGAACCGCGGACCCCATCCTTACCATGGATGTGCTCTGCCGACTGAGCTACCAGGGCGGGCGCCGGCGCAGGGTAGCCAGGGGCTGCAGGTCCGTCGAACCG
>SLMP01000169.1 GCA_007133465.1 Nitriliruptoraceae bacterium | reverse complement strand
TCCTCGTCGTCGTCCTCGAGCTCCTCGTCGTCGTCCTCGTCGTCCTCGTCGTCCTCCTCGAGGTCGTCGTCGAGGTCGTCCGCGTCGAGGTCCACCTCCAGCTCCCCCTCGAGCCCGTCGGTCAGGCCCCCGACGTCACCCTCGGCCGCCAGCACGGCGTCGAGGGGGTCGGTGGCGAGGTCCGCGACGTCCGCGTCCGCATCCAGGTCGGTCGGTTCGGTCGGGTCGAAGTCGTCCTCGGCCTCAGGGGTGCGTGGCGTCACGGGGGCTCCTGCTCGGCGTGGACGGATGGTCCCGCGGGGCGATGGGCGCAGCACCGGAGCCGGAGCACGGCCCGGCCGGGCACGCCGGTGCCCCAGTGGCGCTGGGGGCGGTTGGTACCAGAGGGGTGCCGACCACGCAAGGACAGCGGGCCTGCCGACGGACCGGGCGAGGGTCGGACCCGGGAAACCGTCGGACCCGGGGCGAAGGGACGGACGACGATCGAGCGATCGGCCGTGACGCGGTGGGGGCCCCGACCGCGGTCGGAGCCCCCGGAGCTGGGCGAGCCTCGCCGCGGTTGGGGCCAGGGCCGGCCGGTACGGCGGCGGCCGAACCTGTTGTCTACTGAGCGGCGGCTCGCTCGCGGTCAGGTGGCCGTCGCGAGGACCACGGGCACCCGACGACGCCGTGGCGTCGCCCCCTCCCGGTCATCGACCGGTCGGCAGGATGCTCCGGCCGTCCCCTCGCGTCGCTTCGCTTTCCCGCAGCAGCCGCACGCAACCAGCGCGTGAGCTCGGCGTCAAGTGGCAGCCCGGAGACGAACCAGCGAATCACGTGTCCGGATGCCCCGGTGCGAGCGGCAGCGGGCCCTCTCCGTGGGCGATGCGTCCCTGCACGACGGTCAGGACGCAGCGGGTGCCGCGCGGGTCGTCGGCGGCGTACGGGTCGCCTTCGAACACGACGAGGTCCGCCCGCATCCCGGCCCGCACGACCCCCACGAAGCGGTCCTGGCGGGCCGCGTTGCGGCCGCCGAGCGTCGACATGGAGACGGCTTCGAGCCGGCTGACCGCGTGCCCCGGGTCGTGACGGTGCTCGGCGGCGTGGATCGTCGCCCACGGGTCCAGGTGCGCGACGCCGCCGTCCGACCCGAACGCGATCCCCACCCCGCGGTCGGCCAGCGCGCGCATCGGGTTGGTCCACGCACGCCGCTCCGGTCCGAGCCGGCTCTCGTACATGCCGCCCGGTTCGCCCCAGCGCGCCTCGGCGTTCGGCTGGGCGGAGACCAGCAGGCCGAGCTCGGCCAGGTCGTCGAGCAGATCGGGTGGGATCACCTCGGCGTGTTCGATCCGGTGGCGGCCTCGCCGGATCACGTCGACCCCGCCGTCGGCAGACAGCAGCGACGCGACCCGTCGCCAGCAGCCGACCAGCTGCCGGATCGCCGCGTCACCGATGGCGTGGACCCCGGCCTGCAGCCCGGCGTTGGCCACCGCGCGCAACCAGTCGGTGAGCGTGTCGTCGTCGAACTCGAGGTGACCGGAGGTCGCCGGCCGGTCGGCGTACGGGGCGCACAACGCCGCGGTGTGGGCACCGAGTGAGCCGTCGAGGAACAGGTCCCCGCCGGCATGGCGCAGGTCCCGCTCGATCGGCACGGACAGGTCGAACGCACCCCAGTACGGCACCACCTCGACCGGCCACGTCCCCGTCGCCCACGCATCGAAGTCGTCGAGGCCCATGATGTCGGGCCCGCCCATCTCGTGGACCGAGCCGAGGCCGAACGACGCCGCGAGCCGGGTGGCGGCCAACCGGGCGGCCGCGAGCTCCCGCGGGTCCATCGCCCCGATCGCCCAGCGACGCACGATGTGGTTGGCCTCGCGGCGCAGCAGGCCGGTCGCCGTGCCCTCCTCCCGTTCGACGCCCTGCGCGCGGGCGAGCGGCGCGGCGGCCAGCGTCGAGCGGTCGACCAGGCAGGCGTGGCCGTCGACCCGCGAGAGGTAGACCGTGCGGCCGTCCGCGACCCGCGCCAACGCGTCCGGTCCCGGCAGCGGGTCGGGGAACGCGAAGGGGTCGAAGCCGTGACCCCAGACGACCCGGCCGGTGTGCTGGCCGGCGTAGGCCCGGACGGCACGGAGCAGCTCGTCGCCGCTACGGACCTCCGTGAGGTCCAAACCGGTCATCGCGAGCCCCGTCGGCGTCAGGTGGGCGTGCGCGTCGACGAACGCCGGACCGATCACGCACCCGGCCAGGTCCAGGCGCGACGCGTGCGGCGGGGCCGCGGCCGGGTCGTCGCCCACCCACACGACGCGGGTCCCTCGCACGAGCACGGCCCGCGCGTCGGTGCGGGCGTGCCCGAGCGTCACCACCCGGTCGGCGACCAGCAACGTGCCGCGGGCGGCGCGGCCCGCGACCGGCACCGGCGCCGACGTCGGCAGCGTGCCCGTCACGAGCTTCCCCGCTCTTCGTTCGTCATCGCGAGACCCAGGCGAGCCGGCCGACCCACACGCCGCGCCCGCCCCCGGCCACGATGCTACGGGGTCGGCCGCGGCGTGGCAGTCCACCGTGGCACCCGCCACGCCGGCGGCTCACGCCCCCACCGCCGCGCCGAAGGTGAGCAGCAGCAGGCCGGCGAGGAACAACGCGATCGTCACGACCAGCCGCCGCCGCGCGACGGGAGCACCCCGGAGCTCGTCGACGACGGCGAGGATGCCGCCGACCAACGCGGCCAGCACCGCGCCGAGCGCGGTCCCCAGCACCAGCAGGGCGAACCCGACCGTGCCGGACGCCCCCGCGAGACCGGACCACGCGGCGCCGACGGCCCCCAGCCCGATGCCCGTCGCGAGCAGTCGCCACCCGACCGTCAGGCGCCGCCGGTCGTGTGCCGTGAGCGCCGCGGACGCGGGCGCCGTGGGCGCCGGGGACCCCGGATCGTTCTCGTCCACGATCAGCTCAGCCGCGCGCGAGCGCCCGGCCGATCACCAGGCGCTGGATCTGGTTGGTGCCCTCGACGATCTGCAGCACCTTCGCCTCGCGCAGGTAGCGCTCGGCCGGGTGGTCGGTGGTGTACCCCGCGCCCCCGAGCACCTGGACGGCGTCGAGGGTGGTCTGCATGGTCGCGTCCGTGGCGAAGAGCTTCGCCATCGCCGCCGGCGCGGTGATCGGGTAGCCGGTCCCGGCGTCGTCGCGGCCGGCATACGGGCCGATGCCGGCGGCGTGGTCACGGCGGTCGGCTACCGACAGCATCACGGCGCGGGATGCCTCGGTCCGCGTGGCCATGTCGGCCAGCAGGAACGCCACCCCCTGGTGCTCGATGATCGGCCGCCCGAACTGCTCGCGCTGCCGGGCGTAGGTCGTGGCGACGTCCAGCGCCGCCTGGGCCAGCCCGACGGCGCACGCCGCGATGCCGAGCCGCCCGCCGTCCAGGGACGCCATCGCGATGCGGAACCCGAGGCCCTCCTCGCCGCCGAGCAGCCGGTCGGCGGGGACCGCGGCGTCCTCGAACACCAGCTGCGCCGTCGGCGACGCCCACATGCCGAGCTTCGACTCCGGCGGAGCCACCGTGAGCCCCGGCTGGTCGGCGTCGACGACGAAGGCGCTGATGCCACGGGCACCGGCCTCGCCGGTCCGTGCCATGACGAGGTAGCGGTCGGCGACCCCACCGTGGGTCACCCAGGCCTTGACGCCGTCCAGGCGGTAGCCGTCGCCGTCCCGCCGGGCGCGCGTGCTCATCGCCGCGGCATCGGACCCGGCGTCCGGTTCCGACAGCGCGTAGGCGCCGAGGAGGCGGCCGGCGACGAGGTCGGGGACGAACCGTCGCCGCTGCTCGGGGGTGCCGAAGGTGTCGATGCCCCAGGTCGCGAGCGTGTGCACCGACAGCCCGAGCCCGAGCGCCAGGAACGCGCGGGACAGCTCCTCGAGGACCAGCAGGTAGGTGCGGAACGGCAGGGCGCTGCCGCCCTGCTCCTCCGGGAACGGCAGGCCGGTCAGGTCCATCCGGCCGAGCTGGTCGAACAGCTCGCGCGGGAACGTGGAGGCCCGCTCGAAGGCGTCGGCCCGCGGTGCCACCTCGGTGCGAGCGAAACCCTGGACGAGCTCCAGCAGGTGACGCTGCTCCTCGGGAAGGGTGTGCACGGTGGGCTCCGGGTCGCGGTCAGGCCTCGCGGCGGCGGGCGCCGGTCGGGGTCAGGGTCATCAGGATCCGGCGTGGTTCGTACCCGAGGGAGCGCAGGAAGGCGATGCCCGCCTCGTTGTCCGCGGCGACGGACACCTCCACCACGGGCAAGCGGGTGTCCTGGGCCCACCGCTGGATCTCGCCGACCATCTGCTCGCCGATGCCCCGGCGGCGGGCGGCCTGCCGCGTGAACACCGGACCGATCGTGCAGCCGGCGGGCCGCAGTGTGCCGGCGGCGTAGCCGAGCGGCTCACCCGAGCTCGCGTCGGTCGCGAGCCAGAAGATCCCGCCCTGTGGCAGGGGCGGGAGCGTCGGCTCGCCGAAGACCGCCTCGTGCTCCACCTTGTACTCGGCCGCGAGCGGGCGGATCTCCTCGATCCGTGCCCGTCGCACTCGGATGTCGTCTCCCACGGCTCCCTCCCTGCTGCTCGTCCCTGCTCCCTCGTGCCCGGCGGGCGTCACCGCCCCTCACGCGCAGACGAGCACCTCGCGGGGGCGGTGGTTGCACCGCGCCACGCCGTCCTCGGTGACGACCACGATGTCCTCGATCCGGGCGCCGTAGCGGCCCGGGAGATAGATGCCGGGCTCGACCGAGAAGGCCATGCCCGCGGCCAGCGGCAGGTCGTTGCCGGCCACGATGTAGGGCTCCTCGTGGACCTCGATGCCGATGCCGTGGCCGGTGCGGTGCACGAACCGTTCGCCGTACCCGGCGGCCGTGAGGTGGTCGCGGGCGGCCGCGTCGACGGCCTCCGCGGGCACGCCGGGCCGGACGGCGGCGACAGCGGCCTCCTGCGCCTCCTCCAGGACCTCGTGCAGGGCCGCGTAGCCGTCCGGCAACCGGCCCACCGCGTAGTTGCGGGTCATGTCCGAGCAGTACCCCCGCCGGACGCCGCCGATGTCCACCACGACGGCGTCGCCGACCTCCAGCGCACGCTCGCCGGTCTCGTGGTGGGGTGAGGCGCCGTTCGGACCGCCCGCGACGATCACGAAGTCGACCTCGTCGTGGTCCTCGAGGATCAGCTCGGCGATGTCGCGGCCGACCTCCCGCTCGGTCCGGCCGGGCCGCAGCAGCTCCGGGACGCGGGCGTGGACGGCGTCGATCGCGGCACCCGCACCGTGGAGGGCCGCCACCTCGTCCGGGTCCTTGACGACCCGCAGCTCCCGCATCACCGTGCCACCCGGCAGCCAGCGTGCAGCCGGCAGGCGCGCCTGCAGGGCGAGCGTGAACGTCGCCCACAGCTGGTCCTGCACCGCCAGGCGCGCCTCGGCGACCCCGGCCGCGACGAGGCGGTCGCGGACGAGGTCGAAGGGGTCCTCGGTCTCCTCCCAGGTCACCAGCTCCGCGAGCGCCGTGGCGCCACTGTCGACGGCTCGCGGTGCCTCCAGGGTCGGGACCACGAGGGCCGGGTCCCCCGCGGCGGGCACCAGCAGCAGCGTCAACCGTTCGAGCGGCAACGCGTGGTAGCCGACGAGGTAGCGCAGGTCCGCCGACGGCCCGACAAGCAACGCGCCGACGTCCTGGTCGCGCAGCGCCTGCTGTGCTCGTGCCAACCGCGTCCTCACCGCCACCTCCGGGTCAGCTGCCATCCTACGACGCGCCCGGCGGGCGAGCGCCCCGCCCTCAGATCTTCAGCGCGATGACCTGGTGCAGCACGTCCGCGGAGACGGGGGTGACACCGAGCACCTCGCCGTCGGCCTCGACGACGAGCGGCTCGGCAGCGTCGATCGTGACGGTGGCGGACTGCCACTCGCGGACGTCGTCGCGCTGCAGGTGGCTGCCGTCCCGCAGCAGCCGGGTCGCGCGGACCACGTCGGTGACGGTCCCACCCCACGACTGCACGTTGAACCTCCCGTCGGTCGGCAAGGCACGGGGGGCGACGTGCAGGCCGCCCCCGAAGAACTGACCGTTCGCGATCACCACGTTGCAGACCGGTTCGGTCCTCGTGCCGCCGTCCACGGTGACGGTGGTCGGCCGGCGCCGGAACCGGCCCCAGGCCGCGACGATGCCAGCGGCGTAGCGGGCGGGCCCGAGCCGACCCGGCAGCCGCGCGGCCACCCGCACGACGGCACCACCGAAGCCGGCCTCCGCCACGTTCGCGAACACCACCACACGCTCGCGGCCGTCGGGGCCGGTCAGCCGCAGGCGGCCGAGGTCGATCGGCAGCGTGTGCTCGGAGGCGAGGTGGCCGGCCAGCACCTCCGGCGAGCGGTCGAGGCCGAAGGTGCGCACGAGGTCGCACCCGGACCCGGCACCGACCACCCCGAGCACGAGGTCGTCACGCCGCGCGGTGCCGGCGGACGCGTCGACCATGCCGTTGACCACCTCGTGCACGGTGCCGTCACCGCCCACCGCGACGAGGTAGCGCCGGCCGTCGTCGACGGCCTCGCGGGCCAGCTCGGTGGCGTGGCCGGCGCGCGCCGTCACCACGAGGTCGTGCGCGACCCCCCGTGCGTGCAGCGCGGCCTGCAGCCGGGGCAGCGTGGGGTTGCGACCACCACCTGCCGCCGGGTTGGCGATCAGCAGGGGGGCACCGAAGGGGAGGCTCACGGCAGGGGTCCTCGAGAGTCACGGATCGCGATGCTAGTGCCCGGGCCGTGACGGTCCGGGACGCGACCTGCCGGATGCGACTCAGGCCTCCACGATGCCGCGCCGCAGGGCGTCGACCGCCTCGTGCGCGGCAGCGGCCACCTCGGAGGACCCGACGGAACGCAGTTGCCCGAGCAGGTCGGCGATCTGCTTGACGGCGCGGACGAAGTCCCCACCGGTCAGCTCCAGCTCGCCGAGCGCGTCGTCGAGGTCGGCGCCGGACGCCCACCGCCAGGCCGGCCCGACGAACCCGGCGTCCAGCTCGCCGAGCTGGCGCAGTCCCGCGGCGCGCTCGCGTTCGCGCAGCTCCGCCGCCAGGTCGGTGACGGCCTCGACCGCGTCCTCGATCGCGACCGTGGGCAGCACGACCACCTCGGAGGGGTCGCCGCCGCGGGGCTCGTAGAGGAACAGTGCCGCGAGGCCCGCGAGCTCGGCGGCGTCGAGCCCGTCCAGCAGGCCCCGTCGCAACGCCTCCGCGACCAGCAGGTCGTTCTCGCTGTAGATCCCCGCCAGCCGCAGGCCCTCGTCGGTCGGCGCCGGCGTCCCGTCGACGTAGCCGAGCTCGCGCAGCACCCCGAGGATCCGGTGCAGGTGGCGAACCAGCGATCCGGTCGCCCGCTCGATCGACGCCCGCAGCCGGTCGGCCTCGCCGAGCAGCTCGTCCGCGCGGTGCTGCCAACGTTCGTGCTCGGCGCGGTCCGGGCAGGCGTGGCACGGGTGGGCACGCAGCTCGGCGCGAAGCCGCTCGATGGTCTCCGACCGCCCGGCGGCCACCGCTTCCTCGACGCCCCCCTGGCCGTCCGGGTCGAGCCACGGCGGGTCCAGCCCGCGCAGCGCGACCGCGACCTCACGGCGGTACTCCTTCTGCCTCGGGTTGCCACGACGCGGCAGCCGCACCCGTTCGATCGGGATCGGGGGCCCGTCGAGCTCCCGATGACCGACCTTCGTCAGCGCCCGGTCATCGGTGACGACCTCCGCGATCGGGGTGCCCTTGCGGGTCAGGTGGATGCCGACGACGGCGACCAGCCCACGACGGCCGGCCCATGGCAGGTGCAGGACGTCGCCGGGGGCCAGGGCCGCGACGCCCTCCCGCACCCGGTCGCGGGCCGCGTCCCGGCGGGCCTTGGCCTCCGCCTTCTCCGTGCGGGACAGCTCGCGGCGCAGCGCCCAGTAGGCGCCCCAGTCCCCCAGCTCGCACGTCAGGTGGCGGGCGTACCCGGCGACCCCCTCCTGCAGCTCGGTGAGCCGGTGGACCTGCCGCTCGACGGTGGCGTCCGCCTCGTACTGGGCGAACGACGCGCCGAGCAACGCCTCCGCCTGTGCCAGGTCGTGCCGACGCAGCAGGTTGACGGCCATGTTGTAGGACGGCGCGAAGGAGCTGTGCAACGGGTAGGCCCGGGTGCCCACGAGGCCGGCGACGGCCGCGAAGTCGAGGTCGCGCTGGTAGAGCACGACCGCGTGGCCGACACGGTCGATCCCGCGCCGGCCCGCACGACCGGTGAGCTGGGTGTACTCGCCGGGGGTGAGCAGGACGTGCGACTCGCCGTTCCACTTCTCGAGCCGCTCGATCACGACCGTCCGGGCCGGCATGTTGATGCCGAGCGCGAGCGTCTCGGTGGCGACCACGACCTTCAGCAGCCCTCGCTGGAACAGGACCTCGACGCACTCCTTGAACGCCGGCACCATCCCGGCGTGGTGGGCGGCGATCCCGTCCAGCAGGCCGGCTCGCCACCGCTCGTAGCCGAGCACCCGCAGGTCGGCTTCCGGCAGGTCCGCCACGAGGGTGTCGACGAGCGCGGCGATCTCCGTCTGCTCCGCCGGGCTGGTCAGGCGCACCCCCGCGAGCAGCAGCTGCTCGACCGCGGCCTCGCAGCCCTGCCGGGAGAAGACGAACACGATCGCGGGCAGCCACCGGCGAGCTGCGAGCTCCTCGACGACGTGCGGGCGGCTCGGCCAGCGCAGCCGCACGTCCGGTGCCATCCTGCGGCCCTTGCTGGTCACCCGGTTGCGTTGCCGGGCACGGCGCTCGAGCATGACGACGTCGGGGTTCGGCACGCCGGCGAGGGCCTGCGCCGCCCGTTCGCGGTGCTCACGGCTCGCGCCCCCCTTCCGGCCGGCGCGGAAGGTGTCGTAGATGCGGTCGTTGACGAAGTAGTGGTGGCGCAGCGGGATGGGCCGCTCCTCCTCGATGACCACCTCGCAGCCGTCGCGGACGTCGTGCAGCCACCGGCCGAAGTCCTCCGCGTTGCTGACCGTGGCCGACAGGGCGGCGAGCTGCACGGAGGCGGGCAGCTGGATGATGACCTCCTCCCACACCGCCCCACGGCTCCGGTCGGCGAGGTAGTGCACCTCGTCGAGCACGACGTGCCGCAGCCCCCGCAGGGTCGGGGACGCCTCGTAGATCATGTTGCGCAGCACCTCGGTGGTCATCACCACCACCGGGGCGTCGCCGTTGATCGACCGGTCTCCGGTCAGCAGCCCGACCCGTGCCTCGCCGTAGCGGGCGACGAGGTCGCGGTACTTCTGGTTCGACAACGCCTTGATCGGGGTGGTGTAGAAGGCCTTGCCGCCCCGTGCGAGGGCGTCGTGGCAGGCGAACTCGCCGACGACGGTCTTGCCGGCCCCGGTCGGGGCCGCGACGAGCACCGACCGGCCGTCCCGCAGCGCCGCCACCGCCCGGAGCTGGAACGGGTCGGCGGGGAACCCGAGCGTGCGCAGGAACCCGGCGACGACGTCGTCGGCGGGGTCGGCGGTCGGGAGCGCCTCGGCCATGCAGCCTCCGGTCGACAGGGGCGGGGCGGGAACGTACGGGCGCGCACGCGGGTCGGCGAACGGCCGGGGCACCGGTGCGCCGCCGGTCACGCCGGCCGGGGCGGGAACGGCGTCACGGGTTGCAGCGGTCCGACGTCGGGGCGGACGACGTTCGGGTCGCCGACGAGGTCCCCGGTCGCGGCGCGGGCACCCTGCAGCAGCTGTTCGCTGCGTTGCCGCAGGCGCCCGACCTCGACCAGCAGCTCCTCGACCTGGAGCCGCTCGGCCTCGATCTGCTGATCGGTGACCCGGCTCACGGCGGCGGCGTGCCCGAGGAGCTCCACGGCGTCGCGTGACAGGGTCAGGCCGGCGATCACCTGGCGCTGGACGGGGCGGGCGCTCGGCGGCAGGCTCTGCCCGGCGACCTTGATGATGGCGGTGTCGTAGGCATCGAGCCACTCGTCGAGGTGACGCTCGACGGGGCGGGGGTCGACGTCGTTCCGCAGCGCGACGAGCGCGTCGCTGACCGACGCGCGGGCATCGGAGCTGGTCCAGATGCCGTCGGCGTCGACCACCAGCGGCAGCAGCTGCGTGTCGACGGCGCGCCGCGCCCGGTCGTCCGCGTCCTCGTCCATCGCGTCGGCGACGACCAGCCCGAGGACGACACCGAGCACGAGCGCCACGGTGACCACCCCGGTCCGCGTCGCGAACAGGTCGCGCACCGGCTGCAGCCGCTCACGCCAGGAGGTCGGCGCACCGGCGGGATCGGCCGCCGGGTCGGGGGCGGCGCTCACGCCGCCGTGCGCCGCAGACGTGCGCGCTCGATCAGCCGGGCGGCCAGGATCGACAGCTCGTAGAACAGCCACATCGGTCCGGCGACGAGCAGGAGGGTCACCGGGTCGACCGTCGGGGTGATGAACGCCGCGAGGATGAAGATCGCGATGATCGAGAACGGCCGCGCCTTGGCGAGCGAACGTGCCTTCACGACCCCCGCGAGCGACAGGAAGATCATGATCAGCGGCAGCTCGAACACCAGCCCGAACGCGATGGACATCGCGAGGAAGAAGGTGAGGTACTCGTTGGCGGCGAGCATCGCCTCGATGCTCGGCCCGCCCATGGCGAGCAGGACCCGCAGCCCTTGCGGGATCACCAGGTAGGCGAAGGCCATGCCGGTCAGGAACATCAGCTGGCTGAGCACCACGAACGGCAGCGCGTAGCGCCGCTCGCTCTGGGTCAGGCCGGGGGTGATGAACCGCCACAACTGGTAGAAGATCACCGGCCCACCGACGAACAGGCCGACGACCAGGGAGGTCTTGATCCGCACGCTGAACGGTTCGAGCGGGCGCAGTGCCACGAGGGCGCAGTTGCCGTCCGGCCGCAGGGTGTCGAGCGCCGTGCAGTACGGCGCGATCAAGCCCTGGACGATGTAGGGGAAGACGATGTAGCCGACGACCGTGCCGACGCTGAGGGCCAGCAGAGCCTTGACCAGCCGGGACCGGAGCTCGGTGAGGTGACCGGCGAGACTCATCTCCCCCGGTGAGAGCTCCGGGGCGGCGTCCTCCGCGGCGATCGGATCAGCTCTCCACGTCGCGGTCGGCACGGCGGACCGCCTCGTCGCGCTCACGAGCCGCAGCTTCGGCTTCGGCCTCGGCCTCG
>SLMP01000097.1 GCA_007133465.1 Nitriliruptoraceae bacterium | reverse complement strand
GGGGCCGGGGCGGGGCCGGGGGGCGGCCAGCCTACGGGGTGACAGGACGGCACCCCCGCGCCACACTGCCGGGGTGTGAGCACCATCGAGCTGTTCGGCGTGTCCCTCGTGCGGGACGGCCACGTCCTGCTCGACGCGATCGACCTGTCGGTCGCCGCCGGCGAGCGGGTGGTGGTGCTCGGGCCGTCCGGTGCCGGCAAGTCGTCGCTGCTGCGGGTCGTGGCCGGACTCGACGCGCCGTCGGCCGGCGAGATCCACCTCGGTGGTGTCGACGTCACGGCCGCACCTCCCGGGGCGCGGGACATCTCGATGGTCAACCAGGAGGCGAGCCTCCAGCCGCACCTCGACGTCGCGCACAACGTCGGCTTCCCGTTGAGCATCCACCACGTCCCGACCGCGGAGATCGAGGAGCGGGTGCAGGCGGAGGCGCGGGCGTTCTCGCTGCAGCGGCTGCTGCGCCGGCGGCCGAACACGCTGTCGGCCGGACAGCGCCACGACGTCGCGCTGGCCCGCTCGTTGGTCCGACGCGGCGCGATCCTGCTGCTCGACGAGCCCCTCGCCCGGGTCGACGCCCGGCGGAAGGACGAGCTGCTGCGGCAGCTGCTCGCGGTCCAACAGGGCTACGGGGTCACGCTGCTCGCCGCCACCAACGACCAGCGGGTGGCCATGTCCCTCGCCGAACGCATCGCGGTCCTCGACGGCGGCCGGCTGGTGCAGGTGGGTGCGCCGACGGAGGTGTTCGAGCGCCCGGCCAGCGCGTTCGTGGCCGCCTTCCTCGGCTCACCCGGGATGAACCTGCTGCCGGGCCGGGTCCGCGAGGCGGTCTCCGGGGTCCGCATCGACGCCGGGCCGCTGCGGGTCCGCAGCTTCGCGCCGGCGGTCACCGACCTCGCCGGCCGCGAGGTGCTGGTGGGCCTGCGCCCGTCCGACCTGCGGCCCTGCACCGCGGACGACGCGACCGTGGTGATCGAGGAGGTGGTGGTCCGTACGGCCTTCCTCGGCGCGGAGGTGGAGGTCGGGCTCGACGCCGGCAGCGGGACGGAGCTGATCGCGCTGGTGCGGGTGCCCCCGCCGTCCCGGGGGGCGCTGTTCCGCCTGACGATCGACCCGAGCCGCATCCACCTGTTCGACCCCGCCGGCCCCGCGCTCGCCCACGGCGTGTGACCGCGCCGGACGGCCGGACCTCGATGCGGGCGCAACGAGGCGGACCGGACCCGCAGCACGCCACCCACGACCCGGGCGGTCAGCGCAGCGACGCGATCCAGTTGGCGAGCAGCCGTGCGCCGACCGGGCCGGACTTCTCCGGATGGAACTGGGTGCCGACCACGCTGCCCTCCCGGACCAGGCACGGGAAGTCCACCTCCCCGTAGGCGCACCGCGCGACGACGTGCCCCGGGTCGGTCGGGACCGCGTAGTAGGCGTGCACGAAGTACAGCCGCTCCCCCGTCACGCCGGCGAGCAGCGCATCGTCCTCGGCGCCCTCGGCGGCGTGGACCAGGTCCCAGCCGAGGTGCGGCACGACGGCGCCCGACGGGAACCGCTCGACCGTGCCCGGCAGCAGGCCGAGACCCGGCTCGTCGCCCTCCTCCGAGCGGGCGTAGAGCAGTTGCATCCCGACGCAGATGCCGAACACCGGTCGCTCGTCGGCGATGAACCGCTGCACGACGTCCTCGAGGCCGGACCGGCGCATCGACGCCAGGCAGGCGCTGAAGTGCCCGACGCCAGGCACGACGAGCACGTCCGCCCGCGCGGCGACCGCCGGGTCGGCGGTCACGACGGCGTCGGCCCCGGCGGCGTCGAACCCGCGCTTCGCGGAGCGGACGTTGCCGGCGTCGTAGTCGAGGACGGCGGCGACGGGCCGGCCGGTCACTGCAGCACGCCCTTCGTGGACGGCACGGCGTCACCGGTGACGCGCACCGCGCGCCGCAACGCCACCGCCACGGCCTTGAACACCGACTCGAAGGTGTGGTGGGTGTTGTCACCCGACAGGTTGTGGACGTGCAGCGTGATGCGGGCGTTGGCGACGACCGCCTCGAAGAAGTGCTTGACCAGGCTGGTCTCGAAGGTGGCGCCGATCACCTCGATCGGAACCTCGCAGTCCCACACCAGGTAGGGGCGGCCCGACAGGTCGAGCGCGACCCGGGTCAGAGCCTCGTCGATCGGCACCGTCGCATCCCCGAACCGTTCGACCCCGCTGCGGTCGCCCCACGCCTCGGCGAGGGCCTGCCCGAGGGCGATGCCGACGTCCTCGACGGTGTGGTGGGCGTCGATCTCCAGGTCGCCGTCGGCCGTGACGGTGAGGTCGAGCCGGCCGTGGCGTCCGAGCTGGTCCAGCATGTGGTCGAAGAAGGGCACACCGGTCGCGACCGTGCTGGTCCCGGCGCCGTCGAGGTCGACGCGCACCTCGATGCGGGTCTCCTTGGTCTCGCGGGTGACGTGGCCGACGCGGGTCACGGGTGGTCCTCTCGTCGTTCGGGGTCGGGGGAGGCTGGCAGGGCGGGGGCGTCGGCGTCCGCGAGCACCGCCGCGAGCGCCGCGAGGAAGGCACCGTTCTCCTCGGCGGTGCCGATCGTCACCCGGACGCACCCGGCCAGGCGCGGCCGGGTGGAGAAGTCCCGGACCAGCACGCCGTGCGCGAGCAGGCGGTCGAACAGGTCCGGCACGCCCGTGCGTAGGAGCAGGAAGTTCGCCGCGGAGTCGAACACCTCGACGGTGTCGTGGGCGGCGAGCGCGACCGCGACCCGGTCGCGTTCGGCCGCCACCCGGCCCCGGTGCTCGAGGAAGTCGCGTTCCTGCTCGAGCGCGACCAGCCCGGCGACCTGCTTGATCGCGTCGAGGTGGTAGGGCAGCCGCACGGTCTGCACGTCGTCGACCACCCAGGAAGCGGCGAGCAGGTAGCCGAGACGCAGGCCGGCGAGCCGGAAGGCCTTGGAGAAGGTCCGCACGATGGCGAGCCGCGGGAGCTCGTCGAGCAGCCGGACCACGGAGGTCCCGGCCGGGGCGAACTCGACGTAGGCCTCGTCGACGACGACCAACGCGCGCGAGGTGTCGTGCAGCGCCCGGATCGCCCCGTGCGGCACGAGCGTCCCCGCTGGGTTGTTCGGCGACGGGAGCAGGACGAGGTCCGGGTCGTGCGTCGCCACCGCGTCGGCCGCCATCTCGGCGGTCAGCCGGAAGCGCGCGTCGAGGTCGACCTCGACGACCGGGGAGAGGGTGGTGCGCGCGAGTTCCGGGTACATCGAGTAGCCGGGGCGCACGGTCAGGGCGCGCCGGTCCGGGCCGCCGTAGGCCTGCAGCAGCTGCAGGAGGACCTCGTTGGACCCGTTCGCCGCCCACACCCGGTCGGGGGTGAGCCCCTCGCGGGCCGCCAGCGCCGCGCGGAGCTGCCGGTGGGGTCGGTCCGGGTAGCGGTGGAGCGCCAGGTCCTGGATCCGGCGGGCCACCTCGTCGAGGTAGCCGGCCGGTGGGGGTTCGGCGGTCTCGTTGGTGTTGAGCCGCACCGGGACGTCGAGCTGCGGGGCGCCGTAGGGCGCGACGTCGGCGAGGTCCGCGCGCCGCGACACCCGGTCGGGCGCAGTGCCGGCCGCTGGCGTGCCGGCTGGTCGGCCGCTCACGCGTCGCGCTCGAGGCGCACCTCGACGGCGCGCCAGTGGGCCGGCAGGTCCTCCGAGCCGGCCAGCGCCCGGACGCTGCCGGCGAGGTCGCGCAGGGCGGCGGCGTCGTACTCGACGAAGTTCACCGGCACCAGGTAGGACGAGGTGGTCAGGCCGCCGGCGAACCGGGCGGTGCCGGACGTCGGCAGCGTGTGGTTCGGTCCGGCCGCGTAGTCGCCGAGGCTGACGGGCGTGGCCGCACCGATGAAGGTCGTGCCGGCGTAGCGGATCCGCGCCGCGACCTCGCGTGCAGCGGCCGTGTGGACCTCGAGGTGCTCGGCGGCGAAGGCCTCCGCGACGGCGACCGCCTGGTCGACGTCGTCGACGAGCGCCACCGTGCCCTGGCCGGCGAGCGCGGCCTCGACCCGCTCGCGATGGCGGGTCGCCGCCACCTCGGTGACGAGGGCGGTCTCGACCGCGTCGACGAGCGCGAGGTCGTCGGTGATCAGCAGCGCGGTCGCGAGCTCGTCGTGCTCGGCCTGCGCGACGAGGTCGGCGGCGACGACGTGCGGGTCGGCCGTCGCGTCGGCGACGATGGCGATCTCCGTCGGGCCGGCGTAGCCGTCCGTGCCGATCCGCCCCTCGGCCGCGAGCTGCTGCTTCGCGAGCGACACGTAGAGGTTGCCGGGACCGACGACGAGGTCGCACACGGGCACGCTGGCGGTGCCGTAGGCCATCGCGGCGATCGCCTGGGCGCCACCGACCCGCACGACCCGGTCGACGCCCAGCAGGCGCGCGGCCGCGAGGATCGTCCGGTTGGGCCACCCGTCGGGCGTGCCACCGAGGGCGTCACCGTCGGCCGCGAACCCGGTACCCGTCGGCGGCGTGCACAGCACGATCTCGTCCACCCCGGCCACCTGGGCGGGGACCACGGTCATGACGACCGTGGAGGGGTAGACGGCCTTGCCGCCGGGGACGTACACCCCGGCGCGCTCGACGGGACGGTGCCACACCCCCATGCGGGCACCGTCGCGGACGTCCTCCCAGTCGGCCGGGCGAGCCCGCTCGTGGAACCAGCGCACCTGGTCGGCGGCACGTTCGAGCGCGGTCCGCAGCTCCGGGTCGAGGCGTTCGAGCGACTCGTCGAGGACCTCGTCGGGGACGACGAGCTCGGCGAGGTCGACCGCGTCGAAGCGGGTGGTGAGCTCGCGCAGCGCGTCGTCGCCCCGCTCACGGACCGCCGCCAGCGAGGCGTCCACGCCGGCACGGGCGGCGGCGAGGTCGACCCGGGGACGCGGCAGGCGCGCACGCGGATCGGAGCGGTCGCCCCGCAGGTCGAGGACGGTCAGTCGGGGCATGCGCGTGGCTCACGGGAGAGGCGACGGGGAGCCAGAGGAGCGTAGCGACGCCGGTCCGGCGCTCGGTGCGGGACCGGGCCTGCCCGTGGTGATGGCGACCGCGGGTCAGTAGCTGCCCCGCACGTAGTCCTGGAGGTGGTGAGCCTCGTCGGCGAGCTCCTCCATCCGCCACTTCACGAGGTCGCCGATCGAGACGATGCCGACGAGTCGTCCGGCCTCGACCACGGGCACGTGCCGGATCCGCTGCTCGGTGAGGACCCGGTACAGCTCGTCGACGGCGGTCCCCGGCGTGCAGGTGGTCACCGGGCTCGTCATCGCGGTGCCGACGGTCCGCTCCATCGCGGCGGTGCCTTCCCGCGCCACCCGGCGCACGATGTCGCGCTCGGAGAGGATGCCGGCGACGTGCACGTCGTCCTCGGTGACGACGAGCGCACCGATCTCGTGCTCCGAGAGCCGCTGGGCCGCGACGTGCAGGGTCGCGTCCGGTCGGATCGTGGCCACGTCACGGCCCTTGCGATCCAGGACGATGGAGATCGGTGCGCGCATGGTCGGCCTTCCGCTCTGCGTCGTGCTCTGCCACGTGGGAGGACGTGCCCGCTCCGGAAACGTCCTCCACCTTGCAGGGTCGCATGTCGCGGAGGTGCGCGCCAGGGACGGTCAGCCGGCGCGGCGCCAGGGACGGTCAGCCGGCGCGGCGCCCAGGGACGGTCAGCCGGCGCGACGCCAGCGCGGCTCGTCGTCCTCGCTGCCGTAGACCCGGTCGCCGAGCTCGGCGACGACCGCCTGCGGTCCGAACGTCGACTTGAGCTCCCCGAACAAACCGGCACGGCGTTCCACGCGCAGCTGGTCGGCCAGGCGGTAGGTCCGTGACGACCCGTCCGGCTGTGTCACGCACAGGTGCACGGGCACGACCCCGGGGTGGCCGGCGAGGACGTCGCGCAGCCGGTGGACCGCGTCGGCCGTGCACTGCTCGGCAGCGAAGGCCACCACGACCGGTGCCCCGAGGGCCTCCGACAGATCCGGGCGCGCGACCTTGTTGGCGGTGAGCTTCACCGCCTCGTCGCGGACCTCCAGCCGGCCCGTGACGATCAGCACGGCGTCCTCGACCAGCACCTCGTGCGCGGCCCGGTAGGTGGCCGGCCAGAAGACCACCTCGACGGAGCCGGAGAGGTCCTCGAGGGTCGCCACCAGGTAGGTGTCGCCCTTGCGGGTGAACTTCTTCGTCAGCCCGACCAGCACCCCGCCGACGGTGACCGCCTCGCCGTCGCGGCGTTCCCGCAGCTCGGCGCAGGTCACGTCGGCGTGCTGCTCGAGCACCCGCTCCGTGCCGATCAACGGGTGGTCGGAGACGTACAGCCCGAGCATCTCCCGCTCGTTCTTGAGCAGTTGGGTCTTGTCGAACTCCTCGGGGGCGATCGCGACCGCCTCGTCGAGCACGACGCCGTGGTCGTGCGTCGGTCCACCGTCGAACAGCGAGAACTGGCCGGCCGCCTCCGCTCGCTTGCGGGTCAGGGCCGCGTCGACGATCGGCTCGAAGCTCGCGACGAGGCCCCGGCGGGGGTGGCCGAGGGAGGCGAAGGCGCCGGCGAGGATCAGGTTCTCGAGCGTGCGCTTGTTGAGCACCCCGCCGTCCACCTTGGCGCAGAAGTCGCGGAAGTCCTCGAAGCGTCCCTTGGCCTCGCGGGCGACGACGATCTGCTCGACGATGCCCTCGCCGACCCCGCGGACGGCGGACAGGCCGAAGAGGATCTCCTCGGCGCGGGGGGTGAAGTCGGCGCCGGACTCGTTGATGTCGGGCGGCAGGACCGGGATCCCCATGCGCCGGCACTCGTTGAGGTACAGCGGCTTGAGGTCCTTGTGGTTCTTCACGCTGGTGAGCAGCGCCGCCATGTACTCGACCGGGTAGTGGGCCTTGAGGTAGGCGGTCTGGTAGCTGACGACGCCGTAGGCGACGGTGTGCGACTTGTTGAAGCCGTACTCCGCGAACTTCTCGATCAACCCCCACAGGGCGGTCATGAAGCGCTCGGCGTAGCCGCCCGCGACCCCGCCGGCAACGAACCGCTCCTTCTGTGCCTCCATCAGCTCGCGGATCTTCTTGCCGACGGCCTTGCGCAGCGCGTCGGCCTCGGCCATCGTGAAGCCGCACAGGTCGGTCGCGATCTGCATGACCTGTTCCTGGTAGACGATGACCCCGTAGGTCTCGCCGAGGATCGGTTCCAGGTCGGGGTGGTCGAAGGCGACGGCCTCCAGCCCGTTCTTGCGGTCGGCGAACGCCAGGTGCATGTCCATCCCGAGCGGACCCGGGCGGTACAGCGCCAGCAGCGCGGAGATGTCCTCGAAGCGCGTCGGCTTGAGCCGACGGACCAGCGCCTGCATGCCGGTCGAGTCGAGCTGGAACACCCCGAGCGTGAACCCGGTCGACAGCATCGCGTAGGTGTCCGGGTCGTCCATCTCCCCGAGCACGGCCGGGTCGTCGAGGTCGAGGTCGATGCCGCGGTTGGCCTCGACGTGGCGTTCGGCGTCGGAGATGACGGTCAGGTTGCGCAGGCCGAGGAAGTCCATCTTGAGCAGCCCGATGTCCTCCGTCGGGCCCATCTCGTACTGCGTGACGACCTCGCCGTTGTCGGTGCGCAGCAGCGGCACCGTCTCCGTCAGCGGTCGCGCGCCGATGATCACGGCGGCCGCGTGGATGCCGTGCTGGCGCTTCATGCCCTCGAGCTTCTCCGCCGTCTCCAGCACCCGGCGGTAGGAGGGGTCCTCCCGGGCGGCGCGCAGCTCGGCGGACTTCTCGTAGGCCTCGGCGAGCTTCGCCTCCTTGCCCTGGACGGGCGGCGGCATCATCTTGGCGAGGTCGTCGCCGACCTTGAACGGCTCGTCGAGCACCCGCGCGGCGTCGCGGATCGCCGACTTCGCCTTGATCGTGCCGAAGGTGACGATCTGCGCGACGTGATCGTCGCCGTAGCGATCCGCGGCGTAGCGGATCATCTCCCCGCGCCGGCGGTCGTCGAAGTCGATGTCGATGTCGGGCATCTGGAGCCGCGAGGGGTTGAGGAACCGCTCGAAGATCAGCCCGTGGCGGATCGGGTCCACCCGGGTGATGTCGGTGCAGTACGCGACCACCGATCCACCGGCGGAGCCACGACCCGGCCCGACGCGGATCCCGGTGTCCCGGGCGTGCTCGCAGAGGTCGGCGACGATCAGGAAGTAGGCGGGGAAGCCCATCTGCTCGATCACCGACAGCTCGTACTCGACCCGCTCCGCGACGGCGGTCGGCACCGGGTCGCCGTAGAGCCGGCGGGCGCCCTCCCAGACCTTGGCCCGCAGGAACTCCCCCTCGCTCATGCCCGGCGGGCAGGGGAAGGCGGGCAGGAGGTCGAGCCCGAACTCGATCGTCGCGTCGCACCTCGCGGCGATGTCGAGCGTCGCGTCGAGCGCGTCCTGGTGGTCCGGGTACTGCGCGCGCATCTGCGCGGCCGTCTTGACGAAGTAGTCCGGGCCGCTGAAGCGGAACCGGTCCGTGTCGGTGATGCGTGACCCGGTCTGGATGCACAGCAGGGCGTCGTGCGCCTCGGCGTCCTGCTCGTCGGTGTAGTGCGAGTCGTTGGTGATGACCGTGCGCAGCCCGAGCTCCTTCGCGAGCTGCTCGAGCAGTGGCCAGGTCTTGCGCTGCTCGGGGATGCCGTGGTCCATCAGCTCGACGAAGAACCGCTCGGCGGTGTAGATGTCCTTGAACTCCGACAGCACCTGCCGCGCGCCGGCGACGTCGTCCTTCAGCAGGTGCTGGTTGACCTCCGAGCCGAGGCAGCCGGACAGCACGATCATCCCGGCGCGGTGACGGTCGAGCAGCTCCCGGTCGACGCGCGGCTTGTACCAGTAGCCGTCGAGGTAGGCGCGGGTCGAGAGCTCGACGAGGTTGCGGTACCCGGTGTCGTCCGCCGCCAGCGCCGTGAGGTGGTAGTAGCGCTGCCGGCCGTCCGCGCCGCCGAGGCGCTGGTCGCGCCGCGAGCCCACGGCCTGGTAGAGCTCGGAACCGAGGATCGGGGTGAGGCCGCGGGCCTTGGCCGCCCGGTAGAAGGGCACCAGCCCGAACAGCACGCCGTGGTCGGTGATGGCGACCGCCGGCTGCCCGTCCGCCGCGACCTTGTCGGTCAGCTCGTCGATGCGGCTCGCGCCGTCCAGCATCGAGTACTCGGTGTGCACGTGCAGGTGCACGAAGCTGCGGTCACCGCTGGTCACGCTGTCACGACCTCCCCAAGGGCTGCGAACGCCGGAGCGGACCGTCGGCGGGACGGCGGCGGTGCCCGTCGCGTCCGGATGCGGTCGCTCCCGACGGGCGTGTGCCGGGGAAGAACCACACGCCTGTCGTTCCGAGCGGGCACCCTAGCAGGCGGCGGGTCGGCGCGGGCGCATCACGCCACCTGCTCGGGGGGCGGGACCGCCAGCCCCGCCCGCTCGAGGGCCGTCGCGAGCTCGGGTGGCAGCGGCTCGGTCACCGCCACCCGCGCCCCCGTCACCGGGTGGCGGAACCCGAGCGCGGCCGCGTGCAGGAAGGGCCGGGTGAGGCCGAGTGCCGCGGCCAGCGCCGGCCGCGGTCCGTACGCCGGATCGCCGACGATCGGGGTCCCGAGCCGCGTGAGGTGCACCCGCAGCTGGTGGGTGCGGCCGGTCTCGAGCCCGCAGGCGAGCAGCGCCACCGCGCCGGCGTCGGCCGCGAGCCCCGGGGCCCGCCCGGTGGCCAGCACCCGGTAGCGGGTGGTCGCCTCCCGACCGTCCGCGACGACGGCGAACCGGGTGCGGTCGCGGGGGTCGCGCCCGATCGGCGCCTCGATGCGGCCGCGCGCGTCACGGGGCACCCCCGCCACCAGCGCGAGGTAGCGACGGCGGACCTCCCGGCGACGCAGGGCGCCGACGAGCCCGGCGGCCGCGGCCGGCGTCGAGGCCACCACCAACAGCCCCGAGGTGTCCCGGTCCAGCCGGTGCACGATGCCGGGGCGATCCGGGTCGTCGCTCGGCGCGAGGGGGATCCCGGCCGCGTGCAGCGCGTCGACGAGCGTGTCCCCGGCGTGCCCGTGCCCCGGGTGGACGACCAGGCCGGCGGGCTTCGCGACCACCAGCAGGTGCTCGTCGCGGTACCGCACGGGCGGCAGCGGCGGTGCGGCGACCGGAGCGAGCGCGGCCGGCGCCGCCACCTCGACCCACTGGCCGGCCTGCACGCGGTCCTGCTTGCGGCCGGCGACGCCGTCGAGCCGGACCGCACCGGTGGCCAGCCGCGCGACGGCCCGGCTGCGAGACACGCCGAGCCGCGCCGCCAGCACGACGTCGAGGCGCTCGCCCGCCTCGGGCGCGGTCACCTCGAAGCGCACGCCGACCCCATCACGCGTCGTCGCCGCCGTCGAGCCCGTCCTGCGCCGCGGTGGCGCGCTGCGCTCGCAGGGCGGCCCGTTCCTCGAGCAGCAGGCCGAGGACGAGCAGCACGAACCCGACGGTGATCGCGCTGTCGGCCACGTTGAACCGCGGGAACGTCCCCCACGCGACGAAATCCACCACCTCGCCCCCACCGAACGCGGGCGCGTCCGGGCCCCCCGGCCGGAACAGGCGGTCGATGACGTTGCCGATCGCGCCGGCGAGGAGCAGCCCGTAGGCCGTCGCACTCGTCACCGTCTGGCAGCTCGGCAGGCTCCGGGCGACCACCACCACGACGATCACCGTGACGATGAGGAAGACCCAGTGCGGCGCCGCGACGCCGAAGGCGCCGCCGGGGTTGAACACGAGCTGCCAGCCGATCGCGTCGCTCAGCCACGGCACGAAGCGGCCGGGCTCCAGCAGTTCCAGGGCCAGCTGCTTGGTGGCCTGGTCGACGACGACCACGACCGCGGCGACGAGCAGCCCCACCGTCCGGACCAGCGGGTGCCCGGCGAGCTCGGCCGTTCGCTCACGCGGGGCGGCGTCCGCGTTCAGCGGCCCGTCTCGTCCCGCCGCTTGCAGTCGAGGCAGAGCTGGGCGTAGGGCAGCGCCTCCAGCCGCGCCAGCTCGATCGACTCCCCGCACCGCACGCAGCGCCCGTAGGTGCCCGCGTCCATCCGACGCAACGCGTCGTCGATCTGCGTGAGCAGGTTGCGCGCGTGGTTGGACAGCGACTGGGCGGTCTCGCGCTCGAAGCTCGCCGAGCCGGCGTCGGCGGGGTCGTCGTCGAACCCACCCTCCCGCCAGTTGTTGACGTCGGCCTCCGCGTCGAGCTCCTGGACCTGCTCGGCGAGGTCCGCGCGCTCGCCGACCAGCTCCTCGCGGATCGCGCGGAGCTGGTCGTCGGTGAGGGAGGGGGTGCTCATGGGGCCGCGGAAGGTAGCAGACCCGCCGGGCCGGATCGCGCCGCCGCCGCTG
>SLMP01000023.1 GCA_007133465.1 Nitriliruptoraceae bacterium | reverse complement strand
GGGTCGACGCGGGCGCGGAGCCGGCGGCCGGCGTGGTGGTCGCCGGCGGCGTGGCCGGCGGGGCCTCCGCCACCGCCCGTGCCTGCTGCTCCTCCTGGAGCTTGCGCAGGTGCGGCGGCAGGACCTTCGCGGCCTTCTTGCGCTCCGGGGGGGCTGCGGCCTGCATCGAGCGGTAGCGCTCGAGCTCCTCCGCCTCCCGGCGACGCTTGGCGTCGGCCTCGGCCTTGCGCTCCGCCTCGCTCTTGCCGAGCGAGTCACGGAAGCGAGCCGCGTCCGCATCGTTGATCGACGACGAGTGGCTCCGGGCGTCGACCCCGAGTTCGGACAGGCGGCGCAGGACCTCCTTGTTGTGGAGGCCGCTCTCCTTGGCCAGTTCGTACACGCGGACCTTGTTGCTCACGCGTTCTCGCTCCTCACGGTGCGCTCGGGCACCTGGTGGCGCAGCACCTCGGTTGGCAGCGCGTCGAGCGCTGCGAGGACCTCGTCGACCGCCGCGCCCCGCAGGGCCCGTCGGATCGTCGCCGCGTCGCGTCGGCGCGCCGCCGTGACACAGGCGACGGCGGGGCACAGGTAGGCGCCGCGGCCGGGCAGACGGTGGTCCGGATCGAAGCGCACCCCCGACGGTGTCCTGGCCAGACGCAGCAGCTCGTCCTTCGGACGGGCCGTACGGCAGCCGACACACGTGCGTCGAGGGGATGCTCCGCGCACCAAGGATACGTCGTTCACAGCTCCTGCAGGATGGTCGGGGGGATGTCTCGATCGGACCGGCGGATGGCCTGACGGAGCAGGCGGGGTGGCGGATCCGTTGGCAACGGTACCGGCCCCGCTCCGGATCAGGCGTTGGCCTCCTGGTCGTCGGCCGGTGCGGCCGGCTCCGGGTCGTCCCCGGCGGCGGCGTCCCCCATGTCCGTCTCCGCGTCGTCGTCCTCCTCGAGGGCGCTTTGGCGCGCCTCCTCGGCGCTCTCGTACGCGGCCTCGATGGCCTTGGCGCCCTCGTCGGACAACGGGTTGCCGTACTCGTCGATCAGCCCGGCGTCGAAGGCCTCCTGGAAGGCGCGCTGCTCCTCGGCGAACTGCGTCTCGGACTTGATGTCGATCCGCCAGCCGGTCAGCCGGGCGGCCAGCCGCGCGTTCTGGCCCTCACGGCCGATCGCGAGCGACAGCTGGTAGTCCGGCACGACCACCATCGCCGTGCCGTCCTCCGGGTAGAGGTAGACGTTGGTCACCTTCGCCGGCGACAGCGCGTTGCCGACGAGGTCCTCGGGCGCCTCGGCCCACCGGACGATGTCGATGCGCTCGAGCTCCTCGGCGTGCAGCTCCTTCTGGACCGCCCGGGCCCGCTGGCCACCCGGACCGACGCAGGCGCCGACCGGGTCGACGTCGGGGTCGTTGGACATCACCGCGACCTTCGTGCGGTGCCCGGCCTCGCGGGCGATGCCCTTGATCTCGACGATGCCCTCCTCGATCTCCGGCACCTCGAGGGCGAACAACCCGACCACCAGCGCGGGGTGGGTGCGCGACGCGACGATCTGCGCGCCGCGGTCACGACGTTGCACCTCGATGACCACGGCGCGGCTGTGGGCGCCGTGCTCGAGACGTTCGTTCGGGATCTGCTCCGAGTACGGGACGTAGGCGGTGTTGCGCCCGAGCTCGATGTAGGTCTGGTTGCCCTGCTGGCTGACCTGGCCGGAGATGATGTCGCCCTCGCGGCCGACGAACTCGCCGTAGGTGGCCTCGCGTTCCGCCTCGCGCAGGCGCTGGAGCAGAACCTGCTTCGCGGTCTGGGCGACGATGCGGCCGAAATCCCTGGGCTCCTCCTGCCACTCGGAGACGACGTTGCCGTCGTCGTCGAGTTCCTGGGCGTAGAGGGTCACCTCGCCGTTGGTGCGGTCCACGATGACGCGGGCCTCGTCGGCGCCGAGGTCGGACGAGCGCTTGTAGGCGGAGGCCATGGCGGTCTCGAAGGCCTCGACCACCGTGAGGAAGTCGATGCCCTTCTCCCGCTCGATCTGGCGCAGAGCGTCGAGGTCGATCTTCATCGGGTGGCCTCCTCGGGCGTCGTCGCGGTCACCAAGGCAGCACCACCTTGGCGTGGTCGACGTCCCCGAGGGGGACGTCGCGCTCGCCGTCGGCGGTCGCGAGGGTGACGGTGTCGTCGGTGACGGCGAGGACCGTGCCGGTCACCGGCGGGGTCTCCTCGTCGTCCCGATGACGGGTGATGCGCACCTCTCGTCCCCGGTTGCGGGCGAAGTCGCGGGCCCGCGTCAGGGGCTGGTCGGCACCCGGCGAGGTGACCTCCAGGGTGTAGGCACCCGGGACGAGGTCGTCGGCGTCGAGCGCGTCCCCGAGCTGCCGGGAGAGCGTTGCGATCGTGTCGATGTCGAGGCCGGCGGCCGCCTCGAGGTCGGCGGCGTCCGCGGTCACGCGCACCAGCCGGCGGCCACGCGAGCCCTTGACCTGCACATCGAGCACCTCGACCTCGAGCGCGGCGGCCAACGGCTCGATCAGGGCGCGGACCTGCGCGGGCAGGGTCGCGTCGTCGGCGGTCGCCATGGCGGTCTCTCGGGTCGTGAGGCTCGTGGTCGTCGTCGTGTCGCGGTATCCGGGGACCCCACGGCGACGGCCGGCCCCGGAGGGCCGGCCGCCGCGCGGGACGTCCGTTGTCACCGTCGGCGTGGGTTGCACGGGTGCCGAACGGGGCGCAGCGGGCCACTGGCCCGCCGCGTACGGCTCGCGACGGTAGCACGGGCTGCTTGACCCTGCCACGGGTCAGGGCGTCCCCGACCGCCGGCGCGAGTCAGGCGACGACCGGCGTGCCCTCGCCCCGCTCGGCACGGATCTCGTCGGCCATCTCGGTCGCGTAGTGGACCAGCGCCTCGACGATGTCCTCCTCGCGGACCGTGGCGATCTTCACGCCCTTCTGGATGATGTCGCCCTTGCCGTTGCCGGCCGCGACCCCGAGGTCGGCCTCGCGGGCCTCGCCCGGCCCGTTGACCACGCAGCCCATCACGGCGACGCGCAACGGCGCCTCGATGCCCTCGAGCCCCTTCTGGACGTCCTCGGCGAGGGTCCAGACGTCCACCTGCGCGCGGCCGCACGACGGGCAGGACACGACGTCGAGCCCGCGCTCGCGCAGGTGCAGCGACTCGAGGATCGTGATGCCGGCCTTGACCTCCTCCACCGGGTCGGCGGACAGCGAGACGCGGATCGTGTCGCCGATGCCCTCCGCGAGCAGCGTGCCGATCCCGACCGCCGACTTGATCGAACCGGACTTCAGTGGCCCGGCCTCGGTCACCCCGAGGTGCAGCGGGTAGTCGCTGCGCTGGGCGAGCAGGCGGTAGGTCTGGATCATGACCCACGGGTCGGAGTGCTTGACGCTGATCTTGGTGTCGTGGAAGCCGACGTCCTCGAGCAGCTGCGCCTCGCGGAGGGCCGAGGCGACCATCGCCTCCGGCGTCGGGCCGCCGAACTCGGCGAGCACCGCGTCCTCGAGCGAACCGCCGTTCACCCCGATGCGGATCGCCACCCCAGCCTCGTTCGCGAGCCGGCCGAGCAGGGCGACCTTGTCGTGCTTCTTGATGTTGCCGGGGTTGATGCGGACGCCCGCGCAGCCGGCCTCGATCGCCATGACGGCGTACTTCCACTGGAAGTGGATGTCGGCGATCACCGGGATGCGGGCGTGCTCGGCGATGTAGCGGAGAGCCTCCGCGTCCTCGCGCCGCGGGACGGCGACGCGCACGATGTCGGCACCCGCCGCCTGCGCGGCCGCGATGGCCTGCAGGGTGAGGTCGGCCTCGTGGGTCGGGGTCACCGTCATCGTCTGCACGGTGATCGGCGCATCACCCCCGACCTCCAGGGGGCCGAGGCGGATCTTGCGGCTGGCGCGACGGGTCGGCCCGGGCGAGTCGTGGGCCGCGACCGGGTCGACCTGCAGGATGGGGAGCGAGGTGCTCACGGGAGGACTCCGAGGGGAGCGGCGCGGGGCCCGGAGGAGCGGGCGCGCGGCACAGGTTGTTCGGGACCAAGGCTACCGCTGGGCGGGTGGTCCCAGCCGGTGGCGCACCGGCCGCGCGACCGGGCGCCCACCACCTGCTGGCTCGGCGCGGGACCCTGGTCAGCCGAAGCGGATCGGCTCGGTGATGTCCAGCCACAGCAGGGCGAGGAACACCGTCCCCAGCACGGCGAGGACCGGGATCGCGATCGCCGCCACCGCCCGGGGGTCGACCGAGAAATCGGGGGTCCGGCCGCGCAGGGACCGCCAGCCGTTGACCGCGCGCTCGACGCCGAGCACCGCGAGGTGGCCGCCGTCGAGTGGCGGCAGCGGCACCAGGTTGAAGATGCCGATGAAGATGTTGATCGCCGCGATCAGCGCGAGGAAGACCGTCAGGCCGAGCGCGTCGCCGCCCAACTGTCCGGCGATCGAGGCGGCGCCGACGAGCGAGACGGCCCCCTCGACCCCCCGCTCGCTCTGGCCGGCCGCCTGCGAGAACAGCGAGCCGAGCCCCTCGGGGCTGAACACGCGGACCAGCGCCGCGAGCGACCCGGTGAACATCGGCACGAAGCCGCCGGGCGAGAACCTCGACGGTTCGCCGACCAGCGCGCGTCGTGCCGCCTCCAACGGGTCGACGCGGAGCTGTTCCGCGCTCGGCACGAACCCGACCAGCCCGACCGTGGCGCCGGTCTCCGGGTCGACCTCGCCGCGCGGCGTGACGGTGACCGTGCGCTGCTCACCGTCGCGTTCGTAGACCAGCTCGGTCGGCTGCTCGGGCCGTGAGGTGATCTCCTCGCGCAGGACCTCGAACTGCTCGGAGCGCACGTCTCCGACGCCGACCACCCGATCGCCGGGCGCGAGTCCCGCCGCTTGCGCCGGCGAGTCCTCCAGCACGGCGTCGATCACCGGCACGACCTGCCCGGTCAACTGTGGCAGGAACAGGTAGGCGCCGAACAGGACCGCGATGGCGATGAGGAAGTGGGTGACCGACCCGGCGACCAGCACGATCGCCCGTTGCCACGCCGGGCGATCGTGGAAGAACCGCTCGCGGTCGCCCTCGACGAGCCGGTGGTGGAGGTCGCCGACCCGTCCGGTGTCCGGGACCTCGGTGACCAGCACCTCGGACAGGGTGGTACGGACCTCGGCGGCGCCGGCTGCCGGCGGCAGGGTGGCACGGGTCCGCGCCACGATGCGGTCGGTCTGCTGGCGGGACGCGCCGCGACCCTGCAGGGACGTGGTGAGCCGGTCCCACGACGGGTCGGGCAGTGCGGGCACGGCCAGCTCGTCCCCGCCGCCGGCGGCCCGTCGCCGGTCCTCGGCGAGTGCCTCGGGGTCGAGCAACTCGTCGACCACCGGTGGCTGCCGCTCGTCGAGCGGGCTCATCCCGACGATGCGGACGTAACCGCCGAGCCAGAAGGCCTTGACCCCGTACTCGGTCTCCCCGCGCCGGGTCGACCAGAGGGTCGGGCCGAACCCGACGAAGAACCGGTCCGCGCGCATGCCGAACCGCTTCGCGGTCAGCAGGTGGCCCGCCTCGTGGAGCATGATCGCGGCCAGCAGGCTGAGCACGAAGACGGTGATGGCGACCCCGCCGGTCATCGGCTGTCTCCTGCGCTGAGCGCCTGGTCGGCGCGGGCTCGGGCCCAGGCGTCCGCCTGGAGGACGTCGTCCAGGTCACGTGGGTTGCCCGGTCGGGTCGCGTCCCACGCGGCGAGCACCTCGGCCACCAGCGCGGCCAGGTCGAGGAAGCCGAGCCGGCCAGCCAGGAAGGCGTCGACGCCCACCTCGTTGGCGGCGTTGAGCACGGCCGGGAAGGTGCCGCGCCGCCGGCCCGCGGCCTCCGCCAGCTCGAGGGCGGGGAAGGTGACCCGGTCGAGGGGCTCGAACGTCAACGTCCGTGGCTGCGTCCAGTCGCAGGCGACGAACGCGTGCGGGAGCCGTTCGGGCCAAGCCATCGCCAGCTGGATCGGCAGGCGCATGTCCGGCGGTGACAGCTGCGCGAGGGTCGAGCCGTCGACGAACTCGACCATCGAGTGGACCACCGACTGGGGGTGGACGACGACGTCGAGGGCGTCCCAGGGCACGGCGAACAGCTCGTGGGCCTCGATCAGCTCGAGCCCCTTGTTCATCAGGGTGGCCGAGTTGACCGTCACCACCGGCCCCATGTCCCAGGTCGGGTGGGCGAGCGCCTGCTCGGGCGTGACCTCGGCGAGCTCGGTCCGGCTGCGCCCGCGGAACGGCCCGCCGCTGGCGGTGAGCACGAGCCGGCGGACCTCGTCGCGACGTCCGCCCCGCAGCGCCTGGGCGAGCGCGGAGTGCTCCGAGTCGACCGGGACGAGGTAGCGCTCGCGACCCCCGGCAGCGTCGGCGGCCGCGACCACCAGGTCACCACCGATGATCAGGCTCTCCTTGTTCGCCAACGCCACGGGGGTGCCGGACCGCAGCGCCGCGAGGGTCGGCTCGAGGCCGACCGCGCCCGTGATCCCGTTGACCACGAGGTCGGCGTCGCTGCCCGCGAGCGCGACCACGCCCGCGGGCCCGTCGAGGACCTCGAGGTCCGGCCGGGCGGACGCCAGGCGGTCGGCCGCGACCGGGTCACCCAGCGCCACGCGCCGGACCCCGAGTTCGTCCGCCATGACGGTGAGCGCGTCCGCGTCCCGCCCGGCGGCGAGCCCCACCACCTCGAAGCGGTCGGGATGCGCCCGGACCACGTCCACCGCCTGGGTGCCGATCGAGCCCGTCGCGCCGAGCAGCACGACCCGCCGGGGCGTCATGGTCGGCTCCCGCGGTCACGACCGCCGGGCTCGCCGGTGCGCTGCCCCCGGGTCGCCGTGATCCGCTCGGCCGCGCCGACCGCTGCCGGCAGGCGTTGCCCGGCGCCGAGGGTGTAGGAGGCGAGCAGCTGCCCGCACGCGGCGTCGGCGTCCCGCCCACGCGTGTCGCGCAACGTCGTTTCGACCCCTCGATCCCGCAGCCGTTGCACGAAGGCCGTGGTGCGACGGCGGCTCGGCTCGCGCCAGCGCACCCCGGGGGTCGGGTTCATCGGGATCACGTTGACGTGGCTGCGCAGTCGCCGCGCGATCGCGGCGAGTCGCTCGGCCTGCTCGTCGTCGTCGTTGACGTCCCCGATCAGGCACCACTCGAGACTGACCCGCCGGTTGGTGGTGCGCCGGTAGTCGACGATGGCACGTTCGAGCTCTGCCAGCGGGTGGCTGCGGTTGATCGGGACGAGGTCGTCGCGCAGCCCGTCGGTGGAAGCATGGAGGCTGACGGCCAGCGTCACGGGCAGCCCGAGCTCGGCCAGACGCTCGATCCCGGGGACCAACCCGACGGTCGAGACCGTGATGCTGCGTGCGGACAGCCCGAACCCGTCGGGGTCGTGCAGCCAGCGGACGCTCGCGAGCGTCGCCGGCAGGTTCGCGAGCGGCTCCCCCATGCCCATGTAGACCACGTTGGTCACGTGGTCGGGGGCATCGGCGGGCAGGTGCTCCCCGTCGATCGCCCCGGATCGCAACGCGGCGTCCGCGACGACCACCTGCCGGACCACCTCGCCAGCCGTCAGCTGCCGACGGAAGCCCGCCTGGCCCGTCGCGCAGAAGGGGCAGCCCATCGCGCAGCCCGCCTGCGTGGAGATGCACACCGTCGCGCGGCGGGGGTAGAGCATCAGAACGGTCTCGATCGCCTCGCCGTCGGGGAAGCGCAGCAGGAGCTTGTGGGTGTGCCCGTCATCGGCGACCCGGTGGGCCACCAGCTCGGGCCGCGTCGGCGCGAACCGCACGGCGAGCGCGGCGCGCAGGTCGACGGGCAGGTCGGTCATCGCCGCCGGGTCGTCGACCCCGCGCACGAGCCACGCGTGCACCTGCCGGGCCCGGTAGGCCGGTTGCCCGAGCTCGGCGAGCAGCGCGTGCAGTCCCGGCCGATCCAGGGCGTAGGGGTCGACGGCCTCGGCAGCCTCCGGGGACTCGCGGGCCCCGTCGACGGACGCGGCGGCCGACCCGTCCGCCGCGAGGGCGGGCAGGTCCGGGGGGTGGCGCGGAGGCACGGAGGTCACAGGACGACGGCTCGTCGGGGGAGGCGGCGGCGAGGACACCGCACGGACGGCGGGGAGGGCGGCGACGCCGGCCGTGCGAGGCCGGGGCCGTCGAGGCGAGGGTACGGCAGGCGCCGGACCGCGATGCTGCCTCGGGCGGCCGCTCAGCCGAACGCGGCCAGGACGTGGTAGCCGACCGGGAGGGCCAGCAGGATGCCGTCGACCCGGTCGAGCACCCCACCGTGGCCGGGGAGCAGGTCGCCGAGGTCCTTGACCCCGAGGTCGCGCTTGAGCAGCGACTCCACGAGGTCGCCGACCGCTGCGGCCAGACCGATCGCCACGCCGAACAGCGCGGCGGTGAGTGGCGTGAAGGTGTCGCCGAGCAGGGGCAGCACGACGGCCGCGACGGCGGCCGCGACCACGAGGCCGCCGACGAGCCCCTCCCAGCTCTTCGCCGGACTGATCGACGGGGCGAGCTTGTGGCGACCGAACGCCACCCCGAAGCCGTAGGCGCCGATGTCGCTGAAGGCGGCCGCTCCCACCACGGCCAGCACGACCAACGGGCCATCGGGCCGAACGATCAGCAACGCCGCATGACTCGCGAGCACGCCGACCCACAGCCCGAAGAGGGCGGTCAGGCCGACGGTGTCGACGACCGCGTGACGCTCCCGGGTGAGCAGCTGCGAGCCCACCGCACCGGCGAACAGCACCAGCAGGCCGGGGACGATCCCGCCGGGGCCGGCGAGGTACGCGCCCACCAGCATGGCGAGCGTGGCGACGATGAGCACCGGCACGAGCAACCGCCGGCCGACGCCGGCCAGCACCCGGCCCGACTCGACGTAGGCGAGGATCGCTGCGAGGGCGACGACGGCGACGAACGCGCGAGCGTCCCACCACAGCGAGCCGAGGAACACCGCCGCGAGGGCCGCCCCGACGGCGATCGCCACCGGCAGGTTGCGCCCTCCGACGCCCTTGCGCGCCCGCGTGTCCGCGCCGGGCGCGGTGTCGCGTGACATCGATGGCTCCTCGGTGGGCCGGCCGGCGACCGCGTGGGCCCCCCGGATGGCGGCGTCAGACCTCGAGCAGTTCCTCCTCCTTGTGCTCGAGTGCCTGGTCGATCTTCGCGATGTGCTTCGCGGTGATCTCCTCGAGCTTCTTCGTCGCCCGGTCGTGCGGGTCCTGGCCGACCTCGCCGTCGTCCTCGAGCTTCTGCATCGCGTCGCGCGCGCTGCGGCGCACGTTGCGCACGGCGACACGGCCGTCCTCCGCCGCATGCTTGGCGAGCTTGATGTACTCGCGGCGCCGCTCCTCGGTCAGCTCGGGGAACACGCACCGGATCACGCTGCCGTCCGAGGAGGGGTTGAGCCCCAGATCGGAGTTGCGGATCGCCTTCTCGATCTGGTTCACCGAGCCCTTGTCGAAGGGGTTGACGATGAGGATGCGCGGTTCGGGGACCGAGAAGTTGGCGAGCTGCTGCAGCGGGGTCGGCGCACCGTAGTAGTCGACCGTGATGCGGTTGAGCAGCTGCGGGTTGGCGCGACCCGTGCGGATGCCCGCGAAGTCGGCGGACACCTTCTCCACGGCTTGGTCCATGCGGTGCGATGCGTCGCGGAGGATCTCGTCGAGGTCCATGTCGGTCTCCTGCGGTCGAAGCGTCGGGGTCGGTGCCGTCGTCAGCCTGCCGTCGGGGCGGGGGCCAGCGGCCGCACGAGCGTGCCGACGTCCTCGCCGCGCACGACCCGTCCGATGTTGCCCTCGCGCAGCAGCTCGAATACGACGATCGGCAGGTCGTTGTCCATACAGAGCGAGATGGCGGTGGCGTCCATCACCTTCAGACCCTGGTTGAGTACGGAGAGGAAGTCGATCTCGTCGTAGCGCTTCGCGGCGGCATCCTGCTTGGGGTCGCGGTCGTAGACACCGTCGACCTGGGTGCCCTTGAGGATGGCTTCCGCGCCGATCTCCAGCGCACGCTGCGCGGCGGTGGTGTCGGTCGTGAAGTACGGCGCCCCGAGCCCAGCGGCGAAGATCACCACCCGCCCCTTCTCGAGGTGCCGGACGGCGCGCCGGCGGATGTAGGGCTCGGCGAGTTCCTGCATCGCGATCGCGGTCTGCACCCGCGTCTCGACCCCGGCCTTCTCCAGTGCATCCTGGAGCGCCAGGGCGTTGATGACCGTGGCCAGCATGCCCATGTGGTCGGCGCTGGAGCGATCCATGCCGGTGGCCGCCGGCGAGTTGCCCCGGAAGATGTTGCCGCCCCCGACGACCACACCCACCTGCGTGCCGTCGGTCGCGGTCAGCTCCGCGATCTCCCTGGCCACCTGGCGCACGATGACGGGATCGATGCCACCGCGCACGGCCGGGTCGGAGAACGCCTCACCGGAGAGCTTGAGCAACACACGTCGCAGGATCGGGCGGTCGGCCACGCGAGGGCTCCGTGCTCGGACGGTGACGGGTCGCGATGATGCTAGCTGGCCGCGACGACGCTCCCGTGTCGGCGGACGGACGAGGGGCGGCCCCGGAGGGGGCCGCCCATCGTCGATCGTCCGGCGGTGCGTGCGGTCACCGGCCGCCGCGGGTCGTGCGTCAGCCGCCGATCTCGAAGCGGGCGAAGCGCGCGACCTCGAGCTTCTCGCCGACGGTCGCCTGGACCTCGCTGATCACCTGCGCGACGCTGCGGTCCGGGTCCAGCACGAACGGTTGGTTGAGCAGGACCCAGTCCTCGAAGACCTTCTTGACCTTGCCCTCGACGATGCGGTCGACGATGTGCTCCGGCTTGCCCTGCTCCAGCGCCTCCTTGCGGGCGAACTCGCGCTCCTTGGCGAGCAGGTCCCCGTCGACCTGGTCCTCGGTGACCACCAGCGGCTTGGCCGCGGCGATGTGCATGGCCAGGTCCTTGGCCAGCTTCTGGACCGTGTCCGCCTTGGCGACGAAGTCGGTCTCACACGACAGCTGGAGCATGACGCCGACCTTCGGCGGCAGGCCCGGGGTGGGCGCGTGGAGATAGCTGTGGATCAGCCCCTCGGATGCGGTGCGGTCGGCGGCGCGCGCGTCCATCTTGGCGCCGGTGCGCTCACGGACGAGCTCGGCGGCCCGGTCCATGTCGCCGTCCGCGTCGACGAGGGCCTGCTTGCAGGCCATCATCGGCGCACTGGTCAGCTCGCGCAGCTTCTTCACGTCGGCGGCGGAGATCGCCACGGTGGTCCTCCTCGGGACGGACCGCGACGCCTCGCTGCAGGCGAGGCGTCGGGTCGATGGTTGTCGAACGGGGCGCTCAGCCCTGCGGTGCCGGGTCGGCCGCAGCGGCCTCGTCGGCGGGGGCCTCGGCCG
>SLMP01000145.1 GCA_007133465.1 Nitriliruptoraceae bacterium | reverse complement strand
GGTCGCTCTGCTGTGCCTCGAGCGGGATGCCGCCAGCTGTCACGCCGCATCATCGCCGAGGTCGCGCAGAGCTCGACCCCAGCTGGGCGTGCAGCACCTCGAGTCGCAGCGCTCGGGCGGTCGCGGGCGGGGGACGGCGAGGCCGATCCGGCGACGCGGCCGTGACGTCCGTCGTGCCCCGGGTCCAGGTCGCATGGCTCGGGGTAGGGTGCGGGGCCGACCCCACCACCTCGAGGTCCCTGCTGTGACGGACCACCCCGTCGACCCCGCCGACGATGCTTCCGCGGAAGCACCCGCCAGCGGGTCAGCCACAGATGCTTCCGCGGCAGCGCCCGCCGGCGAGTCCAAGCTCGACGAGATCGTCGCCACCCGCCGCGCCAAGGTCGCCGCGCTCCGCGACGCCGGCATCGAGCCCTACCCCGTCCGCTTCCGCCCCACCGCGACGCTCGCGGAGGTCCGCGACGCCTACCCGGACCTGGAGCCCGACGCGGAGACCGGCGACGTGGTGACGGTCGCCGGCCGGCTGGTCGCGAAGCGCGAGATGGGCAAGCTGCGGTTCCTCGTCCTGCGTGAGGACGGCATCGACCTGCAGCTGTTCTGCCCCGTCAAGGCGCTGGACGACGCGTCCCGCGACCTGCTCGGCCACCTCGACGTCGGGGACTGGGTCGGCGCCACCGGCGAGGTGATGGCCTCCAAGAAGGGCGAGCTGTCCGTCAAGCCGGCGACGCTCACGCTGCTCGGCAAGGGGCTGCGGCCGCTGCCGGACAAGTGGCACGGCCTGACCGACACGGAGGCCCGGTTCCGCCAGCGCGAGGTCGACCTGGTCGTCAACCCGGAGGCGCGCCGGGTGTTCGAGGTCCGCTCGGCGGTGCTGCGGGCGCTGCGCGCGGAGATGGACGAGCGCGGCTTCGTCGAGGTGGAGACGCCGATGCTCCACCCGATCCCGGGTGGGGCGATGGCCAAGCCGTTCGTGACCCACCACAACGCGCTCGACACCGATCTGTTCCTCCGGATCGCGCCGGAGCTGTACCTCAAGCGGCTGATCGCCGGCGGCATGCGGCGCGTGTACGAGATCAACCGCAACTTCCGCAACGAGGGGATGAGCACCCGTCACAACCCCGAGTTCACGATGCTCGAGTCGTACGCCGCCTACGACGACTACCACGACGTGATGGACCTGACCGAGGCGCTGCTGCAGCGCGCGGCGACGGAAGCCATCGGCACGCTCGAGCTCAGCTACCAGGGCCGGCCCGTCTCCCTCGCCGGCCCGTTCCGCCGTGCCAGCCTGCTCGAGCTCACCCGCGAGGCGTCCGGCCACGCCGAGCTCGACTACGACCTGCCGATCGAGGACCTGCGCGCGATCTGCGACGAGCACGAGGTGGCGTCCGACGACGCGTTCGGGCCCGGCAAACTCGTGCTGGAGCTGTTCGAGAAGCTCGTCGAGCCGAACCTGTGGGATCCGACCTTCGTGATCGACTACCCGATCGAGGTGTCGCCGCTCGCCCGCAGGCACCGCTCCGAGCCGCACGTCACCGAACGCTTCGAGCTGATCGCGACCGGACGGGAGTACGCCAACGCGTTCTCCGAGCTGATCGACCCCGCCGATCAGCGCGAGCGGTTCGAGGCGCAGGCCCGCGCGAAGGCGGCCGGCGACGAGGAGGCGATGGTCCTCGACGAGCCCTACCTGCGGGCGATGGAGCTCGGCTTGCCGCCGACCGGCGGGCTCGGGGTCGGGGTCGACCGGGTCGTAATGCTGCTCGCGGACGTCGCCAACATCCGCGACGTGATCCTGTTCCCGACCCTGCGGCCCGAGCGCACCTGACGCATCGCGCCCGAACGGCGACCGCCGCCGACCGGCAGCCCCCTGGTCGCGCGAACCGGAGACGTGCGCTCTTCGCAGCAGACCCTACGGACGTCGGGAGGGCGGGGTTGACGGAGGGCAAGAGCGTGGAGGAGCTCCGAACGCGGGAGCTGGAGGAACTCGAGCAGGTCGGCATCCTCGAACTCGTCCGTGATCGACTCACCGATGGCCGGTTCTCCGAGGGCTCCATCGATGACCTCCTCGCCGCCGTGGACCGCACCTCGTAGGTGCATCGCCGTTGCGGTACGGCCCTCACCGTCGACGGACCCGCCGCCCCTGGGTCCGCCGGATGCCCGCACCGGTACGCCATTCAGGCAGACTCGGGACCTGGCGACGCGCTCCGCCGCCAGGGCGGAGCGGGACGCCACAGCGCCGAGGGAGTGGGGGTCACCCGTGAGGTTCACCGTCTACACGTCGTCGTCGGACGCGGTCGACGAGCGCTACCGGGCGGTGGCACGCGCCTTCGGCTACCGCATCGGCGAACGCGGGGACGCGCTCGTCTACGGCGGCACCGAGGTCGGCCTGATGGGCATCCTCGCCGCCGCCACCCGCGAGGCCGGCGGCCACGTCACCGGCGTCCTGCCGCAGCTGATGGCCGACCGTGGGCTCGCCGACAACGCCTGTGACGAGCTGATCGTCACCGACGGGATGAGCGACCGGAAGCGCGCCTTGTTCGAACGCGCGGACGCCTTCGTCGCGCTGCCGGGCGGCTTCGGCACGCTCGAGGAGCTCCTCGAGGTGCTCACCCTCAAGCAGCTCGGCTACCACCGCAAGCCGATCGTGCTGGTCGACGTCGACGGGTTCTGGCAGCCACTGCTCGCCACCTTCGAGCACCTCTTCGAGCAACGGTTCGCCAAGCGGGACTACGAGCGACTGTGGTTCGTCGCCGCCGACCTCGACGCGCTGTTCGACCACGTCGACACCTACGACCCCGGCGAGCTCCCGACCAAGTGGTACTGACCGGCAGGCCCGCCGTGGTCCCGCGACGGTGTGTGGTTCTACGGGTGTTCGACGCGCGCCAGACCACACGCGGTCCGGGCGGGGACCGGGCGGGGCCGG
>SLMP01000002.1 GCA_007133465.1 Nitriliruptoraceae bacterium | reverse complement strand
TGGCGGGTCCGGCGACCGGTCGCGGCGTCGGTCGTCCGGCGGGCGGGGCCGGACGGACCGCGGCGGCGGCCGCGACGGCTCGCGGGACGACGATGCCACCGGCGACGACGGCGACGAACAGGACGTGGAGAAGGCCATCGCGCGCAGCGGCACCCGGGTGGCCGCCAAGCGCGGCCGGCGCGCCACCAACGGCGGCAACGGGGGTCGTCGGGGCTCGCAGCGCCCGGGCGGGGTACCGGAGGAGGTCCGGCGCGCGATCCTGGAGGGCCCGCCGCGCACGATGCTCGTGACGGCGAAGCAGGACCGCACGCAGATCGCGGTGCTGGAGGACCGCACGGTCGTCGAGCACTACGTCACCCGCAAGGAGGACGTGACCTTCGTCGGCAACATCTACATGGCGCGGGTCCAGAACGTCCTGCCCGGGATGGAGGCCGCGTTCCTCGACATCGGCAAGGGTCGCAACGGGGTGCTGTACGCCGGCGAGGTGCTCTACGACGAGCTCGACCTCGAGGAGGGCGCCGACGAGCGCATCGAGAACGCCCTCAAGCCCGGCCAGAAGGTGCTGGTGCAGGTCACGAAGGACCCGATGGGCTCCAAGGGGCCGCGGCTGACGATGCACCTGTCGTTGGCGGGTCGCTACATGGTGCTCGCGCCGAACTCGGAGCTGTTCGGGATCTCGCGCAAGCTGACCGACCAGGAGCGGGACCGGCTGCGCCGGGTGGTCAAGAAGGTCAAGCCGGAGGACCACGGCATCATCGTGCGCACCGCCGCGGAGGGTGCCAGCGACGAGCAGCTCACCGCCGACCTCGAGCGGCTGCTCGCCAAGTGGGAGCGGGTCGAGGAGGCGGCGAAGGACGCGAAGGCCCTCACGACCGTCTACGAGGAGCCGGCGCTCGTCGTCAAGGTGATCCGGGACAACTTCGGCCCGGAGTTCGAGCGCTGCATCGTCGATGACGAGGACCTCTACCACCAGGTCCGCGGCTACCTCGACGAGGTGGCGCCGGAGCTGCTCGACAAGGTCGAGCTCTACGGCCAGCCGACCCAGGACGCCCGGGCTCGCGCCGTGGGCGCCCCGTCCGCGGACCCCGATCCGACGGACGGCCAGGACGGCGGTGAGGGCGGCGCGGCAGCCGCCGACGGACCGCCCGACGACGGGTCCGAGGCGCAAGCCGGCGGGTCCGGGGACGCCGAGGCAGCGACCACCATCGCCGACGCGGCCGACGCGGCCGACGCGGCCGACGCGGCCGACGGGGACGCGCCGCCGTCGGATGCCGGCGCGGAGCCCGGGACCGAGGATCGCCCGGACGAGCGCGACGGTGCCGGCGCGGCCGAGGCGGGCGACGTCCTGGCGGACCCGGCGCGCGGGCTCACCCCCGAGCAGCTCGCCGCCGCCCGCGAGCGGCAGCAGGAGCTCCCCCCGCTGTTCGATGCCTACGACGTCGCCGACCAGCTCCGCAAGGCGATGGGCAAGAAGGTCTGGCTGCCCTCCGGCGGGTACCTGATCATCGAGTCGACCGAGGCGATGAAGGTCATCGACGTCAACACCGGCAAGTTCACCGGGGGCAAGGACACCAACCTCGAGGAGGTCGTGCTCAAGACCAACCTCGAGGCGGCGGACGAGATCGTCCGCCAGCTCCGCCTGCGGGACATGGGCGGGATCATCATCATCGACTTCATCGACATGCTGCTGAAGGCGAACCAGGAGCAGGTCGTCCGGCGGCTCAAGCGCGAGCTGCTCCGCGACCGGACGAAGACCCGGGTGTCGGAGGTCTCGCGTCTCGGGCTCGTGCAGATGACCCGGAAGAACGTCAGCCAGGGCCTGATCGAGTCGTTCAGCCACAGCTGCGATGCGTGCGAGGGCCGCGGCATCGTCTCCGAGCTCGACTGACCGCCCGGCCCCCGGTCTGGCCGGGCCGGCGCGCACCACGGTCGCCCCCGGCCGGGTCCCCCGTGCCCGACGCCTGGCGGACACATCCGTCCGGCTGCGGCGACCGGACCCTCCACGACGACGCAACAGCGGCGCCAGGCGGACACATCCGACCGGGGTGCGAGCTCGTCATCCACGGCTGCCGTGACCGCCCCCCGACGGCGCCCAGCCGTGGGGGGCCCCCGGGGACCCGCCGCGGGTGTGGTGGCCGAGCGACCTCGCTCCACGTCGAGGCGGTGTGCGACCGCTCGGTACGGTGGCCGGTCATGGCTGCCGTCTCCCGCCCGACCCCTCGCGACCCGTCCGACGACGGGTTGATGCGGCGTGGGCTCCGGGTGATCGGGGTCGCGCTCCGCTCCGCCCCGAAGCCCTTCGCGGTCGGGATCGGCGGGGCGGCGCTCTACGCCGGCATGACCGTCGCGTCGGCGCTCGTGCTCGGCTGGGTCACCGACGAGGTGGTGCTGCCGAGCTTCGCGACCGGCCAGGTCGACCGGGGCCTCGTCGCCCTCGCCGTCGCCGCGATCATGGGTGTGGCGGTCTTCAAGGCGGCCGGCGTGGTCGCCCGCCGGCTCGGCGCGTACTTCGCGCAGTACAGCCTGCAGGCGCAGTACCGCCGCAAGGTCACCCGCCGCTACCTCGAGCTGCCGATCGCCTGGCACCGGCGCCACCCGACCGGTGAGCTGCTGTCCAACGCGAACGCCGACGTGGAGTCGGCCTTCTTCGTCGCCGCCCCGCTGCCGATGGCCTTCGGTGCCGGCCTGCTGCTCGTCATCACCGCGTCCCTGCTGGTCGCGACCGACCCGGCGCTGGCCGCGATCGGGTTCTCCGTCGGCCCCCTGCTCGCGCTCGCCAACTGGTACTACCAGCGCCGCATGCGCCACGCTGCCACGGTCGCGCAGCAGGCCCGCGCCGACGTCTCCGAGGTGGCGCACGAGTCGTTCGACTCCGCCCTGGTCGTCAAGACCATGGGCCGTGAGGACGCGGAGACCGAGCGCTTCCAGGCGATCGCGGACGACCTGCGTGACAAGATGATCGTCGTCGGCCGCCTGCGGGCGTTCTTCGACCCCGTGATCGAGGCGCTGCCGAACGTCGGCATCCTGCTCGTGCTGGTCGTCGGCTCCGTGCGGGTGCGCGACGGTGCGCTGTCGGCCGGCGACCTCGTGCTGTTCGCCTACCTGTTCCGGCTGGTCGCGCTGCCGATGCGCGTGTTCGGCTGGCTGCTCGGGGAACTGCCTCGCGCCGTGGTCGGGTGGGACCGCGTGAGCCGGGTGCTCGCCGCCGAGGGTCGCATGCCCTACGGCGACGCGCCGGCCGCCGGGCGTGGTGGCGCCGCCACCGCTATGCAGGAGGTCGGTTTCCACCACCCGAGCAGCGAGCGCGAGAACCTCTCCGGCCCCGCGACCGTCGCCGTGGTGCCCGCCGAGCCGGCGGACGGTGAGGCCCCCGTCGACGACACCACCCGTGGCGTCGCCTCGGTCAGCTTCGACATCCAGGCCGGCCGCACGATCGCGATGGTCGGCGCCACCGGCTCTGGCAAGTCGACCGTCGCGAGCCTGCTCGTCCGGCTCTACGACCCCGACACCGGCCGGGTCACCTTCGACGGCCGCGACCTGCGGGACCTCGCCCGTGACCAGCTCGCCGACCACGTCGCGATCGTCTTCCAGGAGGCGTTCCTGTTCGACGACACTGTCCGGGGCAACATCACGCTGGGCGGCGACTACACCGACGAGGAGGTCGAGGCCGCCGCCCGCCTCGCCCAGGCGCACGGCTTCGTCAGCGCGCTCGAGCGCGGCTACGACACCTCGGTCGGGGAGCGCGGCGCGACCCTGTCCGGCGGCCAGCGCCAGCGCATCGCGCTGGCCCGCGCCCTGATCCGCCGCCCACGCCTGCTGGTGCTCGACGATGCCACCTCGGCGGTCGACCCGGCGGTCGAGTCCGAGATCCTGCGCGGCCTGGCCGACGCCGACCTGCCGGCGACCGTGGTGGTCGTCGCCTACCGCCGCGGCTCGATCGCCCTGTCCGACGAGGTCGTGTTCATCCGCGACGGCGTGATCGCCGCCCGCGGCCCCCACGACCGGCTCGAGCGCGAGGTCCGGGCCTACGCGGAGCTGGTCCAGGCCTACGAGCAGCTCGAGTCCGAGGAGGTCGAGAGCCACGACCACTCGACCCGTGTCGCGGGCGGCGAGGTGGGACCGTGAGAGCCACCTCCCGAGCACTGCCCGACGACCACGCCCGCCCCCCCGAAGGCGCGTGGCGGACGTTGGTCCGCGGCATCTCGCTGTCACCCGAGCTGCGCGTCGGGCTGCCCGGCACGCTGCTGCTCGCCCTGCTCGCCACCGCGGGCCGCGCCATCGTGCCCGTCGCGATCCAGCGGACGATCGACGACGGCTTCGGGGCGGCGGGCAGCGCCGTCGACCTCGGCGCCGTCACCCAGGTGGTGATCCTCGCCGGGTTCGCCGTGCTCCTCACCGCGATCGCCAGCGGCTGGATGAACTACCGCCTGGCGGCCGTCGTCGAGTCCGCCCTCGCGAGCCTGCGGGTCCGCGCCTTCCGCCACATCCACGACCTGTCGATGCTGCACCAGGCGACCCACGCCCGCGGGTCGCTGGTCGCCCGGGTCACCTCCGACATCGACGAGATCAGCCGCTTCATGCAGTGGGCCGGCCTGAACCTGATCACCGCGACCGGACAGCTCACCGTCGCGACCATCGTCATGGCGGTCTACTCGTGGCAGCTCACGCTGGTCGTGCTCGGCGTGTTCGTGCCGTTCCTGTTCGGCGCCCGCTGGTTCCAGAAGCGGCTGACCGTCGCCTACCTGACCGTGCGCGAGAAGGTCGGGCGCCTGCTCGGGGTGCTCGCGGAGACCGTCGTCGGCGCCCCGGTCGTGCGCGCCTACGGCATCGAGCCGCGCACCCAGGCCCGCCTCGACAAGGCGATCGAGGAGCACCGCCGCGCCGCCGTGCGCGCCGGGACGCTGTCGTCCAGCTTCTCCGGCACGGGGGAGGTGTTCGGCGCCGCCGCCACCAGCGCGGCGGTGGTGGTCGGCATCGCGCTCGGGACCGACGCCGGCATCACCCCCGGGACCGTCCTCGCGTTCCTGTTCCTCATCACGCTGTTCGTCGACCCGGTCCTGATCGCCTCCGAGGTCATCAACGAGGGCCAGACCGCCGTCGCCGGCTGGCGGCGGGTGCTCGACGTCCTCGACATCGAGCCGGACGTCGCCGACCCCGGCGAGGACGGCCTCGAGCTGCCGGCCGGACCCGTCGGCCTGCGTTTCGAGCAGGTCTCCTTCCGCTACCCGAAACCTGGCGAGGCCGCCCGCGACGCCTCCGGGCCGATCGTGCTCCACGACGTCGACCTCACGATCGCACCGCAGACCCGCGTCGCCGTGGTCGGGGAGACCGGCTCCGGGAAGACCACCTTCGCGAAGCTGCTGACCCGGCTCATGGACCCCTCCGAGGGGCGCATCCTCATCGACGACCTGCCGCTCGACCAGGTGCGGTTCGCGTCGTTGCGCCGGCGGGTCGTGATGGTCCCCCAGGACGGCGCGTTGTTCGACGGCACGATCGCCGACAACGTCCGCATGGGCCAGCCCACCATCTCCGACGAGGACCTCGAGCTGTCCTTCCTCGAGCTCGGGCTGGCTGACTGGGTCGACGAGCTGCCCCACCACCTGGACACCCGCACGGGGGAGCGTGGCACCTCGCTGTCGGCCGGGGAGCGGCAGCTCGTCGCGCTCGCCCGCGCCTACGTCGCGAACCCCGACCTGCTCGTGCTCGACGAGGCCACCTCGGCGGTCGACCCCGCCACCGAGGTGCGGCTCTCCCGCGCACTGACCGGGCTCACCCGGGGCCGCACCACGATCACGATCGCGCACCGGATGTCCACCGCGGAGGTCGCCGACGAGGTGCTGGTGTTCGACCAGGGGCGGCTCATCCAGCGTGGCCGGCACGCCGAGCTCGTCGCGGCGGGCGGGGTCTACGGCCGACTGCACGCGAGCTGGGTCCGGGGCACCGCGTCCCTGTCCTAGTGGGTCCGCCCGCGGCGCCGATCGACGCACGCGACCGGCGCGGCGGGCGCGACCCGTGGTTTCACGACCACCTCGCCGCGTCCTACGCTCGAGAGGGAGCGGGAGTCACAGCAGACGTGGACGACCAGCCGAGGAGGCGCCCGGTGACCGAGCAGGGCAACCAGCCACGCGTCAGTGGCAGCATGAACGCGGTCCCGGAGATCGCGCACTCCTTCCCGGAGACCCCGCGCGAGCAACTGGACGAGACGTTGGCGGACCTGGCCGCCGCTGCGGCGAGGTGGGCGGACACCGACGTGCCCGCGCGCCTCGCGCTGCTGACCGAGATGGTCGACACGACGCTCGCGGTCGGACCGGACTGGGCCGCGGCGGCCGCGCACGCGAAGGGCATCCACCACGACTCGCCGCTGGTCGGCGAGGACTGGGGCTCCGGGGTGGTCGCGCTGCTACGCAACCTCAAGCTCCTCGAGCGGACCCTCACCGACATCCAGGAGACGGGCCGGCCGCAGCCACCGTCGATCAAGGTGGCGCCCAACGGCCAGGTCGTCGCGAGGATCCTGCCGACCGACACCTGGGACGCGCTCGTGTTCCCCGGCTTCAGCGGCGAGATCCGGCTCCAGCCGCACGTCACCCTCGACCAGGCGCTGGCGCGGATCGGACGCATCTACCGCAAGGACCACGCGCCGCAGCCGGGCGTCGCGCTCGTGCTCGGAGCCGGCAACGTGTCGTCCATCGGCCCGATGGACGCGCTCTACGAGTTGTTCGCCAAGGACCACGTCGTCCTGCTCAAGATGAACCCCGTCAACGAGCACCTCGGGCCCTACATCGCCGAGGCGATGCAGCCGCTGGTCCGTGAGGGGTTCGTGCGCATCGTCTACGGCGGCGCCGACGCGGGGGAGTACCTCACGCGCCACGACCTGGTCGACACGATCCACGTCACCGGTTCCGACAAGACCCACGACGCGATCGTGTTCGGGCGCGGCGAGGATGGTGCGCGCCGGAAGGCTGCCGGCGAGCCGGAGCTGACCAAGCCGGTCACCTCGGAGCTCGGCAACGTCACCCCGGTCATCGTGGTGCCGGGCCCGTGGAGCGAGAAGGACATCGCCTACCAGGGCGACAACATCGCCTCGAAACTGGTGCAGAACGGCGGGTTCAACTGCATCGCCGCCCGCGTGATCGTCCAACACCGCGCCTGGGCGAAGCGCAACGACCTGCTCCACGCGATCCGCGACTCGCTGACCCGCGCGGAGGAGCGCGTGCCCTACTACCCGGGCGCCGTCGAGCGCTGGGAGCGCTTCGTCCGCGAGCACCCCACCTCGGAGTGGTTCGGCGAGACCGGCCCGGACCGGGTCCCGTTCACGCTGATCCCCGGCCTGGACCCGTCCGAGAAGGACGACATCGCCTTCCGCACGGAGGCCTTCTGCGGCGTGTTCGGCGAGGTGTCGCTGGACTCGCCGCGGTCGATCTCCGCCTACCTCGACGAAGCGGTGGCGTTCTGCAACGACACGTTGTGGGGCACGCTGTCCGCGTCGATCATCGTCCACCCCCGCTCGCTGAAGGACCCGGACGTGGCGGCGGCGGTCGAGCGTGCGGTCGACGAACTGCGCTACGGCTCGGTGGTCGTCAACCACTGGTCGGCGGCTGCCTACGCGTTCGTCTCGCCCTCGTGGGGCGCCTACCCGGGTGCGGAGGCCACCGACATCCAGTCCGGTCGCGGGGTGGTCCACAACACCTACCTGCTCGAGGACGTCGAGAAGTCGGTCGTGCGCGGCCCGTTCCGCGCCCCGACGAAGCCGGCGTGGTTCCACACCCATCGCACCCTCAGCGAGCTGTTCCCCGAGGTGGCACGCTTCACCGCCACCCGTGACCCCCGGCTGTTCCCGAAGGTGGTGTGGGCGGCGCTGCGGGGCTGATCGTCGGCTCGCGCCACCCGGCTGGTCGAACGCCACGCGCGGCGGACCGCCCGGCCGGTTGACCCCCACCCGCCGCCACCGGTACCTTCCCTCTCCAGCAGGCCTGGCGCCCGCTGCCCTGCAGCGCGCGCCATCTCACCGCTTCCACTCGCCCCTCCCGCTCCTCACGGGCACCCGTGTCCGCCGCGTGCCGGCGGACGACGCGCCGGGGGACCGGACGACGGACCGACGCGGTGGAGCCACCACTTTCCGGAGCCACTGCGGGCCCGGACCGACGTGAACGACAGGAGGCCACCGTGTACGCGGTCATCGCCACGGGCGGCAAGCAGTACCGGGTCGAACCCGGCCAGGAAGTCACCGTCGAGCGGCTCGCCGGCGAGATCGGCGACGAGGTGTCGCTCACCGCGGTGCTCGTCGTCGACGGCGGGGACGTGACGGCGGGTGGCGACCTCGCCGACCGGGCGGTCACCGCGACCATCACCGGCCACGACCGCGGTGACAAGATCCGGGTGTTCACCTACAAGAACAAGTCGCGCCAGCGCAAGACCCGCGGGCACCGGCAGCACCGGACGACCATCCGCATCGACAGCATCTGAGGGCCCCCGCGACGGGGCGACGACCGGCACCCGCGGGTGCCACAGGAGGACCGACATGGCGCACAAGAAGGGCGGCGGCTCGTCCAACAACGGCCGCGACTCCAACGCCAAGCGACTCGGTGTCAAGCGCTACGGCGGCCAGGCGGTGACCGCCGGCAGCATCATCGTGCGTCAGCGCGGCACGAAGATCCACCCGGGCGAGAACGTCGGGCGTGGCGGCGACGACACCCTCTTCGCCCTGGTCGACGGCGCGGTGCGCTTCCGCAAGTCCGGCGCGCGCACCTACGCGAACATCGACCCGGTCGACGCCTGAGCCGATCCGCGCCGACCCCGCGCGGCGACCGATCACCTGTCGAGGGCGGCCCATCGCGTGGCCGCCCTCGACGCGTGAGGGCGTGACGCCGACCCGCTGGGGCTCCGGCGGGGCGCTCCGCCCCGTACGTTGCCCCGCGTGAGGTCCCGTTCCCCGGAGGTGCACCGTGGACGCCCCGAGCTTCGTCGACGAGTGCACGATCCACGTCCGTGGCGGCAACGGCGGCAACGGCGCCGTGTCGTTCCGGCGTGAAGCCCACGTCCCCCGTGGGGGCCCGGACGGCGGCGACGGTGGTGACGGCGGTGACGTGATCCTGGCGGCCGACCGCAACACCACCTCGCTCCTCGACCTGCACCGTGCCCCGCACCGCCGGGGTCGCGACGGCATCCACGGCTCCGGCATGGGGAAGACCGGCGCGTCCGGCGACGACGCCGTCCTGCGGGTCCCGCTCGGCACGATCGTGCGCGACCTGGACACCGGCACGGTCCTCGCGGACCTGGTCCGCGACGGGCAGCGCTACACCGCCGCCCGCGGCGGGCGTGGCGGGCGAGGCAACGCCGCGTTCGCCAACCGCTACCGGCGCGTGCCCCGGTTCGCGGAACACGGCGAGAAGGTCCGTGAACGCGCGCTGCGGCTCGAGCTGAAGCTGATCGCGGACGTCGGTCTGGTCGGCTTCCCGTCCGCCGGCAAGTCGTCGCTGGTCGGCCGTCTGTCGGCTGCCACCCCACGGGTCGAGGCCTGGCCGTTCACCACCCTCACGCCCCACCTCGGTGTCATGCGTGCCGGTGACACCGCCGACGGCACCCCCATCGACGTGGTGCTCGCCGACGTCCCCGGCCTGATCGAGGGTGCGGCGGAGGGCAAGGGCCTCGGCACCCGCTTCCTGCGTCACATCGAGCGCTGCCTCCTGCTGCTGCACGTCCTCGACGCGATGCCGTTCGAACCCGACCGCGACCCGGTTCACGACCTCGCCGCCCTGCGCGGCGAGCTCGGACGCCACGACCCGGACCTGCTCGAGCGTCCACAGCTCGTGGTGATCAACAAGGTCGACCTCCCCGACGGCCGTGCCATGGCCGAGCTCGTCGGTGACCAGCTCGGCACCGCCGGCGAGGAGGTCCTCGAGGTGTCCGCCGTCACCGGCGAGGGGCTCGACCGGCTGCGCTACCGGCTCGGGGAGCTCGTCGCCGCGGAACGGGCGCGTCTGGGTGACGTCCGGGTGGCGGAGGGAGCCGGCGAGGAGGAGGTCGTCCTCCACCTCGGACCGAGGGGCCCCGACTTCGTGGTGGGACGCACGGACAGCGGCGCCTACGAGGTCTCCGGTGAACGGGTCGAGCGGTGGGTGCAGATGCTGCCCCTCGAGGAGCCCGGGGCCGTGCGCTACCTGCAGGGCCGGCTGCGCCGCGCCGGCGTGGAGAAGGCGCTGGTCGCTCGTGGTGCCCGCGTGGGCGACGACGTGGTCATCGGCGACGCGGTGTTCGACTTCGACCCGGACCTCGACGACCTGCCGGCCGACGAGCGGGCGGAGATCCTCGCCGCCGAGGCGGAGGACGACCCGGACGAGGCGCGCTCGGCAGCGGCCACGGACGCTTCGGACGGGGCGAACGCGGACGTGGCCCTGGACGACGACCTCGAAGACGGCCGCGACGACGTCGAGGCAGCGGACCCCGAGGTGGGTGGGTGACCGCCCGCTTCCCGCGGCCGGCGCTGGCGGTCGTGAAGGTCGGTTCGTCGTCCCTGCGGGGTGACGACGGCCGGCTCGACCGGGCGCAGGTCGAGAACCTCGCAGAGCAGGTCGTGGCTGCCCGTGCTGCCGGCACGCAGGTGGTGTTGGTGTCGTCCGGAGCGGTGGCGGCGGGCATGGGGCTGCTCGGCTTCGAGCGGCGGCCGCTGGACCTCGCCACGCTGCAGGCCGCGGCCGCGGTCGGGCAGGGGGAGCTGATCCAGGCCTACCAGCGGGTGCTGGCATCCCACGGGCTCACGTCGGGGCAGATCCTGCTCAGCCAGGACGACTTCGTGCGCCGGTCCCGCTACCTCAACGCCCGGACCACCCTGCGGCGGCTGCTCGAGCTCGGGGCGCTGCCCATCGTCAACGAGAACGACGCGATCACCACCGAGGAGCTGGCCTACGGCGACAACGACCACCTCGCCGCCCTGGTGGCGTCGATGCTGGACGCGCAGGTGCTGGTGCTGCTCTCCGACGTGGCCGGGCTCTACGACCGGCCCCCGTCGGTCAGCGGCGCGCAGCTGATCGAGCGGGTGGACGACATCGACACCCTCGACATGAGCGCGATCGGCGGGGTCGGGTCGTACGTCGGATCCGGCGGGATGCGCACGAAGGTCGAGTCGTCACGCGTCGCGGTCCGCAGCGCCACCCACGCGGTGGTCGCCGACGCCCGTCGGCCGGACGTGCTGGCGCAGGCGCTGAACGGCGAGCAGATCGGGACCTGGTTCGTGGCGCACCCGGCACGGGTCGAGGCCCGTCGGCTCTGGATCGGCTTCGCGCTGACCGTGCACGGCCGGATCCACGTCGACGCCGGCGCGGCGGAGGCGCTGCGCAGCCGGGGGGTGTCGCTCCTGGCGGTGGGGGTCACCCGCGCGGACGGCGGGTTCGCCGCCGGGGACGCCGTGGAGGTGGTCGACCCCGGCGGCCGGGTGGTCGCCCGCGGCCTGTCGAACTACGACGTCGCCGACGTGGTCCGGATGGCCGGCCGGTCGACGGCCGACGCGACCAGCTCGCTCGGCGCCGGGTTCGCCCGCGAGGTGATCCACCGCGACGACCTGGTCGTGCTCGGCTGAACACCCCGCCGCAGACGGGTCGGCGCAGCTGCGGGGTCCGGGGTGGGAGGGTGCCGTCGGGTGGTGGTGCGGCTGCCGAGGCACCGGTGATGCGACCTGCGCTGGAGCGACGGTCACGCGCTCGAGTACGCGGCCGCGGTGCACGCAGCAGCCGGGATGTTCCGGAGGGTCCTTGCATCGGGCCTTGCTTTCCGAGATGAACCCGAACAGACTTCCGCATCAGCCTTCGAGAGGGTGGACCCATGCCGGCCGCGCCTGTGATGATCGCACCGGCCTGGCGTCGGCATCTGGGCGCGGTGCTCGCCGCGCTGCTGCTCGCGCTGCTGATGGTTGCAGCCGTCGGAGCGGTGGGTGACTCGGCGAGTGCGCAGACGCTCGCGCAGGACGAGGTGGAAGCCGACGAGGGCGACGCTCAGGCCCAAGACGACGCCCAGGCCCAAGGCGCCGACGAGGACGAGGGCGGCGTCGATCCGGACTGGACGTCGCTGTTGCCGCCCCTGCTGGCGATCGGGATGGCGCTGGCGACACGCCAGATCATCCCGTCCCTGGTCGTCGGTGTCTGGTTCGGCGCATGGCTCGTCGAGGGCCTGACCTTCGGCGGCATCCTGACCGCGGTGCTGGATCTCATCGGTGTGTACGTCGTCGAAGCGCTGAGCGACCCCGATCACGTGGCGATCATCGTGTTCACCCTCATGATCGGCGGCATGGTCGGCATCGTCCGCAAGAACGGCGGGACCGACGGCATCGTCAACGTCGTGACGAGGTGGACGTCCACGCCGCGGCGCGGGCAGGTCGCGACCTCGGCGCTGGGCGTCATCATCTTCTTCGACGACTACGCCAACACGCTGGTCGTCGGCAACACCATGCGACCCATCACCGACCGCCTGAGGATCTCGCGTGAGAAGCTCGCCTACCTCGTCGACTCGACGGCGGCGCCGGTCGCGACCATCGCCCTGGTCACCACGTGGATCGGCTTCCAGGTCGGACTGATCAGTACCGCGCTCGCCGACACCGGGATCGAGCTGAGCGGCTACGCCGTGTTCCTCCAGTCGCTGCGGTATGCCTTCTATCCGGTGCTGGCCATCTTGTTGGTCTTCGCCGTGTCCGTCTCGGGCCGCGACTTCGGCCCGATGCTGCGCGCCGAACGGCGCGCCCGCGAGCACGGCGAGGTCCTGCGGGAAGGATCGAACCTCGGTGGCAGCGACGAGCTCGACGACGGCCTCGTGCCCCCCGACCACGTCCCTGCGCGCGTCGTCAACGCCGTGCTTCCGATCGTGACGCTCATCGGCATCACCGCCGTCGGCCTGTACGTGACGGGCGAGGGCGACAACCTCGTCGAGGTGATCGGCACCGGCGATGCCTTCTCCGCCCTGCTGTGGGGATCGATGCTGGCGGTCCTCGTCGCGGCCATGCTGAGCATCGGCCAGAGGCTGCTCACCATCGGCCAGACCGTCGACGCCTGGTACACGGGCATCAAGACGGTGCTGTACGTGCTGATCATCCTGACCCTCGCCTGGGCACTGTCGGGCGTGAGTAGCGACCTCGGCACCGGCGAGTACCTCGCGACGACGCTCGGAGAGGCCCTGCCGGCCGCGCTGCTGCCGGCGATCCTGTTCATCATCGCGGGAGCCGTTGCCTTCGCCACCGGCACGAGCTGGGGGACGATGGGCATCCTCACGCCGCTGGCGATCCCGCTCGCCTTGGCCGTGCTCGAGGCGCAGGGCCTGTCGGACCCGATGGGCCATCCGATCCTGTTCGCCAGTGTCTCCACCATCCTCGCCGGAGCCGTCTGGGGTGACCACTGCTCCCCGATCTCGGACACGACCGTGATCTCCTCGGGCGCGTCGCAGTGCGATGTCATCGACCACGTGAGGACGCAGTTGCCCTATGCGCTCTCCGTCGGTGGCATCGCGATCGTGCTCGGCCTGCTCCCCGTCGGCCTCGGCCTGCCCTGGTGGGTCGCCTTCCCGATCGCCGCGGCCGCCACGCTGGTGATGCTGCGGCTGGTCGGCCAACCGGTCACGGCCGGTGCCGAGGTCCAGCCGGCCGAAACCAGCAGCGTCCGCTGACGTCGTCAGTCCCCGACCCGCTGCGCACCGTCCGCCGTCAGCCGGCGGCGATGGCGGTGGCGCTGATGAGGTCCGGCCCGACGCCGAGCACGACGTCGTCCACCTCGCAGCGCAGGACCGCCGCCCCGTCGGCGCCGCGCCAGACACGCCCCGCCTCGGCCGGCAGCTCCCGCCAGTCCGCGTAGGCTGCCTCGACGAACGTGCCCATCGACGCGCAGAGCCCCGGCGCACCCGGTCCGCTCCGGTCGGCCAGCGCCAGCCCGACCGCGGTGTCCTCGCCGCGGGCCCACACCTCAGCGACCCCGCCGCCCCACGCCATCGCCCGCGCCTCCGGGTCGTCCAGCGCTCGGTCGAGGTCGTCGCCCGGTGCCTCGAACAGCCACAGCAGCGGCGCCGCGCCGAAGGTGGTCGCCCCCACCTCGTCGTAGCCGCGCGGCGTGCCGAGTGGCGCCGGCTCGACCGGGTCGACCGGCTCGCCGAAGAGGATCTCGGCGGTCGTGGCCGGCGGCGAGCGGTAGGCCTCGTCGACCGCCGCCCAGCCGCCCTCGAGGTAGCGGTCGCACACCCAGTCGAGCCCGTCGAGGTAGGGCGAGATCAGCTCCCGCTGCAGGACGTGGGGCACGTCGTCCAGCGCCGCCTGCGCCGCCACCATGTCCGGGTCCCCGAAGGCGCTGAGCTGCTCCATCAACGACACGTGCTCGAGCCCCCAGCGCTGCATCACCAGGGTCGCGTCGCCCTCGACGACCGCGAGCGTCGCCAGGGTCGCGTCGGCGTCCTCCGACAGGGGCGGGTCGGTCGGGTCCGGTAGCCCGAGCGTCTGGTCGGCGAGCGCGTGCTGGAGCTCGTGCGCGATCGTGATGCGGTCGATGCCGCGGATGCGCCCGTCGTCGGGCACGCGGACCACCAGCTCGCCGGTGTCGCTGACGTAGAAGCCGGCGACGCTGTCCTCGAGCAGCGCCAGCTGCAGCTCCTCCAGGTCGGTGCCCGCCGGGACCGCCCGCAGCGCCGTCAACAGCCGCTCCTGCACCGCGAGCGCCTCCCGGTCGATCGCGTCCTCCTCCTCGAGCAGCTCCTGCAACCGTGCGCGGGTCGCCACGGCGTCGAGGAAGGCCACCTCGACGTCGTCCTGCCACGCGAGCTCGCGGAGGTCCGCCACCTGGTCGCCGATGGTGCGGACGAGCTCGTCCGGGTCCTCATCGGCGGCCGCACCGCTGGCACCCGACCCATCGAACAACCCACCGAGCATCCCCATCGGGTCGTCGCCGCTCGGGAGCAGGCACCGCGCACCCGGGGTGTCGCCAGCCCCGAACAGCGCACCGAACCCCTCGCCACCGTCGCCGAGCAGCCCCTCCAGCAGGCCTCCGATGTCGGCGTCCGCGCCACCGCCGAGCAGGCCCTCGAGGAGTCCGCCGAGGTCGGGCTGTCCGCCATCGCCCAGCAGGCCGTCGAGCAGCGCGTCGAGGTCGGCGGGTCCCGGGTCGTCGTCCGGCGGGTCGGCCTCGCTCCGGTCACCCTCCTCGGCGGCACGGTCGTCCGGCGGCGGGGCGGTCGCCGCCGCGACCTCGTCACGGAGCGTGGCGACCTCCGTCCGCAGGGTGGTCACCTCGGCGTCGAGGGCGGCGACGCGGTCGCGCTCCCCGTCGAGCGCCCGGGCCTGCAGCACCGCGAGGACCGACACACCGAGCAGGGCCGCGACCAGCAGGGCGGCGACCATCGCGACGGCGCGTGGACTCATGCCCGAAGGGTACGGGCTACCACCGCTGGCTCGACGGTCAGTCGTCGGAGTCGGCAGCGTCGTCGCTGTCCACCGAGTCGTCGCTGTCCACCGAGCCCGGCGAGTGGTCGTCGGCCGAACGCGGTCCATCAGCTGGACCTGCGAGAGCACCTGCCCCGGATGGCGCAGGAACGTCTCCAGCAGCGCGAACTCGCGTGACGTCAGGGGCACCTTCCCGCCCGGCCAGCTGCGCGTTGCGCGTGCGCAGGTCGAGGGTGAGGTCGCCGACCTGGACCGCCGTGGCCGAGATCGCCTTCCAGCGGGTGAGGGAGAGGTGCTTCACGTCATCGCTCCTGTCGGTGTGAGTGCCCACCGTGCTGTGCCGACCTGAGGCCGAGGTGGCGCCGACCTGAGAGCCCGCTCAGGCGTCGCGCGTTGGAGCGCGTGGCTGCCGTCGAACGAGCGGTGCCCCGCCGGGGGGAGCGGGGCACCGGGGGCGGGCAAGGGGACGATGCCCGCCAGGACGGTCCTCGAGGATCGCCTCGCCAGGCGATCAGCGCGACGGGTCCAGCAGCAGCTTGCCGACCGTCCGGCGCTCCCGTAGGTCCTCGTGGGCCCGGCGCGCCTCCGACAGCCCGTAGGTGCCACCGACCACCGGGCGCAGGTCACCGGCTTCGGTCAGTGCGAGCAGTTCGCGCATCGGTGCGGCGAGGTGGCGCTCCGGGTCGCGCATCGCGTGCGCCAGCCAGAACCCGATGACCCCGCGCGAGCGTGCCATGAGGGCGCCTGGGTGGATCGGGGACGGTGGCGTGCGCGACGCCATCCCGAAGTGGACGAGCCGGCCGAAGGGCGCCAGCGCGGCGAGGCTCTGGTCGGTGGTCCGGCCGCCGACCATGTCCAGCACGATGTCCACCGTCCCCCGGTTGGCGCCGACGAGGGCGGCCTTCAGGTCGGGCACCCCGGCGTCGACCGCCTCGTCCGCGCCCAGGTCCAGCGCGAGCTGCCGCTTCTCCTCCGAGGAGGCGACGGCGATGACCTTGCCCGCGCCCCACCGTTTCGCCAGCTGGACCGCGAGCGTGCCGACCCCACCGGCCGCCGCGTGGACGACCACGCTCTCGCCCGCCTGCAGGTGCGCCGAGGTGCGTAGCAGGTGCCACGCGGTGGTGCCCTGCAGGACCAGAGCCAGCGCGTCGCCGTCGCTCACCGCGTCCGGCACGTCGAAGGCCAGGGGAGTGGCCGCCACCGCCCGCTCGGCGTACCCGCCCCCCGCGAGGAGCGCCACGACCCGCCGTCCGTCCTGCGTGGTCCCCGCCACCTCGGCGCCGGGGATCAGCGGCAACGTCGAGGGTGCGAGGTAGCTGTCCTCGGCCTGGTGCGTGTCCGCGTAGTTGACGCCGGTGTGTCCGACGTCGATGAGGAGCTCACCCGGGCGTGGGCTCGGGTCCGGCTGGTCGTCGACCAGCGTGAGGACCTCCGGGCCCCCGAACTCGGTGATGCGGATCGCTCGCATGGCGCTCTCCCTGTCGGTGCGTCGGTCGATGGCGTGGTCGGTGCGGTGTCAGCGGGTGATGTCGGCCACCTCGGCGCCCAGGGCGGCCAGCAGGTCGTCGGCGGCGAGCCGCAGCGAGACCCCGTGCGCACCGGCGCCGATCGTCACCTCGCCGTCCCCGACGGCCGCGATGGTGGCATCGGCGAGGACCGGCCAGGGGCGACGGGAACCGAACGGCGTGATCGTGCCGCGCTCGTAGCCGGTGACCTCCTTGGCCGCGTCCGCGTCCGGGAGCGACAGCCGGGAGACGCCGAGGTGAGCGCGCAGCTTCGGCCAGTCGAGCTGCCTCGGCCCCGGCACCAGCACGAAGAGGTAGTCGTCGTCGCCGCGACGGACGACGAGGGTCTTCAGCAGCCGGTCCACCGGCACGCCGTAGCGTTCGGCGGCCTCCTCGACGGAGCGGGCGCGGTCGATGACTCGGACCTCGTGAGGGAGGCCGAGCGCTTCGACGGCGGCGATCGCGGTGGTGTGCGGCGGTTCGGGTGGTGGCTGAGCGGTCATCCGGCACCCTCCTCGGATGCGGCACGTTCCTGGCGGGACTCGACGAAGTAGGCGCCGATCGTGCCGGCGAGCGAGGCGAACACCACGATGGCGTAGGCGGTCAGCAGCAGGGCGAGCAGCCGTCCGATCAGGGTCACGGGTTCGTAGACGATCGTGCCGGAGATCACCGCGTTGGCGGCGAACCACAGCGCGTTGCCGAGCGTGTCGATCGCCTCGGCCCGTCCTCGCTCCAGCACGAAGATCAGCTGCCCGCCGCCGAAGATGACGACCAGCGAGGCGATCAGGAGGAACTGCAGCCGCCCGTGCAGCAGGCTGCGTGCCGTCCCGACCGCCCGGTACGACGAGCCGAGGACGCGCGCCGCCGGCAGCAGCCGCATCGCACGCAAGGCCCGCAGCGCTCGCAGCATCCGCAGCGCGGGGACCATCAGGAAGAACACCGAGATCCAGTGGCGGCGCAGGTACCGGAACGGCTTGCCCGACACGACCAGCTTGAGGACGAACTCGACGAGGAAGACCACCCAGATCACGTTGCTGATGGTGGTGATCGTCCCCTGCTGCTCCGGTGGTGCGATCAGCTCGTAGGCAACGAACAACGCCCAGACCAGCGCCAGCACCGCCATCGGCAGGTCGAGCCGGCGCTCGAGCAAGGTGGCGAGCCGCTCCCGCGGGGTCGGCTCGTCGTCGGGATCCGGGTCGAAGCGGTCGCCGAGCGGCTCGGTCATCTGGCCCCCCCGGATCAGCCTCGCGGCAGCAGCAGCAGCTTGCCCGAGGTCGTCCCGGAGGCCAGGTCGCGGTGGGCCTGGGCAGCCTCCTCGAGCGGATAGCGCTGGTGGATCGCGACGTCCAGCTGCCCCCCGACGACCAGGTCGAACAGGGCGCCTGCGCGCCACTCGAGCTCGTCCTGGGTCGCGACGTAGTGGGCGAGGTTCGGGCGGGTGACGTACAGCGAGCCCTTGCGGTTGAGCACCTGCAGGTCGACCGGCGGCACCGGACCGGACGAGCCGCCGTACAGCACCATCAGTCCGCGGGGCTTGAGGCAGTCGAGCGACGCCTCGAAGGTGTCCTTGCCGACCGAGTCGTAGACCACGTCGACACCCTGTCCCCCGGTCAGCTCCGCCACCGCCTCGGGCAGGTCGACGTCCCGGTAGAGGATCACCTCGTCGGCGCCGAGCGCCCGGACCGCGTCCGCCTTCGACGCCGTCGAGGTGCAGGCGAGCACACGGGCGCCGCGCCGCTTCGCGAGCTGCACCAGCAGCCGTCCGACGCCGCCCGCGGCCGCGTACACCAGCGCCGTGTCGTCGCGTCGGAGCGTGGAGGTCGAGTTGGCGAGGTAGTGGGCGGTCATGCCCTGCAGCATCAGCGCCGCCGCGACCTCGGGACCGATGGCTGCCGGGACCCGGACCGTCCGGTCCGCGGCCACGACGACCTGCTCCGCGTAGGAGCCGAGCGCGCTGGCCCACGCCACCCGGTCGCCGACCTGCCGGTCGGTCACGCCGTCGCCGACCCCGACGACCGTGCCGGCTCCCTCGCTCCCGAGCCCCGTCGGCAGCGGCAGCGGGTAGAGGCCCGAACGCTGGTAGGTGTCGATGAAGTTGACGCCGGCGGCCGCGATGTCGACGAGCACCTCCCCGGGGCCGGGCTCGGGCGTCGCGACCTCCTCCAGCGCGAGCACCTCCGGGCCCCCCGTCGTCGTCATCCGGATCGCGCGCACGGTCCCCTCCTCGCCGGTCGTGACGTCTCACCCCACGTCCGGGACCGTAGCCAACCGGTCGCGTGCCCTGCGCTCGGCCGGCCACCGGCCGGCTGCTGCCGGGTGCGACCGCGGCGCTGCCCGGCCGCAGCCGGCCGACCGGCAGGGGGCGCCATGCTCGGCGTGGACGAGGAGACGAGGAGGTGGCGATCCGGTCGTCCGCCAGGTGGCCCCGGGCAGTAGCGTCACGGGCCCTGCACGGAAGGCCGACCACGGTGACAGGCCGCACGACCCTGGCACTCATCGCCCACGACGCCCGCAAGGACGACCTCGTCGCGTTCGTCGAGCGTCGCCGGGACGACCTCGCCCGCTTCGCGCTGATCGCGACGGGGACCACCGGGGGGCGCATCGTGGACGCCACCGGACTCGACCTGGAGTCCATGCTCTCCGGCCCGTTCGGAGGCGACGTGCAGATCGGCGCGCGCCTGATCGACGGGCACGTCGTCGGCCTGATCTTCCTGCGCGACCCGATGACGGCGCACCCCCACGAGCCGGACATCCAGGCGTTGCTGAAGCTGTGCGACATCCACGACGTCCCGGTTGCCACCAACCTCGCGACGGCCGAGCTGGTGCTCGACGGCCTGGTCGCTCGGCGGCAGCGTGATGCTGGCGGTGCCGCCGGCTGACCGACAGGCAACGGCTGGCCGTGCACCCCGCCGGTCACCGTAGCGGCGGCTCGTCAGGCCGAGGAGCGGGCCGCAGCTCCTCGCAGCCGTCGCTGCCGACGAGGACCGCGACGTCGACCGTGCGTCCGGACGGCGGGGACGCGCGCCACCACGAGGTCGGTCCGATCCGCCCCGTGTCGGCCCCGGACGTCCCGTAGGCGCCGAAGACCGCCAGCAGGACGATACCCACGGGCAGCAGCGACCCCCGGCACCTTCGGGCCGTGACCGTCCCGTGTCCTCCGACTGCTCCGTCCTGCTCCGTGTCGTCCGTGCCCGTCGCCTGCGTGCGCCCGTCGGGTTCGGACCCCACCTCGGGCCGGTTGGTCGGTTCGGCGGGGCGTGCCGTAGCCTCGCGCCGCGCGCCGGCCCAACGAGGAGCACATCGTGCCCAGTGAGTTCGCCGGGGTCGTCGACGTCCGCGACCGACTGACCACGGCCGGCTACCTCCCCGACGAGGCGATCGAGACCGTCGTCTACCTCGCCGACCGCCTGCGCAAGCCGATCCTCGTCGAGGGTCCCGCCGGCGTCGGCAAGACCGAGCTCGCCAAGGCCATCGCCGAGGCCCGCGACGCGGAGCTGATCCGCCTACAGTGCTACGAAGGTCTCGACGAGGCCAAGGCCCTCTACGAGTGGAACTACAAGAAGCAGCTGCTGCGCATCACGCACGCCCGTGGCGGCGACGCCGCCGGCGGCGGGGAGGCCTGGGAGGAGGTCGAGGACGACCTGTTCGGCGAGGACTACCTCCTCGAACGACCGCTGCTGCGCGCCCTGCGCCACCCCGGCGACGTCGTCCTCCTCATCGACGAGGTCGACAAGGTCGACTTCGAGTTCGAGGCGCTGCTGCTCGAGATCCTGTCGGACTTCCAGGTCACGATCCCGGAGCTCGGCACGGTCCGCGGTACCCACCACCCCTTCGTGGTGCTGACCTCCAACAACACCCGCGAGCTGTCCGAGGCGCTCAAGCGACGCTGCCTCTACCTCCACCTCGACTACCCGAGCGTGGAGCGCGAGAAGCAGATCGTGCTCTCCCGCGTCCCGGAGGCGCCCGAACAGCTCACCGAGCAGCTGGTGCGGATCGTGCGCAGCCTGCGGCAGCTCGAACTCAAGAAGCCGCCCTCGATCTCCGAGACGCTGGACTGGGCCCGCACCCTGCTCGCGCTCGGGTTCGACACGATCGACGAGAGCGTCGCGAAGGGGACGATGAACGTGCTGCTGAAGTACCAGCAGGACGTCGAGAAGGCCACGGGGCACCTGCGACTCCCACCGCGCCCGGAGATGAACTGACCCCGTGAGTGGATCCCCCACCGCCGTCCGGCCGCCGGACGGCGCCGACGAGCCGCACGAGGACCCCCTCGCCGCCGATCGGCGCACCATCGTCATCGCGGTCGTCGTCATGATCGCGCTCGTCCTGGTCGGGGTGGTGAGCGGCTCGCTGTTCGCCCGGTCGGCATGCCGCGACCTCGCCCCCACGGCCACGCAGGCACCGGTCGCGAGCGACCCCGACCTCGTCGTCGCCGCTGCCTTCCCCCACCTCGACGCCGACGCCGCCGACGCACTCGTCGATGCCATCACGGAGCTCGCCGGCACGCTCGGTCCGCTCACGGGGATCGCCGACGTCAGCGGGGCGCAGCACCTGGCGGTGGTCGACGACACGACCGCCGCCGTCGGCCCCTCGACGACGCTCGTGGCCGCGACGGGTGCGGTGCACGCGAGCGCGACCTTCGACGACCTCGCCACCGTGGTCGGCGACGGTGACGCCCTCTACTCGCTCGCGCTGGTCAACCCGCGGACGGGCCAGGTGGACGGCCTGCAGCCCGTCGACGGGGACCTGCTGCCCGGCACGTGCGTCGACACCGCCCTGGTCGGCTCGCCGCTCGCGTTCCACGTCGCGGCCGGCGGCGGCCAACTGGCGCTCCTGCGGGTCGGTGAGGACGGCGGTGACCCGGAGCTCGAGCTGCGCGACCCCGTCGCCGGTCAGGTCTGGGTGGCGCCGCTCGAGCTCGGTCAGGCCCCGGCCGGCATCCTCGGGGAGTGGGTCACCGGCGCGTTCGGCGATCGCGAGGTGCTGGTCGGCCGTCGCACCCGCCCGGGTGACGAGGAACCGGTCCTCAGCGCGTTCGCGCGGCGCACCGGCGACGCGCGTTGGGAACTCGACCGCGACGACCTCGGCGAGGTGCTCGCGGACGCCGGACCGCAACCGGTCGAGGTGGTGGCGGCCGACGACGAGGTGGCGCTGCTCCTCATCGGCCCGGTCGAGGACCCCGACGGTGCAGGGGACGACGGTGGGGGCAACGATGCTGCGGCAGACACCGGCCGCGCCGCGGGAGGTGCCGCGCGTCTCGTCACGGTGGACCTCGCCGACGGCGCCGTCCGCTGGGCCCAGCCGCTGCCCACGGGCGACCGCGTCGAGGCGGCCGTGCTGGGACCCGACGCCGCCTGGCTCGCCGTGGCCGACGACGACGGTGTGGGCGTCCTGCACGCCGACGCGGACGGGGTCCGGCTGGTCGATCGCGTCCCGACCGGCGTCACCCGCCTGGCCACCCTGCCCGACGGGCAGCTCGTGGTCGCCTCGGTGAACGGTGTCGGGCTGCCCGACGCGGGCGTGGCCGGCGGCGACGGCGAGGACGCGCCGACCGCGGACGGGCTGACGCTCGGCGCCCCGTTCGCCGGTCGGGACGTCGTGGTCGCCGGCGACCGGGTGACGTTGCTGCTCGACGGGCCCGACGGCGGCGCCGTCCTGGTGACCTTCGGCGTCTGAGGGCCGGTGCCTCGAGCCCTCGGCCGCTACCGTCGCAGCCTGCGATCCGCGGGTCCGAGGAGGTCGGTGACGTGTCGGAGGGGGCAGCCGCCGTGCTGCGGGAGGGGCCGCCGCCGGTCAACGGGCTGCTCCAGCGGGTGCTCGACCTGATGGCGGCGCTGCGCCGCGCGGGGCTCGGGACCACCCAGTCGGAGGCGATCGACGCCGTGCGGCTGCTCCCGCACCTCGACCTGCTCGAGCGGGGCCAGCTGCGGGAGGCGCTCGCGGCCGTGACGGTCACCTCGCCGTCCCACCGGCGCTCGTTCGACGACCTGTTCGACCTGTACTTCCCCGCTCGGTCGGCGCCCGCCGACGACACCCCCGAGGTCAGCGACGAGCCGGTCGAGGAGTTCGACCCGGACGCCTACCTGCGCGAGCTGATCGACGTGCTGCTGCGCGGCGGCGACGACGTCATCCGCCAGCTCGCCCGCATGGCCGTCGACGAGTTCGGCCGTGTCGAGGGCCGCGACGGCGGCGTGTCGTACTTCCAGTACAAGGTGTTCCGGGCCGTGGACCTCCAGCAGCTGCTGCGCGACCTGCTGACCCGTGTCCAGGACGAGGAGGAGCTCACCGCCCTGCAGGAGCGGCTCCACCGCGACGAGTTCGAGGCGCGCCTGCGGACCTTCCAGCAGGAGGTGGAGGCGGAGATCCGCCGTCGCGCGGCGGCCCAGCGCGGCGTCGACCAGGTCGCCGATCGCATGACGCGCCCACCGGTCGAGGAGCTCGACTTCTTCCACCTCTCCGCGGAGGACCAGGCCCAGCTGCGGGCCCAGATCCGCCCGCTCGCGCGCAAGCTCGCCACCCGCGTGGCGGTCAAGCGCAAGCACGGCAAGGACGGGCGGCTCGACGTCCGGCGGACCGTGCGCCGTTCGCTGTCGACCGGCGGGGTGCCGTTCGAGCCGTCGTTCCGTCCCCGGCGTCCCCACAAGCCGGAGCTGTTCGTGATCTGCGACGTCTCCGGCTCGGTCGCCTCCTTCGCCCGCTTCACGCTGATGCTCGTGCACACGCTGCAGGAGCAGTTCTCCAAGGTGCGCTCGTTCGCCTTCATCGACACGCTCGACGAGGTGACGGCGCTGTTCGAGTCCGGTGACCTGGCGGCGGCGATGCGGCGCATGATGAGCGAGGCCGAGCTCGTGTGGCTCGACGGCCACTCCGACTACGGCCACTCGCTCGAGCGGTTCCACGCCGAACACGCCCGCGACATCTCGCCCCGGTCGACCGTGCTGATCCTGGGCGACGCCCGCAACAACTACCGGCAGGCGAACGCCTGGGTGCTGCAGGACCTCCAGCGCCGGGCCCGGCACGTCTACTGGCTCAACCCGGAGCCGCTGCAGTTCTGGGACACCGGCGACTCGATCGCCACGAGCTACGCGCGCTTCGTCGACGACATGGTGGAGGTCCGCAACCTCAAGCAGCTCGGCCGCTTCGTCGAGCGCATCGCCTGACCGCCGGCCGGTCAGTCGACCCGGGCGGCGTCGCTGTCGAACCAGCGCGCGTCGATCGGGTCGACGTCGAACCGCTGCAGATCGGGCGCGGCCACCACGTTGGTCGCCAGCGGGAACTGGTGCGAGCGGCTCTCGACGAAGTGCATCAGGTAGCCGGCGGTGTTCGGGAACACCACGAGGTCGCCGCGCGCGACGCCGAGCGGGAACCGGAGCCGACGCCAGGTCAACAGCTCCGCCTCGGTGCAGGAGGCACCGGTGAGGACGCCCTCGATCGGGGGGGTGCGGTCCTCCCCGGGCGTCTCGACCGGCAGCAGCAGGGGATCGACGGCGTGGTCGGCCTTGGCGGTCGAGCACTGCGTCCGGTTCATCGCCAGCCCGAGCGACCACGTTCCGTCGACGTGCCGCTTGCGGTGCTCGACCCGGGCGACCGTGATGCCGCAGCCGTCCAGCAGGCTGCGGCCCGGCTCGCACCGCAGGGTCAGGTCGCGCGCGCGCAGCGCCTCCGCGAGGCTGCCGTGCCCCTCGGGGTCGCGGGCGTCGAGCACCTGCGCCAGCCAGGCCGGAGCGGTCGGCTCCTGGTGGTAGGGGTAGGTGGCGAGCCGGCCGACCACCCGGCCGTCGACGACGTGCAGCCCGAGCCCGTGGTTGCGGTAGGTGACGGGGTCCCGTTCGCCGCGCAGGGCAGCCCGCAGCGCCGTCTGGAACGCCTGCCACTGGGCCCCGTCGTCCACGTAGCTCATCGGCAGGCCACCCCCGAGGTCGAGCGATCGCACCGGGTGTCCCCGCGCACGGAGGGCGTCGACCAGCGGCAGGCACTGCCTGATGGCCGCGACCCGGTGCGCGGCCGCGTAGCCATCGAGGTGGAAGTGCAGTCCCTCGAGCCGCACCAGATCGCGGAGTCGGGTGGATGCCAGCCGCGCTCCCAGCGCGGGTGCCTCGTCGAGGTCGAACCCGAACCGCGTGGGCAGCCGCTCGCCGTCGACCCGGAAACCACCCAGCCGCACCATCACGGTCGCCCGCACGCCCGTCGTCGCGGCGAGGCGCGCGACCCGGTCGAGTTCGTCGTCGTTGTCCAGCACGACCGCGACGCCGGCGAGCAGGCACGTCCGCAGCAGCCGGTCGGACTTCACCGCGGCCGTGGAGACCAGCAGCTCCGGGGGGCAGCCCCGGTCGAGGGCCTGGTCGAGTTCGGCCTCGCTCGCCGTGTCCACCCCGATCCCGACCCGGCGGGCCGTGTCCACGTAGACGAGCGCCTTGTCCGCCTTGCGGGCGAAGAGGATCTCCAGCCGCACGCCGCGGGACGCCGCGACGTCACGCAGGCGCTGCACGTTGCGTTCGAACGGGCCCGGGTGGTGGACGTGCAGCGGCGAGCCGTACTGCTCGAGCAGCGATCGGAGCCGCTCGGGCTCCGCGCAGAGCGCCACCTGCCAGGGTTCGAGGCGGGCGGTCACCGCGGGGTCGCCGTGACAGCCCCGCCGTACGTGGCGCGCACGTGCCTGGGTGTCGTCGAGGTCCGGGATCGCCACCTCGTCGTGGGGCCCGGGTGCACCATCGCGTGGGACCAGCGTGTCGTCGCCACTGACGACGAGGTCGGCAGCTGCGCGGTGATCGGCTCGGCGGTGCATCGCTGCCTCCTCGGGCGTCAGCCCGTCGCACTGGACGCGACGACCCGGGCGGGGTCCGGTCCACCGGTCGCGTCGGCGCCTGCGCCCGCCACGATCCTGCGGGCCCACGCCGCGGTCTCCGGGTGCAGGCGTCGGCTCAGCGTGTCGTTGCCGAGGACCCACCCCTCGGTCGCTCGGCCGAGGGCGGACAAGCCGGCAGTCACCGCCCCGTCGCCGCCGACGCACGCCGCCGAGCGGTCCACCTCGAGGCCGGTGCCGCCCCCTCCGGTGCGCACCGACCCACGACCTCGCAGCCGCCACAGCAGTGGGGTGTCCTGGTGCACCCCGGGTGGGGGGATCACCGCGTTGACGAGCACGTCCAGGGGCACCGGTGCGACCGGGTCCGCCGGGTCGGTCGTCCCCTCGGCGGCGGCCAGCGCGAGGCGGCCCTCGACGGTCACCACCCTCGGCGCCCGCACGAGCCGAAGGTCCACCACCCCCGCGTGCAGCAGCGCACCGATCCGGGCGAGGTTCTCCGCCGGCGGTCCGAACGCGAGCCGTTCCATGCCCCGCGCGAGGTGACGGAAGCTCGGGACCTCGGCGGCCGACAGCCCACCGTGACCGATGCGCTCCACCAGCGCCGGGTAGACCTGTCGCCAGGCTTCGGCGACCGCGAACCGCGCGTCGGGAGGTCGCCGGCTCTGCGCGACGGCGACGGAACGGCACATGGTCTTCTTCGTGGCGGCGGTCGTCGCCGTACCCGCGGCCCGGGTCGCCGTGCCCCATGCGGTCGTCGAACGCCCCGGCGCCGCCGGCTCGGCGGCCGCGAGCGGCGGGGGCGTCGAACGCAGCGCTGCCATCGTCGCGTGCACCTCGGCGTCCGCTGTCGGGCTCGCTGCCGGGCAGAGCTGCTGGAGGGCCCGGCTCGCCCCTCCCGCCAGCCGGGAGCAGACCTCGTCGAACGTGATGTGCCGTGCGGCGCGGATCGTGGTGCCGACGTCGGTCCAGATGGGCGCCAGGACTGTGGCGCGGCGGGCCAGCTCCGGTCCCGGCTTCGCGTGGAGCGGCAGCCCGGAGCGCGAGTAGGGGAGGATCCGGCCGACGTCCTGCTCGGTGCCCTCGTACCGGGGCTGCGGTCCGTCGAGGCCGTCGAACCGGCCCCCGCGACCGGCGGTCAGCGCCAGCGCCGCGTCGATGAACGTCAACGCGAACCCGCGCATCCCGACCGTCGCAGCTGCGGGCACCGCCGCAGGACCGAGGGCGCTCGTGACCGGCAGGACGGTCCGGACCACCCGGGTGCCGCCGGATGCGGCGAGCGAGGCCGCCCACGCGTCCGCTCCGCGGTCGCTGGTCCACGTCCCGTGTCCGGTCGTGATCATGACCTCGTCCACGACCGCGGGGTCACCTCGCTCGGCGCCGGCGTCCGCGGGCAGGACCCGCCACCCGCGCTCGACCGGGACGAGGTCGTCGACGACGGCCGGCACGTGGGTCAGGCGCAGGGACGGTGGCAGCGCCGCGACCAGCGCCGCGTAGGCCTCGCGGAGGTAGTGACCGACGAACCTGCGGGGCACGTACGCGTCCGCCGCCGCCCAGGCCGGGGCGTGCCGCTCCAGCCACGTCACCAGGTCCAGTCGCTGCGACGCTGGCACCAGGTCGTTGTCCACCGACCACACGTCGACGTGTCGTGCGGCGAGGTTCAGCAGCAGGTCCGACGGCTGCGCCGGGTCGTAGATCGGCCCGGCTCCCGGATGCGGCTCCGGGTCGTAGACCCTCACCTCGAGCGCGAAGGGACGGGGGCTGCGGGTCACCTCGAGGGCGAGCCGTTCCAGGCAGCCGAACCCCTTCGGTCCGAGTCCGACGATCGCGATGCGACGGGCGGTCACAGCCTGCCCTCGGGCAGTGGGCCGATGCGGTGCGCGACCTCGCTCGGGCCGGCGCCGAGCGTCCGCTCGACCCAGGCGTCGTCGAACACCGTGTCGAGGTAGCGGTGGCCGGAGTCGGCGGCGATGACGACACACGTCCGGCCGCGGAGCTCGGCCTGCCGCTCCCGGACGACCTGCAGCGCTCCACCGGCCGAGCCACCGATGAGCACGGCGTCGGTCAGCGCGAGCCGGCGGCACCCGACCACACAGTCGAGGTCGCTGACCCGTGCCACCTCGTCGACCTCGCGGCCGATGGCGAGGCTGGGGACGCGGCCGGCTCCGAGGCCGGGGATGACCCGTCGGCCCGCCGTGCCGCCGAACAGCACGCTGCCCTCGGCGTCCACGGCCACGACCCGCGTGTCCCGGTCGTGGTGTGCGACGTGCTCGAGGCATCCCCCGATCGTGCCGGTGCTGCTGACGGCGACGAACAGGTCGTCGACCGTGCCGCCGAGGGCGGCGTCGATCTCCGCCATCGTGCCGAGCTGGTGGGCGCGGGGGTTGTGGATGTTGGCGTACTGGTTGGGCCAGAAGGCGTCGTCGAGCTGCGCGAGGAGGGACGCCACCCGGTCGAGCCGCGCCGCGAGCAGGTCGACGCTCCCGTCGAGCGGCGCGTCCACCGCCTCGAGCTCGGCTCCGAGCGCACGCATGATCGCGAGGTTGTGAGGCTGGGTGCGACCGTCGACGACGCAGACGAACCGCAGGCCGTAGTACGCGCAGACCTGCGCGAGGCCGATCCCCGTGTTCCCGGAGGAGGACTCGACCACGACCGTGTCAGGGCCGGCCCGGCCCGTTCGGATCGCCTGCTCCAGCATGCGCAGCGCGGGCCGGTCCTTCACGCTGCCGCCGGGGTTAGCTGCCTCGAACTTGAGGTAGAGCGCGACGTCCTCGTGGTCGAGGAAGCCGGTCAGGCGGATCAGGGGGGTGTTGCCGATGGTCGCGAGGATGCTGGGCGCGACCGTGAGTCGTCCGGACCGTGGCCGGTGTCGGGTCAGCAGAGGTTCGGTGGTTGTGGTCGCGGCCGGCGGATAGCCCGCCGCGCTCCCGGACGTCGACAGCGCGCCGTCCGCGGACGCGGGCACGCGGAGCGCGTCGGCAGGTTCGGCAGCCGCACCGACGATGCGCATGCCCACCTCCGACCCCCTCGACCTCGGGACCGTACCGGCGACGTGCCGCTCGTCCGGACCTCCGAACGGCCGGGTGTCCGGATGCCGGGGGATGGCCCGGTCTCGCTGCGCTGCTGGCCGTGCGAGGCAGGTCAGCGAACCGTCGCGGTGAGCCTGGTCCGGGCCGGTCGGGAGACGACCGCACCGGCGAGCAGGACGGCGACGACGAGCAGGAGGGCGACGACCACCGAGCTGACGTCCGCGACCGCGCCGGTGATGCCGGCGGTCAGCGGCCGGGAACCGAGGAACGCGACCGACCACAAGGCCATGACCCGGCCACGGAGCTCCTCCGGGACCTGCTGCTGCACGAGGGTGGTCAACGACGTCAACGCGAAGCTCATGCCCGCCCCGCCGACGAGCAGCGCGACGATCGCGACCCACGCGGTCGGGGCCGCGGCGAGCATGGCGATGCCCGTGGCCAGCATCAGGAGCCCGGTCGTGCCGAGCCGGTGCAGGCCGAGACGCAGCCGGGCCTGCGCCAGCGCGAGGAACGCGAGCCCGGCGCCGACGCCGAAGGCGGACGCCTGGAGTCCGATGAAGCTCGACGTCATCCCGAGCCGCTCGGCGACCGACGGCGTCAGGGTGATCACGGGGTCGGCGCCGACGCCGATGGCGGCGGTGCCGGCGAGCAGTGCCAGCATCGACCGGTGCTCGCGGACGTAGCGGAGGCCGGCACGCACGCGCCCGTCGGTCGCGGGACGGCGCTCGACGTGGCGGATCGGCAGGCGCCAGATGATCGCGGCGAACAGCAGGTTGGTGACCGCCGCGAGCCCGAAGGCCACCGTGGGCCCGGTGGTGGTGACCAGCAGCGCCCCGATCGCGGGACCGCTGGCACGGGCGATCGTGAAGGGCACCGAGCTCAGCGCGATCGCGGTCGGGAGCTCGCTCGGGCGGACGAGGGCGGGGATCAGCGACTGCATCGCCGGACCGCCGAGTGCGAAGCCGATGCCGACCACCGTGGCGGCGGTGATGACCGCGAAGGCGCCGGCCATGCCCTCCAGGCCGATCAGCGTGGCCCACAGCACGAGGCCGATCGACCCGGCGGCCGTGACGAGGCGGCCGGTGATGATCTGGCGACGACGGTCCCCGCGGTCGGCCCGCGCGCCGCTCCACGGGGTGAGCACCAGCTGTGGAAGGAACTGGCCCACGCTCACGGCACCGACGAGCAGCGCCGAGCGGGTCAACTCCCAGACGACGATCGCCGCGGCGATGTTGTTGACCCACACACCGATCGTGGACAGCAGCTTGCCGAGGAAGTATGGGCCGAACGTGCGGTCCCGCAGCAGTTGCCGGCCGGACCGCGCGAACCCCTCGTCGGCACCCCCGGCCGGGCCCGACGCCGGTGGCTGGACCGGTTGCCGCGGCTCGGCGAGCGCTCGTGGCTCGACCGGTCGGCCCGGCCCGACCGGCTCCCCCCTCTCGACCGGTTCCTGCCGTCCGGGCGGTTCCCGCCGCACGACCGGCTCCGTTCGATCCTCGGGGGGAGCGAGCACCTCGTGCGTCCGTCCACGGGAGCGCGAGGCGTCGCGGTGCTCCTCGCGGAGGTCGGGATCGCGGGACAGGCGCCTCACGAGGCCTGCTCCAGCGCCGCGAAGCCCTCACGCAGGCGATCGAGCAGGGTGACGAGCGTCGCCACCTCGGCGCGGTCCCAGTCGCGGGTCACCTCGGCGAGCAGGTCGCGTCGTACCTCGGTGACCTCGGCGAGCAGGTCGCGGCCGGCATCGGTGAGTCCGAGGGTGGTGCGACGGCGGTCGTGGGCGCTGCGCGTCCGGGCGAGGTAGCCGGCCGTGACCTGCTGGTCGATCAGTCGGCTGGCGGTGGACGGGTCGACGTCGAGCCGCGTGGCGACGTCACCGACGCACGGCGCGACCTCGCCGGCCCGCTCCACGGCGCGCAGGACGCGGACCGTGCCGACGTCGGTGGGTGTGTGCAGCGAGTCGAGGAAGCGCCGGCGGTAGCCCGGGCGGCGGACCAGCCGGCGGATCTCCAACAGCGCCTCGTCGAGGGCGTCGAGTTCGGGCGCGTGGCGGTGCACGGCCGGCGGCGCGGATGCTGCGTCGGTCGTGTCGGGGGCGCGGGAGGGGAGAGCGGGAGCCATAGAGATGTGTGTACCACGCATACAACGAGGAAGCGAGTCGGCGGTGGTGGCCGCCCGGCCACCACCACCGGCGTCACGCCGGGGAGGTCACCCGGCCCCACGACGAAAGGCGGGGCCAGGCGTCCTCGGATCCAGGCGTCCTCGGTTCCGGATTCAGGCGTCGATCACCGGGACGTGGGACATCGCCTCGGCGACCTTCTCGGCCGGGTAGTCGAAGTCCCGCAGCTCGCCGGCGAGATAGGCGTCGTAGGACGCCATGTCGAAGTGGCCGTGACCGCACAGCGCGGTGAGGATGACCTTCTCCTCGCCGGTCTCGCGGCAGCGTTCCGCCTCGCGCACGGCCGCGGCGAGGGCGTGGGTCGGCTCCGGCGCGGGGACGATGCCCTGGGTCCGGGCGAAGGTGACGGCGGCGTCGAAGCACTGCAGTTGGTCGATGGCCTCCGCCTCGAACATGCCGAGCTCGTACATGTGCGACAGCAGTGGCGACATGCCGTGGTAGCGCAGCCCACCGGCATGGATCGGGTCCGGGACGAAGTCGTGGCCGAGCGTGTGCATCTTCATCAGCGGCGTCATGCCGGCGACGTCACCGAAGTCGTAGCGGTACTCGCCCTTGGTGAGCGACGGGCAGGCGGCCGGTTCGACGGCGAGGATGTGCGGGTCCATCGCGCCGGCGAGCTTCTCGCGCAGGAACGGGAAGAACAGCCCGGCGAAGTTCGACCCGCCGCCGGTGCACCCGACGATCAGATCGGGGGTCTCCTCGACCTTCGCCATCTGGAGCAGCGCCTCCTCGCCGATCACCGTCTGGTGCAGCAGGACGTGGTTGAGGACGCTGCCGAGCGCGTACTTGGTCTCCTCGTCGGCCATGGCGGCCTCGACCGCTTCGGAGATGGCGATGCCGAGGGAACCGGGGGAGTCCGGGTCCTTCGCCAGGATCGCGCGGCCCGCCTCGGTCAGCTCCGAGGGGGAGGAGTGGACCGTCGCGCCCCACAGCCGCATCATCGAGGCGCGGTAGGGCTTCTGGGTGAACGAGGCGGCGACCTGCCACACCTCGCACCCCAGGCCGAACTGGGCGCAGGCGAACGCGAGCGCGGAGCCCCACTGGCCGGCGCCGGTCTCCGTGGTGAGGCGCTTCACGCCCTCCTGGGCGTTGTAGTACGCCTGCGGGACGGCGGTGTTCGGCTTGTGGCTGCCGGCGGGGGAGACGCCCTCGTACTTGAAGTAGATGCGCGCCGGGGTGTCGAGGTGGCGCTCCAGGTTCCTGGCGCGGTACAGCGGCGAGGGCCGCCACAGCGCGTAGATGTCCCGCACCGCGGCCGGGATCTCGATGTACCGCTCGGCCGCGACCTCCTGGAGGATCAGTCCCATCGGGAACAGCGGCGCGAGCGCGTCGGGGCCGATCGGCTCGTGGGTCCCGGGGTGGAGCGGCGGCGGAGGCGGCTCCGGCAGGTCCGCGACGACGTTGTACCAGTGGGTCGGGATCTCGCTCTCGTCGAGCAGGATCTTCGTCGGGCCGTGCGCCCGGTCGCGCGCCACCTCGGTCACCTTCGCTCCTTCACGCGGGATCGGGAGCGACCCTACTCGTCGCGCGGGAGCCGGCGAACCCCGGG
>SLMP01000108.1 GCA_007133465.1 Nitriliruptoraceae bacterium | reverse complement strand
CGCTGCGTGGTCGGTCGCGACCGCCGAGGTGCGGTTGTACACCCGCGTCGGCAGGTGAAGGGCCAGGTTGGCCGCCATCGGCCGACCCATCGCCCCGAGCCCGATGAAGCCGACCTGCATGTCCACCCTCCTCGTCGTGACACCCCGACGCTAGGGCCTGCCTGCCGCGAACGAGGCGCCGGCGACCTAGGCGTCGACCTTCCGGCGTCCCACCACGCCGCTCATCCGCGAGAGCGGGAGGCATCCGGAGGCGGCTCCTCCTCCGGCTCCTCCTGCGCCCCGTCCGGCAGGAAGCGCAGGATGAAGCGCTCGCTGAACCCCGAGGCGAACGCAGCGGGCAGGACGCCCGGCTCGGTCAGCAGCCCGGCCTGGAAGAAGAGCAGGACCACCCCTCCTGTGGCGGCACCCGCCAGTGGGCGTGTCACGCTCCCGATGGTCGCGGCGCGCTCGTCGGGCACCCTGGCTGCTGGTCGCCCCACCGTGCGCTGCATCGCGGACAGCGTTGCGCCCACCGCGCCGACGATCGGACTGAGCCACGCGATGGCGGCGAGGTCCAGCCGCACCCCATCCGCGATGCTGACGGGCCAATGGGTACGGAGCACCAGCAGCCCGAGCCCGATGCCCACCGCGAGCCACACCGTGAGCCACGCCAGCTCGATTGTCCTGGTCCTGAGCCGTCGGTGCGTCGCCCCGTACGCGGCGTCGAGCTGGTAGGTGGCGGCCTCCAGCTGCGTCGCGGTCGGTTGCTCGGAGCTGAGTTGCGCGCGTGCCGCCTTCCGGCGCCATGCCGTGAGCTTCTCGTCGACCTCCTCCCGCAACGAAGCGGCCCGCGCGGACCGCTCGTCCGCGTCGAGGAAGTACAGCAGCACGCGGCGTGACTCCAACAGCAGCACCCAGGCGGTCTCGAGCCGCCGGCAGCGCATCGCCACCTCGGCAAACTCGAGCAACGCCCTCGCGCTCCGCAGCCGGACCCCCGCCTCGTCGCGGGGCTGCCGCTCGGCATCGGTCGCCGAGGGTGGCGGCGCCGCTCCGACACCGTCGACCACGTCGGTCGGGGTCGCGGTCGAGCCGGCCTCGGGCTCATCTCGCCGGTCCTGTGTGGGTCGGTCGGCCCGCTCCTGCGCCCGCTCGAGCTCGGCGATCGTCACGAGGTAGAGCCCCTCGAGCCGCTGCCGCTTCTCCCGCCACCGTACGAGCGGTCCGAGCGGCAGCGGTGGGTCCGGTCGTCTCGACGCTGCCGGTTCGCCCGTCGCCGGGGCCACATCGCCGTCCTCCGTGGCCTCGGAGGAACCCGCCGCCTGCTTGCCGACCGCCACCGCCGCTCCGTTCACGCGGCTCTGCCGACGCCCTACGCGCCGCTGCGAGCATCGACGTGCCCCGAGACCGTGTCAACGACCCCGCGTGATGTCGCCGGCGCTCAGCTGCCTCCCTCCGCTGTCCGCCCTCCGAGCGCAGCAGCCGCCCCGTCGGCATCATCGACGACCAACCGGTCGCCAGGCGCGATCCCGTTGCGCTCGAACCAACCGGCAGGCACCTCCAACGCCATGGTGTACGGGACCTCGGGGTCGTACGTCGGGCAGGGGTCCGCCTCGCATGGCGACATCGTGAGCACCGCGCGGATCGTCCCGTCCGCAGCGGCGAAGGCGATGTCGAGCGGGACGAGCGTGCCTTTCATCCAGAAGGCGCCGGTCCGCTCCTCCTCGAACACGAACAGCATCCCCGCGCCGTCGGGCACCTCGGGGACGTGCATCAGCCCGCGACGCAGCTGGTCAGGGGTCGTTGCCACCCGCGCGTCGACCCGGGCCGTTCCGGCGGCGCCGCGCAGGGTGACCACTGCGGCGTCCCACGCATCGATGTCGGGGTGCAGCGCTGGGACGTCGGGTTCGCCGGCCGGCACGTCGGTCGGTTCGGCCCGATCAGCAGGTTCCGACGAGTCGGTCGGTCGAGCCGGCGGTTCGGTGGCGGACGGCTCGTCGCTCGGTCCCTCCGGCGGATCCTGCGGATCCGTGCCACAGCCGACCACGAGCAGGACGGCCGCCAGCGTGAGCGCGGCGGCACCGTGACGAGGGCGGAGGTGGACGGGCACGCCGGTACGGTACGGCCGTCCGTCCTCAGGAGCCTCGTCGTGCAGCAACTCGCCGTCACCGCGATCGGCGCCGACCGTCCGGGCATCGTTGCCGCCGTCAGCCAGGTGCTCCACGATCGCGGCGGCAACCTGCAGGACTCGGCGATGACCATCCTCGGCGGGCACTTCGCGATCGTGCTGCTCGTCGCCACCGAGGACGACCCGGAGGAGCTACGCGACGCGCTGACGGCGGCGACCGGCGACCTCGGCCTGACGATCTCGGTCAGCCGCGCGGAGGGGACGCGCGACCAGACCGACCCGACCCACTTGCTCAGCGTCTACGGCGCGGACCGGCCGGGCATCGTCGCTGGCGTCACCGCCGTGCTCGCCGAGCTCGACACGAACATCACCGACCTCGAGACGCAGGTCATCGGCGCCCACGACGAGCCGGTCTACGCGATGGTGATCGAACTGATCGCCGACGACGAGGCCACGCTCGCCGCGCGGATCGCGGAGGTCTGTCGGGAGCTCGGGGTCGACCACCGGCTGCGCACGATCGAGGCGGAGACCTACTAGGTGGTGGTCCGCACGGTCGTCCGCTACCCGGCGCGGGTCCTCAAGGGACTCGCGGGACCCGTCGGTGCGATCGGGGACCGCGAACGCCGGTTGGCCGCCGACCTCGTCGAGACGATGTACGCCTCGCCGGGCTGCGTCGGACTGGCGGCCCCCCAGCTCGGGGTGGCGTCGCGGGCGTTCGCGCTGGACGTGTCGGTGATGAAGCGGCCACCCGAGGGCAACCACGGGCTGGTCGTGCTGTTCGACCCGGAAGTGCTGCTGGCGGAGGGCTCGGACCTCCGGCGCGAAGGCTGCATGTCGGTCCCGGACTACACCTGCGACGTGCGGCGGGCCACCTCCGTGGTCGTGCGCGGCACCACGCCCGAGGGCACCGTCCGCGTCGTGGAGGCACAGGGGTTCGAGGCACGTGCCTTCCAGCACGAACTCGACCACCTCGACGGCCTGCTGATCCTCGACCGGGTCGCGTCCGCGCGCACGGACGTCTTCCGACGCAAGCGGTACGCGGGCAAGGGTGAGCACCTGCGCTGAGGCGCGGTCGGCGCGCCGGCTCGCGCTACCGGCCGGGCAGCGGCCTGCAGTCGGTCGCGCCGTCGACCGACACCTCGCCGTTCGGGCCCTGCACGACCGTCAGCCGCATGCCCTCCCGCCGGCCGTAGACCGTGTCGGGAACGCCGGCGTCGACCAGCTCGAAGCCCGCCTCGAGGATCAGCTGGGCCCCCCGGTCCAGCGGATCGCCGCTGACCATCGGCACCCCCGTGACGCCGACGGTGTTGCTCGCACCCGGTTGGCCGGCGACCAACTCGCACCGAGTCCGGGTGCCGAGGGGCTGCTCGCGGCGCTGCTCGAGACCGAGCCCATCGGCCACCGCCTCGACCGCCTCGACGATCTCGGCCTCCGCCTCGGCGATGTCGGTGGTCGACCCCGGACCGTCGCAGGAGGGCAGCGCGAGCGCCGCCACGACCGCACCGACCAGGCGCAGGGGTCGCCCCCAGGGACGACGCCGGCCGGCCAGCCACCTGTGGGTTCCCGCGAGCGCGCCCGCGGCCACCTGCCCCACCGCCGCCTCCTGACACCCGCTCCAGCGTCCGAATCTAGCCAGCGGCGCTGGCCCCGCGTTGGGTCGGCACCCGGCCCGGTCCTAGACTCGACCCTGCCGGTGGTCCGCGCGGTCGTCCGATCGCGCCCTCGCCACCCGCCTCGCCGACAACGACGGGAGGTCGCACGTGGGGTCCGAGACGATGTTGATGCTGTTCCGCATCGTGGTCGGGACGGCGGTGATCGCGTTCTTCGGGGCGTGGGCGGTCCGGCGGATCGGCTTCCTGTGGGGGCTGGTCACGAAGGCGGCGCGTCCGCACCCGGTGCGTGACATCCGCACGGCCTTCAAGGCCAACCTGCGGATGGCGCTGACCAACATCTTCGGCAACCGCAAGCTGCTGCGCTGGACCGTGCCGGGCATCGCCCACTTCTGGGTGATGTGGGCCTTCTTCGTGCTGCAGACGACCGTGCTCGAGGCGATCGGTGAGCTGTACGTCGGCCCGACCTTCCAGCTGCCGCTGCTGGGCTCGATCGGGCTGTTCGGCATCACCCTCTACGACGTGCTCGGGTTCTTCCAGGACACCTTCGGGTTGCTGTCGCTGACCGGTATCGCGATCTTCGCGGCGATCCGCATCGCGCAGGACCCCCGGTCGAAGGGCCGCTCGTCACGCTTCGCCGGCTCCAACCTCAACCAGGGGTGGTGGGTGCTCTCGGCCGAGGTGCTGGTCGTGTGGACCCTGTGGGTCGCGCACGGCATCCGGTTCGCCGAGGGTCACGCACCGACGGAGGCCGCGTTCGTCTCGCGGCAGTTCGGCGAGGTCTTCGCCGGCATGGACACCCTCACCCTCGAGTGGATCGGTGCGGTCAACCTCGTCCTCCACATGGCCATCGTGCTCGGCTTCCTCGTCTTCACGCTCCACAGCAAGCACCTGCACATCCTGACGATCGCCTTCCAGGAGCTCACCCGCGACCCCACCAAGGACAAGGCGCTCGGCGGGCTCGAGACCGACCTCATCGACATGGAGGCGATGGACGAGGACACGATCCTCGGCGTCGGGCAGGTCGAGCACTTCACCTTCGACCGCTACCTCGACTTCATGACCTGCACGGAGTGCGGGCGGTGCCAGACGCAGTGCCCGGCGTGGAACACCGGCAAGCCGCTGTCGCCGAAGATGCTGATCATGGACCTGCGCGACCACATGTACGCGAAGGGTCCGTTCATGCTCGGCAAGGTCGACGAGGCCGAGGCGGGCGACGTCATCTCGATCCCGCTGGTCGGTGACGAGCCGCGCGCCCCCGCCGTGATCGACTACGACGTGCTGTGGTCGTGCACGACCTGCGGCGCGTGCGTCGAGGAGTGCCCGGTCGACATCCAGCACGTCGACACCATCGTCGACATGCGCCGCTACAAGGCGATGATGGAGTCGAGCTTCCCACAGGAAGCCGGCGTGATGCTGCGCAACGTGGAGAACGCCGGCGACCCGTGGGGCGTCGGGCAGTCCAAGCGCGAGGAGTGGACCAAGAAGCTCGACTTCGACATCCCCGTGCTGCAGCCCGGCAGCGACGCCGGGGGGCAGTACGAGTACATCTTCTGGACCGGGTGCGCCGGTGCGGTCGACGACCGGTCGGTCAAGATCACGCAGGCCACCGCGCAACTGCTCCACGACGCCGGCGTGAACTTCGCCATCCTCGGCAACAACGAGACCTGCACCGGCGACCCGGCCCGCCGGCTCGGCATGGAGTACCTGTTCCAGATGCTCGCGCAGATGAACGTCGAGCTGCTCAAGAGCGTCGGGGCGGACAAGACCAAGATCGTCGCGTGGTGCCCGCACTGCTTCAACACGATCAAGAACGAGTACCCGGACTTCGACGGCCACTTCGAGGTGCTGCACCACTCGGAGGTGCTGTCCAAGCTGATCGACGAGGGCCGGCTGGTCGCGACCAACGCGATCGAGAAGCGGGTCACCTACCACGACCCGTGCTACCTCGGCCGCCACAACGAGGTGTACTCCACGCCGCGGCAGGTCGTGAACGCCGTGCCGGGCCTGCAGCCGACGGAGATGACCCGCTGCCGCTCCAACGGCTTCTGCTGCGGCGCCGGCGGCGCACGCATGTGGATGGAGGAGACGATCGGCAAGCGGGTCAACATGGAGCGCGTCGACGAGGCGCTCGAGCTGGACCCGCAGTTGATCTCCACCGCCTGCCCCTACTGCACCACGATGCTGACCGACGGCATCGCGCAGAAGGTGCAGGAGGGCTCGCTCGAGGACGGCCAGGTGGAGGTGCTCGACATCTCCGAGGTGCTCCAGCGCGGCCGGATGCTGCCGCTGGCTGCGCAGGGCGTTGCGGGGACGGCAGGAGGCAACGGCAACGGGTCGTCGGTGCCGTCCCCGTCGGGCGAGCCAGCCGGCCAGGCCTGAGGTCAGACCTCGAGCTCAGGCCTCGAGGTCAGGCCTCGCGCGACGTCGACATCGCGCGCACGGAGGTGGGGCCTGCGTGCCAGGCCACACGTGATCCGGCGTACCCGGGCGGCCACATCTGTCCACCTCGGCCCACCGGATCCCCCACGTGGCCGCGGTGGTGTCCGGAGGCGGACACCTCTGACCGCCCCTACGCGCCGGACCAGCGCACCGATCCGCTCCGGCCGAGCCGGCCGAGCCGGCCGCGCTCCGGATCGGTGTGGCGTCGCGACCAACCACCCCCGTTACCGGCAGCGGCGGGCCGCACCCCCGGCCGTCAACCGGGGTAGGGCCAGCACTTCGGCCGGCACCCGCCGAGCGCGATGGACTGCTGCATCATCACCGGCGCCAACGCCGCCGCGTTCGAGCCAGGGGCGACGAGGTAGCCCTGCGGTGAGCTGGTCCCGGAGCTCGCCGCCCCGCTGCCCTGCCCGGACGACGATCCGGAACCGGACGAGCCGCCCGACCCACCCGAGCCCGCGCCCCCGGAACCGGACGAGCCACCCGCGCTGCCCGCATCCGAGGTGGTGCCCCCGTTCGACGCGTTCGCGCCACCCTGAACGCCCGACGACGCGCTCCCGGCGGAGCCGTCGGACGACGCGACGGGGACGGGCGCCGGTGCCGGGGCGGGGGGGTGGCGGCGGCGGGGGCACGTAGGTCCCGACGAGCACGACCTCGTCACGTGGCTCGCGCACGACCTCCTCGGCGACGAGCTCCCCGTCCGTCTCCTCGCCGTCGGTGACCGTCCCCCGGTAGGTGTCGAAGCGCAGCCCGGCGCGGGAAGCGTCCACGCCGCGGGTCGGCGTCGTTCGTCGTTCGTCGTTCGTCGTTCGTCGTTCGACGGCGCGTGACCGAGAACGCGACGCGTGCCGCCACGTCCCGCCTACGCTCGCGCCCGGCCCGGACCGCCCCGCCCCGGACCCGTGTCCAGCGCCTTCCCGAGAGGTCCTCCCGTGCCGACGCCGATGATCGTCGCCCTCGTCGTGCTCGCGGCGGCCCTCCTCGGCGTGGTCCTGCTGTACAACCGCCTGGTCCGCGCCCGCGTGCGGGCCGACCAGGCGTGGGCACAGGTCGACACCCAGCTGCAGCGCCGCCACGATCTGCTCCCGAACCTGGTCGCGACCGTGCGCGCGTACGCAGGCCACGAGCGCGCGACCCTCGATGCGGTCACGTCGGCCCGCGCCGCGGCGCTCGCCGTCCGCGACCCGTCCGAGCGCGCCACCGCCGAGGACGAGCTGAGCGAGCAGGTCGGTCGGCTGCTGCTGCTGGCCGAGGCGTATCCTGCGCTGCAGGCCGACCAGGGCTTCCAGGCCCTCGCCAGCGAGCTGTCCGCGACCGAGGATCGCATCGCCTTCGCTCGAGGGTTCGCCAACGACCGGGTCCGCCGCTACCGCGAGCTGATCACCACCTTCCCGGGGGTGATCGTCGCCCGACCGTTCGGGTTCCGCGATCGGCCGATGTTCGACGCGGACGGCGGCGCTGCCCGGGCCCCGTCGGTCGACCTGGAGACCTGACCGATGCGCATCGCCCGCCGCAGCGTCGCCACCATCCTGATCGTCGCCGTCGTCCTCGCGCTCTCCGCCGCGATCGCCGTGGCCGTCGACCGCTTCGGCCGCGACCGCGCGTTCACGATCACGGCGTTCGACCGCGAGGTCGAGGTCGCGACCGACGGCGTCCTCGCCGTGACGGAGACGATCGACGTCACGTTCCACGACGTGCGCCGCGGCATCTTCCGCGACCTGCCACGGGGCGGACCGCGGGGCGGGGGCACGGTCGTCTACCGCGACGTCGAGGTGGATCGGGGGGACGATGCCCAGCCGTGGAACTTCGTGGTCGAGACCGCGGAGAACGGCGACACCCGGATCCGGATCGGCGAGGCCAACACCTTCCTGACGCCCGGCGACTACACCTACCGCCTGCGCTACGCGATCGACGGCCTGACCTTCCGGTCCGAGCGGGACCCGACGCGGGTCCAGGTCCGGCTCGACGTGCCGGGCTACGACTGGCCGACCGACGTGCAGCAGACCCGGCTGACCGTCACGTCCCCCACCGAGGTGGTGGACGTCGCCTGTGTCGCGGGTCCCCGCCGGACCACCCGGGCGTGCGAACCGGCGCCGAGCGTGGACGGCAACGTCGTCACCGCGAGCTTCGACACCTTCGGTCCGTCGCAGGCCGCGACCGTCGCGATCGACCTCGCTGCCGCAACGTTCACGAACGACCTGCCGAGCTTCCGCGAGCAGCCGCTCGACCGGCGCCCGGGCATCCTGCCCGTCGTCGACCTGCCGCCAGCGATCGCCGGGCTCGTCGCTGCGCTCGTCATCGCCCTGCCGTTCCTCGTGCTGGAGGGGGTGCAGGCGGCTCTCGTCTACCGCGACGAGATGACCGATCCCCACCTGCACGACCGCGAGCACCCGACCGCCATCTTCGGGCCGCCACACGACTTCCGGCCGGTGGAGGTGGCGGGGGTGCTGCTCCGGCGTCGCACCGAACCCCTGCTGCTCGGCACCCTGGTCGACCTCGACCAACGCGGGACCGTGACGACCTCCTCGAGGGACGTGGGCAAGAAGACCGTCCTGACCGTCGACGCGGGCCCCGCGGGTGTGGCGGCGGCGCCCGGTGACGCGGCCTTCCTCCGCACGTTGCTACCCGGTCGGGCCTCGATCCGGTTCGACGGCGAGTACGACGCCGACACGGCGACGCGGACCCAAGCGGCCACGAACGAACTGGTCCGCCAGGCCACCGACGTCTTCGCGGACCACGGGCTCGAGCACGACCGCGCCCCGCTGCTTCGCAGCCTGTGGTTCAAGGGCCTCGCCGCGCTCGGCATGCTGCTGCTCACAGTGGGTCTGACCGTCCTGGTGGCGCGGGTGCTCGTCCTGCACGTGGCGGTGGCTGCCGTGATCGCAGGCCTGGTGGTCGCCGGCGCGGCGCTCGCCCGGCTGCTGTGGCGCCACGAACGGCTGCCGTTGAACTCCGAGGGCCGCGACACTGTCGCGCAGGCCGAGGCGTTCCGGGAGTTCCTGCGCACCGTGGAGGCGGAGCAGCTCGAGTGGGCTGCCGACCAGCCGATGATCAGTCACCACCATCCCGCGGTCAGCCTGCTGCCGTACGCGATCGTGCTCGGTCTCGCCGACTCCTGGTACCGACGGTTCGGGTCGCTGATGCGCGAGCTCGCGCTCGCGGCGGCGGCTGGTGGTGCCGCCGCTGGCGCCACCTGGTGGGTCTCGCAGTCGAGCTTCCAGGGCGTGGCCGCCTCGCGGTCCGGCACGATGACCGACCCGTCGAGCTCCAGCGGTGGCTCGTTCGGTGGCGGCGGCGGCGGGTCCGGCGGCGGCGGGGGCGGCGGCGGCTCCTGGTGAGACCGGACGCGCTGCCGGTCAGTTCGCGAGCAGCTCGTGCTCGCGGAGCCAGTCCTCGGCCGACTCGGGCGGCAAGCCGACGGCGACCGCCACGATGCCCAGGTCGCTGCGCCGCAGCGTCAGGACCGGCGACTCCGGCTCGTCGCGCAGGTGCTGGACGTGGCGCACCAGTCGCTTCAGCACCGCGAGGTCCGGATCGGAGGACCGCAGCAGCAGGTCGACGGCGATCGTCCAGCCGGCGGGACGGCCCGCGTCCCCGGACGGGTCGTCCTCTGGCAGCAGGTCGGCCACCGCGACGTCGTAGAGGGTCGCGAGAGCGGCGAGCTTGTGCGCCGCCACGGCCCGGTCACCCCGCTCGTACGACCCGACGACGACGGCCTTGAAGACGCCCTGGCTCAGCTCCTCGACGTCCTGCAACCGCAGACTCTGACTGCGTCGGATCGCCCGCAGGCGGGCACCCAGCCGCTGCTGGTAGTCCGCCGTCCCCGATGCGTCCTCTGCCGTCACCTCGTCGACCGCGTGTGCAGCGCTCATGACCACCTCCCACGCCGGTAGAGCGTCGGGGGTGGGCGGAAGGTCACGCCGGGTGACGCCGCGTGCGCCGGACGCGCGGGAGCCGGACAGCGGGACGCGCGGCAGCCGGACAGCGGGACACGCGGGAGCCGGACAGCGGGACACGCGAGCGTCGCGCGCCCGGCCGCGGGGAGGGTCACTCGGCCGCCGGCTCGTCGATGCGGTTGAGGTGGTAGCGCGACGCCGTCGGACCCCGCTGGCCCTGGTACTTCGAGCCGGCGTCACCCGCGCCGTACGGCCGTTCCGCCGGCCGGTCGAGCTCGAAGAAGGCGAGCTGCGCGATCTTCATGCCGGGGTGGAGCAGGATCGGCAGGGTCGCGACGTTGGAAAGCTCGAGGGTCACGTCGCCGTCGAAGCCCGCGTCGATGAACCCGGCGGTCGAGTGGATCACGAGCCCGAGCCGCGCGAGCGAGGACTTGCCCTCCAGCCGTGCGACGACGTCGTCGGCCAGGGTGATCCGCTCGTGGGTGGCGCCGAGCACGAACTCGCCGGGGTGGAGCACGAACGGCTCACCCGGCGGGACCTCGACGAGCTCGGTCAGCTCCGGCTGCTCCGCACGCACGTCGATGTACGGGTACCGGTGGTTCGCGAACACCCGGAACTGGCGAGCCAGGCGCACGTCCACGCTCGATGGCTGAATCGCCCCGTCACCGAGGGGTGACACCCCGATCCGCCCGGACGCGAGTGATGCACGGATGGTGCCATCGGAGAGGATCACGGTCTCTCTCGTGCCGGGGGCCAGGGCCGGGGGCACCGTAGCCGTCGCCAGACGAGGCGTTGCTGCGCTCGTCCCAGGCCGGACCCCGCCGGGGCGTCGAGGTAGCGAGGAACCGCCGCGTTGCGAGGCCTGTCAGCGGACGAGTACCTTGCGCCAGGTCGCGGCCGCGCCGCGCCTCCGCGGGTGTAGCTCAATGGTAGAGCCCCAGCTTCCCAAGCTGGTGACGGGGGTTCGATTCCCCTCACCCGCTCGCTTGGGGTCTTCGCGATGAGACCCCCAGACAGTTCGCGGAACGATCGTGTGCACGGGCATGCCGTCGGGGAGGAGCGTCCGTGCGCCGCCACCATCGCCGCTGGACCGTGGCCGTCCTGGCCGTCGCCACCGTCGTGATGTCGGGCTGCGGGGGACGGACGCTCCTCCGCTCGGCGGGGCCGAGCCGGGCGGGGGCGGCGGCGACGCCACCGACGGTGCGAGCGACCCGGACGTCAGCGCCCCGTCGGACGCGACCGTCCGCTGCGGCGGCGGCGTCTACGACCCGGACGCCTTCGCCGACGCACCGTCGGTGTCGGAGCTGCCCGACGGGCCGGCCGGCGCCGTCGACGACGCCGGCGACCCGGCCTTCGACCCGACCGACGACTGGCGGGTCATGCTCGTGACCGAGGACCGCGTCGAGCTGCTGCGCGAGCTCGATGAGCCGTCCGACCTCGGCGAGGGGGACGTGCGCACCCACGAGCTGCGCGTCCTCGAGCGCATCACCGGCGCGACCAACGTCCCGGACGGGACCTGGATGCTCACCGCCGCCGGACCCTGCACCCCGAGGGTCGAGCTCGGCGGCGAGCTCGGGGAAGCCGACCTGACACTGGCGACGGCGCCTGCCAGGGACGCACGCACCCTCGACCTGTTCGTCCACGAGCGGGCGTGCGCCTCGGGCCAGACCGCGGAGGGGCGCGTCGAACTCGTGGGGCTCGAGGAGACAGCCGAGGAGATCCGCCTGGAGATCGGGGTGCGGGGCCTCGACGGCGCCCAGACCTGTCCCAGCAACCCGCCCACGCCGTACACGGTCGAGCTGTCGGAGCCGCTCGGCGACCGCGAGGTCGTCGACGCGTCCGTCGTGCCGGCACGTCCCCTGCTCGTCGGCACCCGGCCAGACGCAGGATGAGGCGGAACGGTCTGCTCGATGAGCTCGCCGAACGGATGACGCAGCTCGCGGCTGCGGCGGAGCCGGCGCGGCCATCCCTGGTCGCGGTCGACGGCGTGGACGGCGCGGGCAAGACCCGGTTCGCGGACGAACTCGCCGCGGCGTTGCGGGCCCGCGGCGCGGTGACGTTCCGCGCGTCCGTGGACGGCTTCCACCATCCGCCGGACGTGCGCTACCGACGAGGCAGCAGGTCCCCGGAGGGGTTCTACCTCGACTCCTTCGACCTGTCGGCCTTCCGCCGGCGGCTGCTCGACCCGTTGCGGCCGGGCGGCGACCGGCGGGTGGTGCGCGCGGTGTACGACGTCACGCGGGAGCAGCCGGTGACCCCTGCGGTCGAGGTGGTGGACGAGGCAGCGGTCGTCCTCGTCGACGGCATCTTCCTGCACCGTCCCGAGCTCGTGGAGGCCTGGGACCTCTCGGTGTTCCTCGCGGTGCCGTGCGAGGTGTCGGTGGCCCGGTGTGCCGCCCGCGACGCGACCGACCCCGACCCCGACGCGCCGACCAACCGGCGGTACGTCGAAGGCCAGCAGCTCTACCTCGCGACGTGTGCGCCGGAGCGGCGGGCCACGCTGGTGGTCGACAACACGGACCTCGCCGCGCCCCGGGTCGTGGTCGATCGCGCGAGCTCCTCGCGTCGAACTGGTCCACCGACCGGATGAGCGGCGAGGAGGACCGTCAGGAGCCGCCGTCGAAGATCCGGTCGAGGGTGCGTTGGTCCTCCTGCTCCCAGCGCTCGACCTGTTCGCGCGCCTCCTCGATGGCGTCCTCGTCGAGGAACTCCGCGCCGTCCGGGGTGAGGCGGACAAGGTTGAGCGGACCGCCGACCATCGGTTGGCTGATCCGCAGACCCTCGAGCACCCGCACGATCGCGAGCACGCCGTAGTCGAGGTCGCGCTCACCCATCTGGTAGTGGCCGATCAGGGCGCCGGCCTGTTGCGCCATCGGCGCGCCACTGCCGATCGCGTGGAACCCGACCTCCTCGTACCGGCCAACCAGGCCGGTCGGGTCGACCTTCACGATGAACGGTTCGCCGTGCGCGTGACCGACGGCGAGCAGGTAGGCCGAGGGCGACCCCTCCACCTCGCTCCCGGGCACCTCCGGGATGTAGAGGTCGTAGTGGCGGCGCAGGATCGGCACCATCCGCTCCTGGAGGGCGTGCGCGACATCGCGTGCGCCGACGATCTCCGCCGCCTCCTGCTCGAAGAGCACCTCGAGGTCGTGCAGCACGGACCGGGCGCCGCTCCCGCCCCACGCGGCCATGTCGCCCAGCGGGTGGAGCTTCTGGGCCGGGAAGCTCATCCCGCGGTCGCTCTCGGTGACCTGGGAGTCGGAGCCGAGCACGATGCCGTCGGCGCAGCGGAGGGCGATGACGACGGTCACGAGGTTCCTTTCGGCGGGACGGCACCACGGCGGGCGACGCCGCGATCCGGCCCGACGTCTCACCCAGTGGAGTCGGCCACCGCAAGGACCACCACGGCCGTCCGGCCAGCGACGCCGTCGCAGCCCAGCCGGTACCCCGACGTGGGCCCCACGTCCGTCGGGCAGCGCGAGGTAGCCCGCCGATCGGGCACTCGAGGTCGCCCACCCGTCGGGCACGATGGAGCCCGACCGCACCGTCCGATCACCTGAGCAGGAGCTGGACCGTGGGCGATCTGCCATCATTCGCCGGCTTCTCTCCGGACGCGTTCACGTTCTATGCCCAGCTCGGGGACGACGACAACAACCACAAGACCTGGTTCGACGAGCACCGGCAGGTCTACGAACAGGCGATCCGGGTCCCGATGGAGGCGTTGCTGGCCCGTGCGGCAGCCGACAGGTTCGGCGACGGCAAGGTGTTCCGCCCCAACCGCGACGTGCGCTTCTCCCGGGACAAGCGCCCCTACAAGACCCACTGCGGCGCGGTCATCGCCTTCCGCGACGGCAGCGGGCGCGCCAGCCGGTACGTGCAGCTCGACGCGGCCGGGATGATGGCCGCCGCAGGCTACTGGGAGCTGTCCCGCGACCAGCTCGAGCGGTTCCGCCGGGCGGTCGACGACCCGGACACGGGCGAGGAGCTGGCCGCGCTGGTCACGGCCGCCCGCACCGGCGGTCTCGAGGTGCTCGGCTCGGAGCTCAAACGCGCCCCCCGCGGCTACCCGACGGACCACCCGCGGATCGCACTGCTGCGTCACACCCGCCTGGCCGCGTCACGCGCGTGGCCCCGTGCCGACTGGATGCACACCGCCGAGGCGTACGACCGGATCGAGGCCGTGTGGCGGGAGGCGGCGCCGCTCGCCGACTGGCTCGAGACGCATGTCGGCGCGGCCCTCGAACCGCGCCGCCCTCGAGGAGGTTGACGGTTGGGCGCGATCCGGCTCCCCGACGGGACCGTCGTGCGCGGCGCCGCGCTGTCCGAGCGGACCGGTGACGCCCCCTGGCGGACCTTCGGTCTCTACCTCGACCCCCGCTGGCGACCGACCTGGCCGCACCGGCTGGTCAGCTGGCCGGACCTCGGTCTCCCGGCCGACGACGCCGACGCCACCGCAGCGATCCAGGACGCGCTCGTCCGGGCACAGGCGGGCGAGGGCGTGGAGGTCGGCTGCGCCGGCGGGCTCGGCCGCACCGGCACGGTGCTGGCCTGCATGGCGGTGCTCACCGGCCTCTCGCCGCCGCAGGCCGTGACCTGGGTCCGTGACCACTACGCCGGGGCCGCGGTGGAGACACCGGCGCAGGAACGCTGGGTGACGACCTTCGCCGAACGGACGGGTACCGGCGGCTGACCCGCACCGCGACGCGCCCTGACCCGGACCTGACGCGAGGTCGCGGCGGCCAGCAGCACGATCTTCGGGTTGGCGGCTGACAGCAGCAGCCCGACCTTCAGTGCCGAGGTCGGCGTCGCTTCGTCGAGCGCCGCCATCCACGCGGGAGCACCCTTCGTCTCCCGGCGGCGGAGCCACTTGCGCACCCCGAGGGCGAGCAGCGCCAGCCCGAGCACGATCCTGGTCGGGGCCGCCCACGCCGGCGGCTGGTCACGCCCCTCCAGCCCGCCGGCCAGCGCGGCGACGGCCATCACGACGGTCGCGATCCCGATCGCCCAGCCGGCCAGGAAGCCACCCCCGGTCGCCCGCGGCCGGGCGGTGAACAGCAGCAGGATCGCCGGGATCATCGGGAACGGTGACAGCGCGATCGCCAGCGCGAGCGGGACGACGTCAGCGAGCGCCCGGGCCACCGTCAGCTTCCGTCCGGCCGGATCAACTCGATCAGGGGAGGCCGGACCCGCCGCATCAGCCGTCGCCCCGCCGCCGTCGGGACCATGCGCCCCAGGTCGATGCGCTCGACGTAGCTGCATGCCACACGGTCGAGGTGGCGGCGGACGGCCTCGCACTCCGCGTCGTCGCGTGCGACGGCGAGCGCCAGCGCCGCGTGCCACCCCTGGGTCCGCGACACCCGCAGCAGCAGTTCGGCCGCGTACTCGTCCAGTCGCATGGCGGCGACGTCCAGCCACCTCGTCACGCGGGACTCCTGGGCCAGGACCGCCTGCGCCGCGACGATCGTCTCCGCGAGCACCTGGTTGACGACCTCGTAGTCGTGTCGGCGTCGGACCAGCACCGCCGCCTCGAGCCGGCCGTCGACGACGTCACCGACCTCTTGCATGGTCGCCGCCACGGCGAACGGCAGGTCGTAGACGATGTGGGCGTTGATGCCGAGCAGGGCGTGCTCGAACGTGCTGATCCGCCGTCGCCCGCCCGCGGCGAACGCCGCCTCCCACGGGCCGGGACAGCGGCCGCCGAGCCGCCACGCCTCCTCGGCGTCGAAGTACAGCGCGGCGAACCGAGTGGTGAGCTCCGTCGTCCACCTCGGATCCATGAAGCGGCCGTCCGCCAGCGCCCGCTGGATCGCGCCGGTCATGGTCGCGTAGACGGCGAGGAAGATGCGGCGGTCGTCCCGACGGTCGCGCAGCTCGACGACCTGGGCGTCCATCCGTGCCAGCAGCGGGGCGAGGTCGTCCGCCGAGGTGGTCATCCGCGCACGAACCGGCGCAGCAGCAGGGTCAGGACCAGCGCGCCGCCGAGGACCAGCGCGAGGGTGAGGCGGTACTCGAGCGCCCACGCGAGGACGTCCCGGAGGGTCTGCTCGACGGGGGCGGCCCACCCGGAGCCGGCGCGTGACGTGTCGCGACCCCCCGGGACCAGCTGCCCGTACTCGACACCCATGAGGGCAGGACCTCCAGGTCGCGGCGAGGGGCCACCCCGCTGCGTCGGTGCCGGCTGCGACGCAGCCGCGTTGCAGCCTGTCAGGTGCCGGGCGCAGCGACAAACGGGACCGATCCGGGCGAGCTCACGGCAGGTACTGCTCGTCGATCGCGACGACGACCCCGTCCTCGACGGTCAACCAGAACGGGCTCCACCCGAGCTGACCGGCGGGCGCTCCGGCCTGGGCCGCGAGGTGGGCCGGCAGCTCCTCGAGCGTCCAGGGCGCGGGATCGGCGCCGCTCGATTCCCCCAGCCGGATCACGGTCACGGTGACCTCGGGGGAGACGGGCAGGGTCCGCAGCTCGGAGGACTCGTTGCGGATCCAGTAGTCGTTCGGTGGGCCGGGGTCCGGGTCATCCGGCACGTCCTCTGCGTAGGCGACGGCCGCTTGCTCCCCGGTGAGGAACTGGATGAGGTCGAACGTGACGGTCGGATCCGTCTCGTCCAGGGCGACGAGGAAGGTGGGGTGCCGTCCGTCCTCGATCACGGCGTCGCCCGGTTGCTCGTCGGTGGGTTGCTCGTCGGTGGGTTCGGCGACCTCCGTGGCCTCATCGGTGGGGTCCGCAGCATCCATGGGTTCCTCGGTGGGCTCCGGCGTGTCCGTGTCCTCGTCGGTGGCGGCCTCCGGCTCCTCCTCCGCCACCTCCGGCGATGCGGTGGTCTGGTCTCCGGCGTCGTCGACCGCGCCGCTGCATGCCGGCGCGACGGACGCGAGCAGGACCAGCGCCGCCACGCCGCCGCAGGCACCACGTCCCCGGATCCGCACGACCGCTCACCTCCTCGCCGCGGCGCAGGCCGCTCCACCGCGATCGTGCACCCGAGGGGGACCCCGACGCCAGTGTCCTCCGACCTCGACGACCACCATCGGCGATGCCCACCACCGTCGCGACCCGCGGGTCCCCCCGGCGTCACCGCGCCTCACGTCGTCAGGTCCCGACGCCGGAAGCCGAGGAACCCGGCGACGGTGAGCGTCGTGGCGACGGCCAGCAGGACCAGCAAGGGCAGCGCACGGACGTCCTCCGCCGGCGCCGGCGGGACGTGGGTGAAGGGCGAGAGGTTCAGCACCGGCTGCGGCAACTCGAACAGCGCCCCGAACTGCCCGAGGATCAGGCTCGCGACCAGGACCGCCCAGCCGAGCGGCACGGCGAACCGTGGCAGCCAGCCGACCACGGCGACGACCACCCCACCGATCACGAGGACCGCCGGGAACTGCACGACGGCGGCCAGGACCCAGTCGCCGAACCGGGCGCCCCAGGCGCCGGTCACGAGCCCGGCCACCGTCCCGCTGACGAGGCCGAGCACCACCAGGATCACGCCCGCACCGGCCGCCGCCAACCCCACGTGGGCGCCGAGGTAGCGGGCCCGGCTGACGGGGGTCGCGAGGACGGGCTCGGCCCGGTAGCCCGCCTCCTCGATCCGGACGCGCAGCAGTGCCTGCACCAGGTACGCGGCGACGGCGAGCCCCAGCAGCGCGAACATGAAGGCCGCGTACAGGTCGAGCAGCACGTCACCCGCGGCCCCTTCCCCGAGCAGCGCCACCAGCTCGTCGCTGGTCTCGAGCAGCTCCTCCACCTCGTCGGCGATGCCGCCGAACGCCGCCGCCAGGACGGCCAGCCCGAGCGTCCAGCCGCGCAGCGCGCCGCGCTGCAGCCGCCACGCGAGGCCGGCCGGAGAGGTCAGCGCCCGCGAGGCACGCGCCGGGCCCGGCCGCTCCGCGCGGAGGCCCGCGCCGTGGTCGCGGTGGGACGCGAGCACGAACGACGCCACGAGGAGGGCCGCGACCGCGCCGAGGAACAGCACCAGCGGACCGGTCTGGTCGCCACCGAACGGCCGGACCTGTTGACCCCACCCGATCGGGGACAACCACGACGGCCAGGCGCTGACCACCTCGACACCGCTCGGTTCGACCGTGCCGAGCGCGTCGCCGAGCGCGCGGAGCAGGAAGGCGACCCCGAGCACGAGGCCGCCGAGGCCGTTCGCGCCCCGCGCCGACCCGACGACCTGGGCCGTGACCGCGGCGACGGCGGCGAAGGTGCCGCTGACACCGGCGAGCGCCAGCCCGGCCAGGACCGACCCCGCCGTCGGCAGGCCGGCGGCGATCAGGACCAGCGCCGTCCCGATCGCGAGCACGAGGTTCGCGACGAGCGCGACCACGACCGCCGCGACCAGCCGCGCGTGCCGGCCGACGACCGCGGCGTCGACCAGCTCGGCGCGTCCCGTCTCCTCCTCCAGCCGGGTGTGCCGCACGACCGCCTGGAGACTCATGATGCCGGTCAGCAGCGCGAGGACCGTGAACACCTCGGTCATCACGACCGCGCCCAGGCTGGTGCCCGACATCAACCCGTCGAAGGCGCGCGCGACCAGGTTGGTCGCCGCCAGCTGGGCGTACTGGAGGCGGTCCGCCTCGGTCGGGTAGAGCGCCGCGATGCTCGCCATGCTGCCGGCGAGGAGCCCGAGCAGGACCACCAGCCAGACCGGCAGCAGGATGCGGTCACGGCGTCCTGCCAGGCGCACCAGCCGCCAGGTCCCGGTGAGCTCCGGGCCACGCCGATGGGCCTCGGCCATCGCCCGGTCCTCCTCACGCGTGGCTCGCTACGGCGGGAAGACCGCCGGGTGATCGAGCCCTGGCACCTCGACGCGGTCCTCGGGGCCGATCCGACGCAGCACCCGTGCGGGCACCCCGGCCACCAGGACCCCGGCGGGCAGGTCGCGGGTCACGACCGCGCCGGCACCGACGACCGTATCGTCCCCGATCGTGACCCCGGGGCAGACGATCACCCCGCCACCGAGCCAGACGTTGTCGCCGATCGTGATGGGCGCCCCCGATTCCCACCCCGCGCGGCGTGGACCGGGATCGAGCGGGTGGGTGGCGGTCAGCAACTGGACGCGGGTGGCCAGCTGGCAGGACGCCCCGAGCTCGATGGGCGCGACGTCCAGCATCACGGCGTCGTAGTTGACGAAGGTGCCGGCGCCGATGCGGATGTTCCAGCCGTAGTCGCAGCGGAACGGCGGCCGGATCACCACGCCCTCGCCGACGCTGCCCAGCAACTCGAGCAGCAGCGCCGTCCGCCCGGCGTGGTCGTCGTGAGCGGTCGCGTTGTAGCGCTCGCTGAGCCCGGCGGCTCGCGTCAGCTCCGACTGCAGGGTCGGGTCGTCGGCGTGGTAGAGCTCGCCGGCGAGCATCCGCCGCTTCATCTCCGACACCTCGGACCTCACCGCAGCCGTTCGAGCAGCGACGACCGACACCCGTCCGGGGCGTTGACCGGGTTGCACCGCGCCGGCGAGCCGTCCGGGATCGACACCTGGTAGCCGGAGCCGAACGGGCTCTCCCACGCGTAGTCGGTGCTGACGAACTGCGCACCGCTCGCGAGGGCGGCGTCCCGTCGCGTCGTGTCGCCGCTGCGCGCCTCGATCGTCGGCACGTCCGAGCGCGTCCGCACGAGGTAGCCCTGCCGCACGAGGTCCTGGATCCGGGCGAGGTTGGCGCCGCGCGGGTCGCCGACCTGCACGAACGCGGCGTCCGGCTGTCCGGGCGACGCCGTGGTGAACATCACCCGGCCCTCGAGGTTCGGCCGGCCGGCGAGGTAGGCCTGCCGGTCGGCACCGCCGTTGTTGAACAGGGCGTAGACCTTGCCGCGGGCCTCCTCCAGGGTCGGCCAGGCGCCGGCGAGCGCCGCTGCCTCGACGCTGTCGTGGTCCCCGCGCAGGTCGTCGGGAGTGATGAGCCGGTCACGGTCGAACACCGACAGGATCTCCGCGTCGAGGTCGTCGAGCAGCGCGGTCGTGAACGGCAGCGGCACGGTGAACCCGAGCCCGAGCGGGTCCGGGATCGCGTCGCTCTTGCCCTCGATGAGGATCGCGATCGGCAGGTGCGTCGGGTTCGCGTCCGACCAGCCGCGGACCTCCTCGAGGCAGGCGACGAGGGTGAGGCAGGTGGTCGCGAAGTCGATGTCCTGGACGTGCAGGACCTTGTGGCCCGGCTCGAGGAGCTCCGGGATGCCGGAGTCCGGGTTCATCCCGACGGCGAGGAAGCCCTTGCGCTGGTAGTAGCGGCCGCCATCGGGGTCGGCGAAGACGTCCAGCTCGATCTGGCGGATGCCCTGCTCAGCGAACTGCACGCCCAGCTCCGGGTGCTCGTACTCGATCGACTCGAACAGCTCGCGGTCGAAGGCGAGCAGGGCCGCGGCGATCGGCGGCGGCGGCAGGAGCTTGTAGCTGTTGTGGCTGCCGAGGACCTGCACCTGGTTGAGCTTCACGCACCTCGACTGCTGGGTGACCTGACCGGGGGCGACCTGCGACTGGCCACCGCCGGCGCCCTGCGCTCGGGCCGACAACGCCCGACACGGGTCGGGGCCCTGCACCGGCGCGGGTGGGCCGGCCGGGCGTCCACGCTCGCTCGGCGCCGCCTCCGCGGTCGCGCTCGACAGCACCACGAGCAACGTCGCGAGCAACGCCAGCACCGCCACCGTCACCACCGCGTGCCGGGCGACACCGTGCGGGGCGGGTCCACGAACGTCCACGATCGGCCTCCTGCATCGCCACCACGGCCGACCCGCTCGGGACACCGCGCTTGCCGGGCAACCTTGCCACATCCGTGGGACCGGTGCCCGGGTCGTCGTGGGCGGCGGCCGGGCGACGTCGTCACCGCAACGCGGCGAGCACCTCCGCCGCGGCCCGGTCACCGGAGCGCGCGGCGCCCTCGAGGTAGCCGTTGCCGACCTCCGCCGTCTCCGCGCCGGCCCAGTGGATCGCGCCCACCGGGGCGCGCAGCTCCGGCCCGAGGGAGGTCCACACCCCGGTCGGGAAGTGCGCCCCGTAGCAGCCACGCGTGTGCTCCTCGGCCGACCAGTCCCGCTCCAGATAGGCGCTCGGCGTGGCCGCCTCGCTGCCGAGGTGGCCGACCAGTGCCGCGACGAACAGCCGCCGCCGGTCCTCGCTCGACCGGCGCGACAGCAGCCGCGCGGCCCGCCCCTCCACGAAGCCTGTGAGGATGCCCGGCACCGCGGCCGGTGGCGAGTTGTCCACCACCAACCCGACCGGGGAGCGGTCCGAGATGATCGTGCCGGTCAGCCCGTCCGCCCGCCAGAACGGCTCGGGATAGACCGCGTGCAGCTTGATGACCGACCCAGCCGGCAGGCGCTGGGTGAGCTGGTCGCGGCCGGGTGGGAGCGGCGGGTCGTAGCGCAGGCGGCCGGCGAGGGCCGGCGGGAGCGTGACGACCACCCGGCGGGCGGTGACGGTTCCGCCGCGGTCCGCTGCCACCTCGACGAGGTGGCGGCCGTCCCCGTCGCGCTGCTGGCGGATGCTGCGCACGGCCCGTCCGCGTTGCACCCGGTCCCCGAGCTCCGTTGCGAGCGCCTCCGCGATCCGGGCGGCGCCGCCGACGATGCGCTGCTGCTGGGCGCCGTCGTCGAAGGAGGTCATCGACGCGAGCCCGCCGCCGCTGTGCAGGTAGAACAGCACGTGCAGCAGCGACAGCTCACGCGGGTCCGCGGCGAACAGCGCCTCGGTCGCGACCCGGAGGTAGCTGCGGGCCCCGCGGGTGTGGACGTTGGCCGCGATCCAGGACGCGAAGGTGCGTGCGTCGCGTGCACCGGCCCGCGCTGCGGTCCACGGTGCGTCGAGCGGGACACGGCGGGCCAGCCGCTCCAGGCGCAGCTGGGCCTGGGCGAGGTCGGCGAGGACCAGCGGATTGAGCCGCGGGACCGCCCCGCGGTGGCTGGGCATCCGGGTCCGGCGGCCGTCGAGCTCGATCAGCAGCTCGCCGTCGTCGTGGTGGTCGAAGGTCGTCAGCCCGAGCTCCGCGACCAGGCCGGAGATGCGGGTCTGCGACGGGCCGATCCACTGGCCGCCGAGCTCCACGACCACACCGTCGTGGCCCGGGACGGGACCGTGCTCGGTGCGGCCGCCGACACGCTCGCGCGCCTCGAGCACCGCCACCTCGACCCCCTCGGCGGCGAGCTGCCTCGCCGTGGTCAGTCCGGCGACCCCGGCACCGACCACCACGACATCCACGTCCGTCACGCGCTGCGCTCCTCCGCGGGGGACGCTCGGCCGGCGCCGGCGCCCAGGCGGGCGACTGTAGGCAACGACACAACCCCGGCAGACGAAGTCTGGCGGGGTCGTGAGCGGCCGCGCCGGGGGGGAGCGCGACCGAGCTGCGAGGGGGCACGGGCCAGGTGCGGGCGGCGCCGGCCCCGGCGAGGGTCAGCTGGCGTGCTCGGCCTCGTGCTCGGCGATCTGCTGGCGGACGTCGTCCATGTCGAGCGCCTTGATCTGCCCGACGAGGTCCTGCAGGGCGTGCTCGGGCAGGGCGCCCGGCTGCGAGAAGACGAGGACGTCGTCGCGGAACGCCATCAGGGTCGGGATCGAGCGGATCTGGAAGTGCGCAGCCAGCGCCTGTTCGGTCTCGGTGTCGACCTTCGCGAACACGACGTCGTCGTGCTGCTCGGACACCGACTGGTACCAGGGGGCGAACATCTTGCACGGGCCGCACCAGTCGGCCCAGAAGTCGATGAGGACGATGTCGTTGTCGACGATCGTCTGCTCGAAGGTCTCGGCGGTCAGGTCGACCGTTGCCATGGTGGTCCTCCAGGGTTGCGGGGGGGTACGTCGAGAAAGCGCGCCCCGGTCGGGCGAGGCGCCATCAGGGTGTCCAACGGTGCCGCTGGTCCGGACATTCCCCGTGGGCGGCGGTCGTGGCCGACCGGTGGTGGCCGCCCTCGACCGGGGTGGGCGGCGGTGGCCGCGCCGACGGGGACGGCCCGGAGCCAGAGCCCCGGGCCGTCCGATCGCTGCGTTTCCGCGCGGATACGACAGCCGCGCGTGTCAGCCGGCCAGGTGGCACCCGAAGCTGAGGTCGGCGCCGCGCACCTGGACGGGCGCGACCTGCGGGCGGCGGACCAGCGCGTGTGCGCTGCGCCCCCGCACCGGACCGTCACCGCCGGACACGGGCCGGACCCCGACGCCGTGCAGATCGTTGAGCTGCACGCCGTCGGCGCTCTCGACCCGAGGTGGCTCGATCACCGCGAGCGTCCGGCGCGACCCGGCGTGGATCACCGCGACGCCCGGCTGCTGCCCGGACGCGGCGTGGACCCCGCCCGATCGCGGCGCCGGCCCGCGCTGGGTGACGTAGACGAGCGAGCCGTCCGGCGAGAAGTCGAGGATGTCGGGCGCGTCGCCGACCCGCTCGATCTCGTGCAGGACACGGAAGGTCCTCGCGTCGATCACGAGCCCGTTGTCGGAAACCCGGTTGACCATCCACAGACGCTTGCCGTCCGGCGTGAACCGCACGCCGTGGGCGTCGACGCCCCGTGCCGACGCGGTCCGCAGCAACTCCTTGGTGTGTGCGTCGAACAGGTACCACTCGCCGTCGGTGTCCTGCCCGGGGCCGATCACCGCGCCACTCCAGTTGGCGACGACCCGGGAGCCGTCGGCGTTCACGCCGACACCGCAGTTGGCCTTCACCTCGGCCGGGTCCCACGCCGCGGTGACGGTGGCGGTCTCCAGGTCCAGCACGAACAGCCCACCGCGGTTCCACTGAGGTCCGAGGGTGACCCAGGCCTCCCTGCTGTCCGGGGTGTACTGCTGGCAGACCGGCTGGAAGCCGGGGAACTCCCAGTCCAGCCCCTGCGCGTCGAGGTAGCCCTCGAGCACGTCGCGAACGACCACCGTGCGGCCGATCGCGAACACCGGTTCGGCGGCATCGAGGTCGAGCGGGATCTCCACCAGCGCCTGCGTCGCCGGGTCCGCCGACCCGATCACCGCGACCCACACGGCCGAGTCGTCCGGGGTGACCGCCGCCATGTGCGACGCCGGCCCGGTCGGCAGGACCTCCACGACCTCCTTGCTGCGCGCATCGATCACGATCGTCACGGCACCGGCGGTCGCCGCGACGAACGCGTACCGGTACTGCGAGTCGAACTCGACCATGTGGGGCACCACGTTGACCACCCCGGCGCCGATCGTGAAACCCGCGTCCCGGAGAGCGTCGGCGCTCAGGTCGATCGTGGCGACCTCGCTGAGGCCGGCGCGGCTGTCGTGGATGTGAACCAGGTCGGTGCCCTGGTCGAGCGCCCACACCTCGTGGGCAGTCGCCGCGTGAGCCGCGGCAGCCGAGGCAGCCGAGGCGGGCGGCGCGGCAGGACCGGGTCGTGCCCAAGCGTGGGTGGCGGGCAGGGCCGCGAGCAGCAGCGCGGCCAGCAGCAGGACCACGGCGCGCGGGCGCGGGACGGCAAAGCGCATGACGGTTCCTCCGGAGGCGCCGCGAACAGCGGCGGGAGCAGCGTGCGGGGCGCGGACGCTACGAACGTGCGGCGCCATCGCCGCCTGCGCGCAGGACAAACCGGGCGAACCCGGCGGCCGGCGTCGCGTCCGGCAGGGCTTCCGCGGATTCGGCCGGCCCTGTCGATGCTTCCGCGGAAGCGTTGAACGCCGTCCCGATCGATGGTGCTTCCGCGGAAGCAGGTCGCATCCCGGCGCCGGTGGCATCAGCGGATGGCAACCGCGAACCGAGGCTCCGCGCCCCCGCCGGGCGACATCGAAGGGTGCTGGTGTCCGGACCGGATCCCGCGGCAGCATCGAGGTGGCACGGGGGCCAGCGGTCCGTGGCCTTCCCCGCCCACTGCCGACGGGATGCTTCCGCGGAAGCGTTCAACCCGCGCGCGACCCTGCGCGGTCAGGCGGCGGCGATGCTGGTCAGGTGTGGGGCGGTGAGTCGGAGTTCCTGGTCGACCACCGAGATGATGAGGTCGAGGTCGAGCGGGTCGTCGACCGACCAGGCCGAGGGTGTGAGGGCGGTGACGTCGATCGGCGTGTTCGGATCGGCGGCCGCGGTCAGGTCGGGTGGTGACGTCTGCGCGGGGTCGAGGTGCGGGACGGCGGCGAGTGGTCGTCCATCGGGAGCGTGGAACCGGAACCTGCCGTCGCCCAGGTGTTCGATGCGCCATCCAGGCCCGTGAACGAGCCGATGGTGCGCGCTGCAGAGCAGGACGAGGTTGTCGATGTCGGTGGGGCCGCCGTCGGCCCAGTGCACGACGTGGTGGGCGTGCAGGTGGCGGGTGGCGCCACACCCGGGGAAGCGGCAGGACCGGTCACGGGTACGCAGCGCACGCCGCTGCTGGGCGTTGGGTTCACGGTGGCGACGTCCGACGTCGAGCGGGCGCCCACCGCTGGAGGCGACGATCACGACACCAGCCTCGCAGGCCAGCCGGCGAAGCACCCGCGCCGACATGGCCGGGACGCGCTGCCCCGGGACCCGTACCGGGACCTGTCCCTCGGTGCGGGACAGATCGTCGCCGTCGGCCTCGACCACCAGCGTGTGGCGATCAAGGCCGGAGGTGTCGGGCGGAGCCTGCCCCCGCGCGGCGAGGATCACTGCCGCTGCCACCTCGGCGATGCGCTGGGCACGACTGACCTGCGGCAGGCTCTCGCCCGGTTCGAGGTCCGCTTCGGCCAGAGCAGCTTCGAGCTCTGCCAGCCGTTCGAGCGCCGCGAACACCTCGAGACCCTCCTCGGTCGGCAGGCGCAGCTCGATGACGGTCGCGTCGTCGTCGAACCGCAAGGCGGCGCCCAACGGCGTTCGCAGGTCCGGGTCGACGGACCCGGACCGCCGTGCACGGCTCACACCGCGGGCGATGCGTTCGAGGTCCGCGCCGGTCGCATGATCCGCCCAGGTCAGCAGCAGCAGCTGCAACTCCGGCACCGCGATACGGGTGATCGCCCGCACCTTGCTGTACGACAAGCTGCCGGTCGCGAACCGTGCCATCACCTCCGGCAGCTCACGCAGGCGCACCGCGACCCGGAGCTGCTCCCGGGCGGTGGACGGAGCCAACCCGATCCGCCACGACAACCACTGGGCCGGGGTCCGGGCACCCTGATCGGCCCACAACCCGCGCACCACCACCTCGGCGAGCAGCACGAACCACGCAGCGGTCGCCGCGTTCAGCGCCGTCGTGGACGACACGAAACGACGTTCGAGCTCATCGTTGTCCAGCCCGGACAGTCGCGGGTCGGGCCCGAGCGACCGGGCATGGTCGACCAACTGCTCGGTGGTCAGCTCCCGCCCCGCCGCGACCGCCAGATCGGCCACCCGTCGCATCGCCTCGTCCACCGAGCCGTGCGCGACCTCGAGCGGATCAGGGACGAGATACCGCCCATCGGAGCCGGCATCGTGGACGGGGGCGTCGACGTCGCCGACGGGGTTGCCGACGTCGCGGTCGGACCTGCCGGTGGTCGACTCGACGATGGTGGCTGGAGTGAGGGTGATGGTCACGCTGTGCTCCTCAGCAAGCAGACGATCGGTGACACGATCGACGCGGCGGTCCGCCCCGGACGAGAACGCAACCTACGCACCCCCTGTGACAGCACCGTCCGGCGAGAAGCGGCATCGCGCCACGGCATGTGGACAGGTCCGCCGGCGCCGACGGTCGCGAGCGCGAGGACCACCCCGGTCCACCGGCAACGGACCCCTACGGGGTGCGCTCGTAGCGGGTCGCCAGTCGGTCCAGCCCGATGGTGCGGAAGTGGCCGGTCGAGGTGACCTTCTCCTCGTCGTGCTGTCGCAGGACGGCACGCAGCTCCAGGTCCTTGCCGTCCTGGGTGACGAGCTCCGCCCGCAGGTGGCACGCGTCGTCGAGATGCACCGCGCGCCGGTAGCTGACCTGCAGGTCGACCGTGACGGCGAGGACCAGGATGCGTATGAGCAGCCGGCCGTAGAGGTCGTCGATCAGGGCCGCGGTCGCCCCGCCGTGCACGACCCCGGGGCCGCCCTCGAAGCGCCGGTCGAAGCGGTAGCGGGCCTCTACCGCGCCCGGCTCCGCCGCGTGGGCGACGAGCCCGAAGCCGGTCGGGTTGTCCGGGCCGCAGCCGTAGCAGTTCGGCTGGTGGTACGGCAGCTCCTCTCCCGCGACGAAGCCGTCACCGCGCATCGCGGCGAGGAAGCGGTCGAGCTGTGGGTGCTGCCTCGGATCCATGGCTCACACGCCCATCATGCGGCCGATGATCTCCTTCATGATCTCGTTCGTGCCGCCGTAGATCCGCTGCACCCGGGCGTCGGTGAAGGCCCGCGCGATCGGGTACTCGCGCATGTAGCCGTAGCCGCCGTGCAACTGCACGCAGGTGTCGACCACCTCGCCGAGCAGGTCGGTGACCCACCACTTGGCCATGGCCGCCTCGTCGACCGTCAGCCGCCCGTCGTCGTGGAGCTCGGTGCAGCGGTCGACGAACTGCTGGCCGATCGTGATCCTCGTCTTCATCTCCGCGAGCTTGAAGCGGGAGTGCTGGAACGAGCCGATCGGCCGGCCGAACGCCTCGCGCTGCTTGACGTAGGCGAGGGTGAGGTCGAGCGCGGCCTGCGCCCCCGCGATCGCGGCGACGGCGATGCCGAGCCGCTCCTGCGGGAGCGCCTCCATGAGGTAGACGAACCCCTGGCCCTCCTGGCCGAGGAGGTTGGCCGCGGGGACGCGGACGTCCTCGAAGATCAGCTCCGCGGTGTCCTGGGCGTGCATCCCGATCTTGTCGAGCTTCCGACCCCGGGAGAAGCCCTCCATGCTGCGCTCGACGACCAGCAGGCTCAGCCCGGTGTGCTTCGCGTCCGGGTCGGTGCGGGCGACGACGATGACGAGGTCGGCGAGGATGCCGTTGGTGATGAACGTCTTCGTGCCGTTGAGCAGGTAGCTGCCGTCGTCCTGCCGCACGGCGGTGGTGGCGATGCCCGCGAGGTCGGAGCCGGTCCCCGGCTCGGTCATCGCGATGGCCGTGATGGTCTCACCGGAGGCCATCGGCGGGAACCAGCGGCGCCGCTGTTCCTCGGTCGCGTACTTGAGGAAGTAGGGGACGACGACGTCGTTGTGCAACGGGAACCCGACCCCGGACGCCCCGACCTTGGCGAGCTCCTCCGTGATGACGACGTTGTAGCGGAAGTCGGGCACCCCACCGCCGCCGTACTCGGTCGGCACGTCGGTGCACAGCAGCCCGATCGCGCCCGCCTGCTTCCACAGCTCGCGCGGGACCATCCCCTCCCGCTCCCAGTCGTCGTGGTAGGGGACCACCTCGTCGGCGACGAACCGGGCCACCATCGCCCGGAAGTCCTCGTGCTCCTGGGTGAAGATGCGTCGTTCCACGGCGTGCCTCGCTCGGGCTCCCGGGAGCGACGGCGCCACGCGCGTCGCTCCGCACCTCGGAACGTTCCGGACGAGAACGTTCCGCTGCCGGGCACGGTACCGCGCGGCGACGCGCTAGAAGATGCCGGCCCGCTGGATCGCGACGATGCCGATGATCGTGAGGACCACCCCGACGGCGACCCGCACCCACAGGCCGACCAGCTTGCCGCGTGGGAGCTCGGCGGGTTCGTCCGAGCCGGGGAAGGTGCCGGTGCGGCGGTAGCGGAGCAGCGCCGTGAGCGTCCCGGCGGCCATCGCCGCGCCGACGGCCGCGAACGAACCCACCAGCAGGAAGGCCCAGGAGGTCTCGCCCACCGCACACCTCGACGCCGACGACGCGCGCCAGGGTACGGGAGCGGGAGGGACCGGCCGTCCGGCCAGGCGGCGGGCACCGAAGCCCGTCGCTCCCACCCCGACTTCGCGACGTCCGCGGAGGACGTCGACCCAGGAGGATCCCCATGGCCCGCATCACCGAGCAGCTCGCGTCCCCGGCCACCCCCGAGGTGGCCTTCGACACCCTCGCCGACTTCACCACCACCGCCGAGTGGGACCCCGGGATCGCCGCCGCCGAGCGGCTCGACGACGGGCCGATCGGACTCGGCTCCCGGTTCGAGGTCCGCTCGAGGATCGGCCTCGTGACCGTCCCACTGGTCTACGAGATCACGCACTACGAGCGGCCGGACCGGCTCGTGCTGTCGACCATCGGCACGTTCCACCGGGGCGAGGACGACGTACGGTTCGCCGCTGGCCCCGACGGCGGGACCGTGGTGACCTGGACGGCGATGTTCGCGGTGCGTGGCCCGATCGGGCGGCTCATCGACCCGGGCCTCAGCGTCGCGTTCCGGCGGGTCGGCAAGGCGGCGATCGCCGGGCTCGAGCGCTTCCTGCACGAGCAGGTGGGCCAGCGCCGCTGACCGTCGGCCCCTACCGCCCAGCCTCCGGTCGGTTGGCTCCGACCGCCGCCTCCCGGTCCGCGCGAGCGCTGCAACCCGAGGGGCGCGGGCGACGTCCTACTGATCGGGCGCCCGCCGGGCCGGTGCGGGCGCCCGCATCGCCCGCACCGCCGGCCCCGAGGAGGCCCGACATGCGACGACCGACCGTCTCCACCCTGCTGGCGGTGGCCCTCCCGGCGCTGCTCCTGGTCGCCTGCGGAGGCACCGACGATCCCGGCGGGGTGGGGGCCGGTGACGGCACGGACGACGTCGTCACCGAGGAGGACGCCGTGACCGACGAGGACACGGCGGGTGACGCGACGGAGGAGACCGGGGACGTTGGCGAGGACGACGCTGTCGATGGCAGCGGCGTCCAGGGGGCCGGGGCCCTCGAGCCCCGCGTCCAGGAGGCGATCGCCCAGCTGGTCGACGACGGCACGGACCGGGACGCGATCGAGCTCGTGGTGGCCGAATCCGTGGTCTGGTCGGACGGCTCGATCGGGTGCCCCGAACCCGGGATGCTGTACACCCAGGCGCTCGTCGAGGGCTACCGCATCGTGCTCGCCGTGGACGGCGAGGAGGTCGCGTTCCACGGCGCCGGCAACGACCCGCCCTTCCGCTGCGACGGGCCGGTCGAGCCGGCCAGCGGCGGCAACCCCACGAGCTGACGTCGCCGTCGCTGCGGCCGTCGCGGTCGCGGGGCGGATCAGTTCATGGACGGGTCGTCCGGGAACGTCGCGAACAGCTTCAGTTCATCCGGCTGCCGGCCCAGTACGGCGTGCCACAGTCCTCCCGGGTCGTCGGTGAAGACGTCCTTCGGCTCCGCGTCGACGGTGAACCACGCGCCCTGCGCGATCTCCAGCTCGAGCTGGCCGGGCGCCCAGCCGGCGTAGCCGGCGAAGATCCGGAGACGTTCGAGGTCCGTCGCCGCGAGCACGGGGTCGGTGTCGAGGTCGACGAGCTGGATGCGCTCGAGGATCGCCGTCGACCCGTCGGTCGGGATGCCGGCGGTCGCTCGTCCGAGCGCGACCACGGCGCTCGGCTCGACGGGCCCGCCACCGAAGACCACCGGCGGGTCGGCGACCAGGTCGACCCAATCGTCGAGGGTCTCGCGCACCGGCACGCCCGAGGCGCGGTTGAGCACGACCCCGAGGGCGCCGTCCTCGTCGTGGTCGAGGACCAGCACGACGGCTCGCGCGAAGTTGGGGTCGTCGAGTAGCGGCGTCGCGACCACCAAGCGCCCGGTCAGCCACTCGTTCACGTGGACCACCTCCATCGGCGTCGTGACGGTACCGGCGCAGGCGTGCGGTGGCGGGACGTCCGCGCGCGGCAGACGCGGCGCCGCCCTCGTGCGCCACACGGGCCCTGCCCAGGTCGCGTGGGCCCCCGGCCGGACGGTCGGGCCGCCCGGCGCGGGCCTCGCGTACGGTCGCCATGCGTTCCCTCGCGGTCCGCGTGTTGCTGCGGCCGAGAGATCAGACCAAGCCCCCGGGAGGCGACGATGGTCAACGACCCAGGTCAGGAACACACGCGCGGCCGACCCGAACCGAGCGGTGACCCCGTCCCCGGCCGCCCCGAGGACGCCCAGCCGGACTACGAGGGCGCCCACCCGACCGTGCGGCGCTCGGGCAGGTCGCGCTCGACGATGATCGGCATCGCGGTCGCGCTGGTCGGGGCCATCCTGCTGTACGTCGCGATCGTCTCCGGCATCGCCGGCTCCGGCTGACCGGGCCAGGCGTCCGAGGCAGTGCGTCACACGGGCGTCGGGTTCCCTCCACCGGCCGCACCTCGGGCGAGGTTCGCGAACTGCGTGAGGTGCGCCAGGAACGCGAGCTTGACGACGCCGGTCGCGCCGTTGCGGTGCTTGGAGATGATCAGTTCCGCGATCCCCTTGTCGGGGGAGTCCTCGTCGTAGACCTCGTCGCGGTAGATGAACCCAACGATGTCGGCGTCCTGCTCGATCGAGCCGCTCTCGCGCAGGTCGGCGAGCTGCGGCCGCTTGTCGGTGCGTGACTCCGGCTGCCGGGACAGCTGCGAGAGCGCGATCACCGGAACGTCGAGTTCCTTGGCGAGCATCTTCAGCCCACGGGAGATCTCCGCGACCTCCTGGTGGCGGGACTCGACCCGCCGGTGGGACTGCATCAGCTGCAGGTAGTCGACGACGACGAGGTCGAGGCCCTGGCGCTGCTTGAGGCGCCGGCACTTCGCACGGATCTCCATCAGCGAGATCGACGGCGTGTCGTCGATGTACAGCGGCGCTTCGGAGAGGGTCCCGAGCGCCTCCCCGAGCTTGTGCCAGTCTCGGTCCTCGAGCCGGCCCGTCCGCAGCTTCGAGGAGTCGATGCGTGCCTCGGCCGAAAGCAACCGGTTGACGATCTCGAGCTTGGACATCTCCAGGCTGAACAGGATCGCCGGCTGCCGGAGCCGCACGGTGACGAACTGGCAGATGCCGAGGACGAGCGAGCTCTTGCCCATCGCCGGCCGGGCCGCGAGGATGACGAGGTTCTGCGGCTGCAGGCCGGCGGTGAGTCGGTCGAGGTCGTCGAAGCCGGTGGCGAGCCCGGTGACCTCCGAGCCCTTCTCCGCGAGCTTCTCGATCTGCTCGAACGAGGTGTTCAGCAGTTCGCCGAGGACCGCATACTCCACCCCACCCCGGGTCTGGGCGACGTCGAAGACGATCGACTCCGCCCGGTCGACCACCGTGGTGGCGTCCTCGGTGGCCTCGTAGCCGAGCCGGGTCACCTGCGTCCCGGCGTCGATCAGGCGCCGCATCAGCGCCCGGTCCCGCACGATCCGGGCGTAGTAGGCGGCGTTGGCGGCCGTCGGCACGGCGACGGTGAGGTCGTGGATCGCCGCGGCGCCGCCGACCTCGTCGAGACGGTCCTGCCGGGCCAACCACTCGGTGAGGGTCACCGTGTCGATCGGTTCGCCCTGGGCCAGCAACGCCTGGACGGCCTCGAAGACCAGCCGGTGGGCGTTGCGGTAGAAGTCGTCGGGCCGCAGCAGCTCGTCGGCCTCGGAGGCGGCGGTACGCGACAGCAAGGCCGCGCCGAGCACGGAGACCTCGGCCTCCAGCGAGTGCGGGGGCACGCGGTCGTAGCCGCGACCGGCCGCCCCACCGGCGCGGGGGGCGGACGGTCCGGTCATCTCCGAGGGCGGCTCGCCAGGTGGCGGGGGGAAGTGGCCGCTCATGCGGGCATCGGGTCGGGCGTGCCCACGGCTGCCTCCCTGGCTCAGGCCTCCTCGGGCGCTTCGCTCGCGTCGGCTCCGGCGTCCGG
>SLMP01000087.1 GCA_007133465.1 Nitriliruptoraceae bacterium | reverse complement strand
CGACGGCGGCCCGTGTCGCCGGGTCCGCCTCCAGGAGCCGCAGCGCGACCCAGCGCGGCGCCGAGCCAGCCACACGCGACGTCCCGCGCACGCTGCGCTGCTGCCCTCGGTCCCCGAAGGACCCCGCCTCCTGGCCGTCGAGCGGTCCCTCGAGCGCCGCGAGCGCTTCCTCCAGCGCCGGTCCGTAGTCGACCCGCACCGTCGGCCGCGCCGCCTCGCCCAGCGCGGCCAGCAGGTCGTCGACCCCCTCCCCCGTCCGCGCCGCGGTCGGCACCACCGGCACCCCGAACGCGTCGGCGAGCCGCTCGGCGTCGACCCGGACGCCCTCGTTGCGGGCCGCGTCGGTGAGGTTGAGGACCAGCACCTGAGGGAGGCCGAGTTCGGCGACCTGCGCGGCGAGGTAGAGGTTGCGCTCCAGGTTGGTGCTGTCGAGCACGGTCGCGACGGCGTCGACCTCACCCCCCGTCAGCGCCTGTTCGGCGACGACCTCCTCCGGGGAGCTCGCGGCCAGGCTGTAGGTGCCGGGCAGGTCGACGAGCACCACCTCGACCGGCCCGTCGTCGGCCTCCCGCCGGCACGTGCCGGTGCGACGTTCGACGGTCTTGCCGGGCCAGTTGCCGACGTGCTGCCGGGCGCCGGTGAGCCGGTTGAACAGGCTCGACTTGCCGACGTTCGGGTTCCCGGCGAGCGCGACCCGCTGGGCGGACGCGGCGGTGTCGACGGTCGCGTGCGCACCGGCGTGGCACCCCTCAGCCATCGACGGGCTCCGGGCGCACCGCCACCTGCGCCGCCTGCGCGAGGCGCAACGCGATCAGGGCACCGCCGACCCGCAGCGCGAGCGGCCCACCGAACGGTGCGCGACGGAGGACCTCGATGCGGGCACCGTCCCGGAGCCCGAGCTCCGTCAACCGCCGCCGCTCCCCCGGCGGCAGGGCGAGGGCGTGGATCATGACGGCGGTGCGGACGGGCACCTCGGCGAGGGTCACGGCACGCCTCCGGACGGGACGGGACGTGGCGGGCGCGGGGACCTCGTCGGCCCTCCGCGGCCACACGGGAGCGGAAGTCGTCGCATCAGGCGATGCAGGTGAGCCTCACCTACGGTGGTCGCGTGCCCTAGGGCCGGAGGTCACCGCCTGGTGGGCCGGCGTGCCAGGCCCCCGAGGCCGGCTCCGGCGCACCCGGTCGCCCGATCCCGCCGACGACCCGGCGCACCCGGTCGCCCGATGGCGCTCCGAGACGACCGTGGCGGACTACGGTGCCGCGTCGCGTCCCCGCCTCGACCGCCCTCGACCGCCACCCGCCACCCGGAAGCGAGCCCCGTGCCCCCGTCCGTACCTCCCCTCCTCTCCGACGACGACCTGGCACGGTTCCGGTCGGGCCGCCACAGCTTGCTCCACCACCACCTCGGCGCCCACCTGACGGAACGCGACGGGATCCCCGGGGCGAGGGTGGGGGTCTGGGCGCCGCACGCGACCGCGGTCGCCTACCTCGGCACGAGCGACGCCACGAGCGACGCTGCCGCCGAGGACGCGCACGACCTGGCCCCGTGGGCGGACACCGGGCTGTGGCAGGGCTTCGTGCCCGGCGCCAGCGCCGGCCAGAGCTACCGGCTGCGGGTCACCGGCCCGGACGGTGAGAGCGTCGACCACGCCGACCCCTTCGCGACCGCCACCGAGGCGTCGCCCGGCACGGCGTCGCGCCTGTGGGACCCGACCTACCGCTGGGGCGACGAGGCGTGGCTCGCGTCGCGGGCCGGGCGCCAGGACCCCGAGGCACCCCTCTCGATCTACGAGCTGCACCTCGGCTCGTGGCGGCGCGGTGACGACGGCCGCCCGCTGACCTACCGGGAGTTCGCCGAGCCGCTGGTCGACCACGTCACGTCGCTCGGCTTCAGCCACGTCGAGTTCCTGCCGCTGATGGAGCACCCCTTCGAGGGCTCGTGGGGCTACCAATCCACCGGCTACTTCGCGCCGACGGCCCGCCACGGCAGCCCGCAGGACCTCATGGCGCTGATCGACCGGCTGCACCAGGCCGGCGTCGGCGTGATCCTCGACTGGGTGCCCTCGCACTTCGGCACCGACGCGTGGGGGCTCGCCCGCTTCGACGGCACCCCCCTGTTCGAGCACGCCGACCCGAAACGAGCGGTGCACCCCGACTACGGCTCGGCGATGTTCGATCACGGCCGGCCGGAGGTGCGCTCGTTCCTGTTGTCGAGCGCCCGCTGCTGGCTCGAGCGCTACCACGTCGACGGGCTACGACTCGCGGACGTCTCCTCGATGCTCTACCTCGACTACGCCCGCGGGCCGGGCGAGTGGGAACCGAACGCGCAGGGCGGCAACGAGTACCTCGAGGCGATCGCGTTCCTGCGCGACCTCAACGACGAGGTGGCGGCGTCGCACCCGGGCGTGACGACGATCGCGGAGTCCCGCTCGACGTGGCCGGGGGTGACGCGGCCGACGGCCGACGGCGGCCTCGGCTTCGGCTACGTGTGGGACCACGGGTGGCGCAACGACACGCTCGCCTACCTCGGCCTCGACCCGATCGCGCGCCAGTACCACCACGAGCGGCTGACCTACCGCAGCGTCTACCGGGCCGACGAGCGCTTCTGCCTCCCGCTGTCGCACGACGAGGTCAGCGGCTACAAGGGCGCACTCGTCGACCGCTTCCCCGGCGACGACTGGCAGCAGCGCGCCACCCTGCGGCTGCTGCTCGGCCTGCAGTTCACCTCGCCCGGCAAGAAGCTCGTGTTCATGGGCGACGAGTTCGGCCAACGGTGCGGGTGGGACGTCGAGGCAGCGCTCGATTGGGGCGCCCTCGAGGACGAGCGCCATGCCGGTCTGCTCGCGTGGACGCGGGACCTCGCGGCCGCGTACCGCGACCTGCCGGCGCTGCACCGCGGCGACGGCGAGGTGGAGGGATTCCGCTGGGTCGACGCCTCGGACCACCAGCAGTCGGTGGTCGCGTTCCTCCGGCAGGCGGACGGGTGTGGCGACGTCCTGGTGGTGTGCAACTTCACGCCGGTCGTGCGCCGCGGCTACCGCCTCGGGGTGCCGACCGGTGGCGCGTGGCGGACGGTGCTCGACTCCGACCAGGCGCGTTACGGCGGCACCGGCGCCGACCTCGCGGCGGACGTGGTCGCGGAGGACGTCGCGCTGCACGGAGCCGACCGGTCGGTCGCGCTGACGCTGCCTCCGCTGGCCGTCCGGGTGCTCACGCCGGGGTAGCTCCGTCGCTAGTCGCTCCCCCACGGCCGGACCGTCAACCCCTCGATGCCGAGGATCGGCTCGTCGTCCTCGTCCGCGAGCGCCACCTCGCCCGAGCACAGCCCGCGCGCCTCGAAGTCGGCCGCGACCGCGGCGATGGCGCCGGGCGTGTTCGCCTTGCCGCGGTCGTGGGCGAGCACGACGTCGCCGTCGTCCGCAGCGGTGATCGCCGCGACGACGTCCGCCTCGGAGACCGAGGCCCGCCAGTCGTGCGTGTCGATGCTCCAGATCACCTCGGTCATCCCGTTCGCGCCGACCTGGGCACGGACCCGGTCGTTGGTCGCGCCGAACGGGGGCCGGAACCAGCGCGGGGTCACACCGGTCGCCTCGGCGATGATCTCGTTGGCGACCCGCAGCTGCGTGGCGACGGCGCCGTCCCCCAACTGGCGCAGGTCCGGGTGGTCGTAGGTGTGGTTGGCGAGGTCGTGACCCTCGTCGGCGATGCGGCGCGCGAGCTCGGGGAAGCGCTCGACCTGCCGACCCACGACGAAGAACGTGGCGCGCAGGCCGTGGGTCTCGAGCTCCTCGAGCAGCCACGGGGTGGTCTCCGGGTGCGGCCCGTCGTCGAAGGTCAGCGCGACGTAGCCCTCGCACGGCCACGCCTCACGGTTGCCTTCCCGCTCCGGTTCCGCCTCCTCGGCCTCCTCGACCTCGCTGGCGGCGGTGAGCGCGACCGCCTCGTCGAGCGCCCGCGCGGCGCCACGACCGGTCACGAGCGCGCTGAGGTCGGCGAGCGCGAGCGCAGCCAGGACCCACAGGATGCGTTCGTGCCTGCGGGTCATCACGGGGCACCTGCCGGGGTCCGCCGGGCCGGCGCGTGCGGCCCGGACGTCGCTCGTCGTGAAGGCGTGACATCCTGGCACACACCGCGGCCAGAACCACGGAACCTCGACCGGCTGCCCGGGGCCCGGGGCCCGGGGCCCGGGGCCCGGGGCGGCGGAGCCCGCCGATCGGCCGGGTCCCCGCCGCTGACCCGGGCTGGCTCAGCGGCGGACCATCACCACGTCGTAGTCGATCGACAGGGGCGCGCCACCGAAGCCGGGCGGGAAGGCCACGTCGAACCGCGCGTTGACGAGGTAGAGGCGGTTGCCGGCCCGCGCCACGGTCGTCGGGATCCGGAAGCCGTCGCTCGTGATGGTGTCGACGAGCGCGCCGGACGCGAAGCTCGGGTCCACCTCGACGACGGCGACCTGGTTGAGGAAGTTCTGCACCACGTACAGGGTGCGGCCCTGCAGCAGGATGCCGTCGCCCGACGGGACCGACGCGCCACCGAGGTCGATGACGGTCGCCGTCCCGGTGGCCGGGTCGATGCGGTACAGGACCCCGAGCGAGGTGTGCGCGGCGATCAGCCAGCGCCCGTTCGGCGTGGCGTCGATGCCGTTGAGGTTCAACGGCAGGTCACCCTCCAGGACGAGCTCGAAGTCACCGGACAGCGGGATCGCCGTCGCCGGCCCGGTGGGGTGTCCGGCCGCGCCGAGGGGCACCCGGTACAGCCGGTCCGCGAACGAGTCGGTGACGTACAACGCCTGGCGGGTGACGACGAGGTCGTTGAGGAACCCCGCGTCCGGCACCGCGACGACGTGGACGAGCTCACCCGTCGCCGCGTCGAACGCCAGCACGGCGCCCGCGCCCCCGTCGATGCCCGCACCCCACACGAGCCCCGAGCGGGCGTCGTGGTCGAGGCCCACGAGCCAGCGTCCCAGGGCTCCCGACGCGATCACCTCGCCCTCACCGGTGCGCAGGTCCCCGCGGTACAGCGACCCGTCGAGCAACGACCCGACGAAGAAGTCCTGGCCGCTGCCGATCGCGATGCCTTCGGGGTAGAAGCCGTCCGGCAGCGGCAGCGAGTCGGGGAAGGCCGGTGCACGCGCGCCGGCTGGTAGCCCGACCAGCAGGGAGGCGACGAGGGCCGTCAGGACCACCAGCACGCTGCGTCGCCGCGGACCTCGGTGCAGCACGCGACGGGCTCCGTGCGACGGGTACGGGACGCGATCGGACGACATGAGGCTTCCTCCCACTCTCGACGCGCCCCGCACCGCCGGACGCTGGCTCCCCGTGGACTATCGCCCGCGTGCGTCCGCTTGACAACCCCGGGGGCGGGGAAACGGTGGACCGCGCGACGAGCCCCACCGCTCCCTTCTAGGCTGACGGGAGTAGCGGCGGGGAGCGGGGTTCGCGCGGTTCGCGTGGGGCGGACGCGCTCCGACGAGGACGCAGGGAGCAGGACACAGGAGCAGCGATGTCGGTGCAGGCGATGTATCGCGAGCGACGCCGTGACCCCGCGGAAGCGGTTCGACTGGTCCGCGACGGCGACACCATCGTCGTGCCGATCGCGGCGGGCGAACCGCCCTTGCTCCTCCAGGCCCTGTCGGAACAACGGCGGACGTTCCGCGACGTCACGGTCTTCCAGCTGCTGCCGCTGCGGCCTGCCGGCTACCTCGATCCGGAGACCACGGAGCACATCCGCCACAACTCGGCGTTCCTCGGGGGGCAGAGCCGCAGCGGTGTCCACGAGGGGTGGGTCGACTACTGCCCAGCGCACTTCTCGGAGATCCCCGAGATGTTCCGGCGCGGCCTGCTGCCCTCCGACGTGGTGTTCGCGCACGCGTCGGAGATGGACGAGCACGGCTTCTTCTCGATCGGCTTGTCGCCCGACTACACGATGGCGGCGATCGAACAGGCACGCGCCGTCGTCCTCGAGGTCAATCCGCAGGTGCCGTTCTGCTTCGGCGCCTGCCACGTCCACATCTCCGAGGTGGCCGCGCTCGTGGAGAGCGAGCAGCCCGTCATCGAACTGCCACCCGCGCCCATCGGCCCGGTGGAGCGGGCGATCGCCGGCCACGTCGGGGAGCTCGTCCCCGACGGTGCGACGCTGCAGATCGGGATCGGTGGGATCCCCGACGCGGTGATCCAGCAGCTCGCGTCCAAGCGGGACCTCGGGGTGCACACCGAGATGTTCGGCGACGGGATCCTGTCGCTGCTGGAGACTGGGGTCGTGACCAACCGGCGCAAGAACCTGCACACGGGCACGACCTTCGCGACGTTCGCGCTGGGCTCGCACCGGCTCTACGAGTTCATGCACCGCAACCCGGCGTTGCAGATGTACCCGGTCGACGTCACCAACGACCCGCTGCTGGCCGGCGCCCACGACAACCTCCACGCGATCAACGGCACGCTGCAGGTGGACCTGATCGGCCAGTGCGGGTCGGAGAGCCTCGGCTTCCGCCCGTACTCCGGCTCCGGTGGGCAGGTCGACTTCGTGCGGGCCGCGAACCGTTCGCGCGGGGGTCGGTCCTTCCTCGTGCTGCCGTCGACCGCGAAGAACGGCACGATCTCGCGCATCCGCCCGACGCTGACGGACGGCACCCAGGTCACCACCGGCAAGAACGACGTCGACCACGTCGTGACCGAGCACGGCGTCGCGCACCTGCGTGGCAGCACGGCCCGGCAACGGGCGCGCGCGCTGATCGCGATCGCCCACCCGGACTTCCGCGACGAGCTGACCGAGGCCGCCGAACGGATGCGCCTGCTCTGACCGCTGAAGAGGGACCGGACGCCGTGGGACCGGACGACGTGACCGACGAGGGCCTGACGCTGCCGGGGTCGTTCGCGCAGGATGACCCGGTGCTGCGACCGCCGTCCGCCGCGGACATCGACAGGATCACGGAGATCTGCCAGGACCCGGACATCCAGCGCTACACCCGGCTGCCGGTCCCGTACCACCGTGATGACGCCGCGTCGTTCGTCGCGCTGGCGCTCGCGGCACGGCAGGAGGGACGCGGCGCCCACCTGCTGGTCGAGGTCGACGGGGTGGTCGTCGGCTGCGTCGGCGCCTCCATCGACGCCGCCGACCGGTTCGGTGTCGTCGGGTACTGGACCGCACCGGAAGCTCGCGGGCGGGGGCTGACGACACGGGCGGTGCGGATGCTGTGCCGCTGGCTCCTCGAGGACGTGGGGCTGGCGAGATTGGAACTCGACGCGGCGGCGAACAACCCCGGCTCGAACGCGGTGGCCGCATCGCTCGGATTCCGGCTGGAGGGCACGCGTCGCGCGGCGCTGCTGCTGTCCGCGATCGGGGACCTCCCCGCAGAGCGCGTCGACGCTTGCAGCTGGGGGCTGCTGCCCGGCGAACTGCGGTGATGTCACGCCCGCCGCGAGGTCGGGAGGACGGCCCCCCGACCTTGCGCAGCCGAACGTCCGGCTCACCCGGGAGGAGCGATGGGCATCACGCCGTCGGGGTGCCCAAGGAGCCCAGGACCGTCGAGTTGAGCTGGGTCTTCGGCTCGGGCCAGGTCTCGATCGTCTGGATCATCGTCTTCTCGGCCATCCTCGGCTGGCTGGTCGGCATCGTCACGGGCGCCATCATCCGCCACAGCACGCGCGACCGGACCTGAACCGTCACGGGGCAGGTGCGCCGCCAGGAGCGGCCACGCGTCGGTCCGCGTGCGCCGGTCGCGAGCAACCCCCCGTCGGGATCACCGGTCATCCCCGACGGCAGCGCCCGGCCCCTGCTGGCGCTGGATCGCCTCCAGCACGACGATCGCGCCCGTGAAGCCCGGTACCAACCACTGCGCGACGCGCAGACGACGTTGGGCGGCCGCCACGTCGGGGGGCGTGGCAGCGATCGGGGTGGTGGCGGTCGCGACGGGAACGTCACCGCCGCGCACGACACGTTGCCCGGAGATGCCCGTCTCGGCGGTCGAGACCATCGCCGCGAGGGTCATGACGGTACGCAACCGGCGGATGCCAGTGGATCCCTGGCGGCGTCCAGCCGGGGCGGGAACGAGCCGGCCGAGCGCGTAGGCGCTCGACACCTGCGCCAGCAACGCGGCCCCGGCGATAGGTGCCCAGCGGAACCAGCCGGCGTTGGCCACGCGCGTGCGCTGCGTGTGGTCGTCGACCTCGATCGTGGCGCCATTGAGGCCGACGGCTCCCATCCAGGCACCACCGAACCATGCAGCGAGTCCGACGTCGTGGAGCACGGCCAGCGTGGTTGTACCGTTCATCGTCCTTCGATCCTCCCCGCGCGATCGAGACATCGCATGGTCGCAGCCGACCGCCCACTCCCGGCTCACAGCACGGTACGCCGTGTGGCCCGCTGGTGCCTGGACATGGCCACCACCCTCCTGCGCTACGCCGCGCAACGGATCCCGACCTACCGCCGGGACCGGGAGGAGTCGCCGGGAGAACCGCCCGACTTCGATCGGGAGCTGCCCGGCGACCCGGCCACGCTGCAGCGACCTCGTGAGGGCATCGGCCCGCTGTTCCACCGTAGCTACTGGGTCTACGTCACCGATGAATCGCTCCGTGGCGACCAGCTGATCAGCTACATCCTCGCGGAACCCAACCAGGTCGCGCCCACGGAGATGGCCAGCTTCGAGACCATGGGCGGTCAGCCAGCCCGCAACCTGGACGTCGGCAACGAGCTGATCGTCCGCCTGCCCGGCCCATGGAACGGCCCCGTCCGCGTGATCGACCGAACCCCGACCTCGTTCCGCTTCGCGACGTTGCAGGGGCACATGGAGGCGGGCGAGATCGAGTTCCGGACCAGCACGGACGATCGCGGCTTCCTCGAGTTCCGCATCGAGTCGTGGGCCCGCAGCGGGGACCCGCTCTTCCACCTGTTGTACGGGCGGTTGCTCATCGGACGCGAACTGCAGCAGCACATGTGGGCGCAGTTCTGTCGACGCGTGGCCGCGGTCAGCGGCGGCGTTCGCATGAGCAACCCGGCCTCGAGCACCCAACGTCTCGAACCGACCCCGTGAGCGATGCCCAGCGCATCGTCCAGACCGCGCCCGTCCCCCCGGGGGCGTTGCGCGCGTACGGTGACCTGCACGATCGCGACGTCAACTTCGAGCCGGTCGGGTGGGAACAGGCCGTCTCCGATCCCGCCTGGCATGCCGACCGGCGCCACACCCGACTCCCGGCCGAGCTCCCGGGCCCACCGCGGCCCGGTGGCCCGTTCGAGGTCGCCTGTGGTCTGCTGCGGACCTACGAGGTGGCCGACCCCGCACTGGTACGGGCGGTCTACGACGCGGCGGCCCCGCTCGAGGGACGCGACATGCTGCTCGTCGGTCGCTTCTTCGGGCTGCGCTTCCCGATGGGTGTGCGCATCGGCGGTGTGGTCGACGGCCCCGACGAGATGGGCGGGGCGCCGGTGCACCGCTTCGCCTGGCACTACCGCACCCTCGAAGGGCACCTCGAGCGTGGGCAGATGGACTACGAGGTGGTGAAGTACCTCGAGGACGGACGGGTCGAGTTCCGCATGGCGGCCTACTCGCAGCGCGGGCCGATCCGGAACCCGATCGTGCGCGCCGGCTTCGTGCTCTTCGGGCGACGGACCCAGTTGCGATTCTACGCCCGGGCGTCCCAGCGGATGAGGACCCTGACCGCCGCAGGGATCGCCGACGGGACCCCCTGACCGACATCACCGTTGCGCCGGGATCCCGATGCTGTCCCTGCGCAGCACGCTCCTGGCGACGGCGTCGTCGAGACCTCGCTCGGGTGGACGCTCGCGCTCGCGACGGGGACGTTCGTTGCCACCGTGCTTGCGACGGCGCTCCGCCACCCGTGCTGGCCCGGGTCGAGCTGGGGCGCGACCACCCGGGAGACTGGCGGGCGGCGGCGGTCGTTCTCTGGTCCGGGAAGACCGCTCAGGCCGTTGTCCTCTTCCCTCGGACAGGCGCCTCGCGGATGGTCGGGTGTCGGTGGCGGCTGCCTCGCCGCGACCTGTCGAAGAGGCGCGATCGGTTCGCGGTCGCCCCTCACCCCATCCCTGCAGGCAGCGTCATGAACAGACCCACGCACGCGCTCGGGCGGCCGAGCGACGCCGACGAACTCCTGGTGCCGATCACCCTCGAGCTGTCACCGATCCGGCGACTGCTCATCATCGACCTCGCCGACGATCCCACCTACCGCACCCTGGAGCCGCAGGTCCTCGGCGGCCCCGGCGGGGACGAGCTCGTGCTCCTCGTCTATCGCCATGACGGCCACGTCGAGCTGTACGCACCGTCGGGACACACCGTCGACCCGTCCGGCTACGACGGCCTCGGCAAGGGCCTGCTCGGTATCCACCAGGCACCCTTCGAGCTGGCGCGCTTCGACGTAACCGACGACGGTCTGCAGCTCGACCTCGCCCTCGCCGCCCCCAACGGGCGCCGCTTCGACCTGCGCCTCCGCGAGCACCTCACGGGTCCCCGCGACCGGTTCCCCGTGCTCGCTCCCGTCGGTGGCACCTTCGACGCGCCGGCGTTCTTCCCGTTCCTCTGGCTGCCCGGCCTGTCGTTCGTCCCCGTTCGCGGCACCGAGGTGGACGTGCGGGTGGACGGGCAGTCGCGCAGCGTCCCTCGCCTCCCGCTTCCCATCGGTGGACGTCGGTGCCTGATGGCCCGCTACGACCCCGACGTCCTGGTCTGCCAACTCAACCCCGACAGCGTCCGCGTGCCGACCCGGGTGCCGGCGCAGGTGGCCGATGGATCGCGTGCGCCCGGCGTCGACGTCGTCGCAGTCGACGACGGGTACGGCATCGCCGCCGTGCGGGTCGCCCGCGGCGGCCACACGTGCGCCGCGCTGCTCGACCCGCCGCTGCCCGACCTCCGCTCGCTGCCGGTCCCCACCCGCCGGTCGGGAGCGATCCTGCTCCAGGCCGGCGACACCACCGAGCTGCGGGGACGCTACGAGTTCACTCGCGTCGACGACCGGGTCGACCTCGCGATCGAGGGCTTCGGGCCTTGGCGCACGCGGCTGCGGCGTCCGCTGCTCGCCCTGCTGTTCCGCCTCCCGATCTTCCGCAGGTGGCCGACGACCTACCGCTGCCAGGCCACGCTGGACCTCGCCGCCATCCCCGAGGAGCACCTGACCTCGCGATGGGCACGACGCTCGGAGACGTGAGCATCGGGCGCCGTCCTCGATCACGTGGTCGGTGGCGTCTCGGGCGTGTCCGCCTGCTCGGCGTGCTCTGCGCACAGCGGCACGATCTCGCCGTCCGGGGCGTCGAGCACGTCGTCGGCGGCCGGGGCGCGCGGGGTGACCACAGCAGGTTCGCCGCACCCGGGCGCGGCGCAGGCGGTGTCTGGTCGTTCGGTGTCGCTCACGTCGTTCTCCAGGCCATCGTCGGGCTCGGCAAGTCAACCGGGCCGAGCTCGTCACTTCCGGCGACCGACCCGGCCGCTAGTCCCCGCCCTCCTAGGAACGCTCGGTGATGGCGCCGGGAGCCGTGAACCCGCGTGCACGTCGCGAGCGACGAGCACGCCTCGAAGGCCGACGGAGAACCGCGTGCTGCGCAGCTTGCGTGCAGGGCGCCGCT
>SLMP01000036.1 GCA_007133465.1 Nitriliruptoraceae bacterium | reverse complement strand
GCGGGCCGGTCATGGGCGCGCAGCCGGGCGGGCGTCGTCCTGGTCGGGCGGCGCCGGCAGCGGGCGGACCTCGCCCGCCGGATCGGCCGGCGGCGCCTCGCTGGCGTCCGGCACCGGATGGGCCCGCACCCCGCGGGCGGTGATCGCGAGCCCGACGACCGCCGCGACGGCCACCCACGGCAGGAGGGCCGTCAGGCTCAGGAAGGCGGGGGCGACGGACCCGAACGCGACGACGGCCGACCAGTACAGCAGCACCAGCACGGCCCGGCGGTGGGAGTGCCCGAACGCCATCAGCAGGTGATGCAGGTGGCCGTGGTCCCCCGACCCGAGGGGCTGGCCGGCCAGCACCCGGCGGACGACCGCGAACGCCGCGTCGAGGAACGGCACGGCGAGCACGAGCGCCGGCACGAGCAGCGGGATCGCCCCGAAGAAGTCGATCGAGGAGGGCGCGGTGGTGCGGCCGACGTAGCTGACCCCGGCGGCGCCGAGCAGCAGCCCGAGCAGCATCGACCCGGTGTCGCCCATGAAGATGGAGGCGGGGTGCCAGTTGTGGACCAGGAAACCGAGCGCGATCCCGACCACGATCGCCGCGATGAGGGTCGCGGAGGTCGGCATCGCGCCCGTCAGCCCGCTCGGTTCGCTCACGATGGCGAACAGGAAGAAGGCGGCGGCGGCGATCACCGCCACGCCGGCGGCCAGCCCGTCCAGACCGTCGATCAGGTTCATCGCGTTGACCATGGCCACCAGCGCGAGGACCGTGAGCGGCAGGCTGAGGTCGCCCGACAGTGCGACGATCTCCACCCCCGGGACCCAGAAGTAGACCAACTGGATGCCGAACACGGCGACGCCGAGCGCGGCGAGCACCTGCCCGGCGAGCTTGACCGTCGGCGGCAGGTCGATGAGGTCGTCGGCGAGCCCGACCGCGACGATGACGACGACGCCGACGAGCAGCGCCACCGGCTCCGAGGTGGTGGTGAACAGTGGATCGAACGCCGGGTGGTACCAGGCGACCCCCATGGCGACGAGGAAGCCGGCGAGCATGCCGAGGCCGCCGAGCGTCGGCACCTGGTCCCCGGTCCGACCGGCGGCCTCCGCACGACGCTGGACCACGCCGGCGCGACGCGCCATGCGGGCGACGAACGGGACCGTGACGGCCGTCACGATCGCCGCGGTCAGCGCGACGACCAGATGCGCGAGCACGTCAGTGGTCCGCGCCGGTCGGGTAGGCCGGGAACCGCTTGACGAGGTCGCCGACCTCCCCGCGGACCTGGGCGCGGTCCTCGTCGCTGCCCATCAGCGCACGGTCGACGAGCCCGGCGACGTGGGTCAGTTCCTCGGGACCCATGCCCTGCGTCGCGACGCAGGAGGCCCCGGCGCGGATGCCGGAGGCGACCGCCGGCGGGTTGGTGTCGAACGGGATCGCGTTCTTGTTCAGCACGATGCCGGCGGCGTCGCAGCGGGACTCCGCCTGCGCGCCGGTCAGGCCCTTGGCGGTGACGTCGGCGAGGAACAGGTGCGTGTCGGTCCCGCCCGAGGTGATGCGGTAGCCACGCTCGGTGAGCCCGTCGGCGAGCGCGCGGATGTCGTCGAGGATCCGCTGCGCGTAGGCGGCGAACCCCGGATCCATCGCCTCCCTGAGCGCGACCGCCTTGGCGGCGATCACGTGCTCGAGCGGGCCGCCCTGCGTGCCCGGGAACACGGCCTTGTCGATCGCCTTGGCCCAGCGCTCGTTGGTCAGGATGATCGCGCCACGCGGTCCGCGCAGGGTCTTGTGCGTCGTGAAGGTGACGATGTCGCAGTAGGGCACCGGGCTCGGGTGCACCCGGCCGGCGACCAGCCCGATGAAGTGGGCGGCGTCGCACAGCAACACCGCGTCGACCTCGTCGGCGATCGCGCGGAAGGCGGGGAAGTCGAGCTGCCGGGGGTAGGCGGACCAGCCGGCGATGATCAGCTTCGGCCGGTGCTCGAGCGCGAGCGCCCGCACCTGGTCCATGTCGATCGTCTCCGTGTCCTCCCGGACGCCGTAGGAGACGATGTCGAACCACTTGCCGGAGAAGTTGATCTTCATGCCGTGGGTGAGGTGGCCGCCGTCGGCGAGCGACATCGCGAGGACCTTCTCCCCCGGCTTCACGGTGGCGAAGTAGGCGGCGATGTTCGCGCTGGCACCGGAATGCGGCTGCACGTTGGCGTGGTCGGCACCGAACAGCTGCTTGGCACGGTCGATCGCGAGCTGCTCGAGGGGGTCGATGACCTCCTCGCACCCGCCGTAGTAGCGCCGGCCGGGGTAGCCCTCCGCGTACTTGTTGGTCAGCACGGAGCCCTGGACCGCGAGCACCGCCGGCGAGGCGAAGTTCTCGCTCGCGATCAGCTGCAAGCCGGAGCGCTGGCGCTGGAGCTCGTCGAGCAGCCCCTGCGCGACCTCCGGGTCGGTCGCCTGCAACTGGTCGAAGTCGGGACCCCAGAAGGTGCTCACTGCACGCCTCGCTCGTCGTGGACGGATCGGCGCACGGGACCGACGCGGCCCGCCGAACGCCGCCAACGAGCCTACCCCTCGGCCCTGTCGGCGTCGTCCGGCAGCTCGACCGGCGTGGACGAGCCGGACGCCATCTCGTCCGCTCCCTCGTCCACCGGCGGGGCCTCGCCCACCTCGTCCGCAGCGCCGTCGCCGGCCACCTCGTCCGCTCCCTCGCCCGCAGCGCCGACACCGGCCGCCTCGTCCGCAGCGCCGTCACCGGCCACCTCGTCCGCTCCCTCGTCCGCCGGCGGGGCCTCGCCCACCCCACCGAGGCCCTCCCCGACGTGCTCCGCGGTCTCCGTCTGCAGGCTCGCCGTCAGGGGGTCGAGCTCGCCACGCGCCACCGCCAGCACCTGCGCGTCCGGCAGGGCGCCGGACCGCAGGATGCGGGGCTCGGCACCGGACAGGTCGACGATGGTGGAGACGGCCGCGCGCTCCGGCCGCGCCCCTCCGTCGAGGTAGAGGTCCACGTCGTCGCCGAGCTGCTCCCGCGCTGCCTCGACGGTGGTGGG
>SLMP01000098.1 GCA_007133465.1 Nitriliruptoraceae bacterium | reverse complement strand
GCGAGGTCGGACCGCCGGCGAGCGCGAACTGGTCCGCACCCGACTGGAGGTCGGCGCCAGGGCCCGCGCGAGCAGCGTCAACCTCGGTGTGGCCGCCGTCGCTGCCGATGCAACGAGGCTGGCCGGTGAGCTCCCGCTCGCAGGGCTCGGGTGGACCCTACTGACGGCGACGTTCCTGGTGACGGTCGCCACGCTGCTCTGGCCGACCCGCGAGCCTGGCGACGGCGCCGCATGAGCTCGCCCCGGGCCGCCGTGGTGCGCGCCATCCGGACGATCCCCCACGAGCGGCACACCTCACACGAGATCGCGGGCGACCTCGAAGCGCCACTGGCGGGCGGCGATGCGCACGTCCCCCTCGTAGGCATCGAGGGCGCTGGTGACGTGGAAGGTGGTGGCGTCCCCCGACATCGTGGAGGTCGCCACGACCCGCACCCGCCAGTCACCACGGCACAGGTGCGAGGTCCGCTCACAGCGCACCTCGGCGGAGAGGGGGGCGCCCTCCACGATCGAGAAGGCGCGCTCCCAGTGCTCGGTCAGCTCCAGCCCATCGGGCAGGCGCACCTGCTGCTCGTCGAACCAGGCCCGCAGGGTGGAGCGGCCCGACACCCAGTCGTGGACGACCTGGCGCTCCCCGCCGCGGGTCGGCTGGTCCTCACCGTCACCGTCACCCAGCACGAACCGTGGGAGCTCCTCCTCGCCGGGCTGCAGGGAGCGCAGGGGCAGGGCGAGGATGCAGCCCTGGTCGGGGTAGAGGCTCAACGTCACCGGCACGGGTGAGGGCCACGCCCAGGGCCAGTAGGTCGGCGAGACGGCCACCCGCAACCGGCTGCCCTGGCTGAAGGTGTGCCCGGCGGCGCTGAGCTGGATCGTCACCTCGGTCAGCTCACCGGGAACCATCGGGGTGGGATGCTCGTGGCTGTCACGGTGGGTGAGGTTGAGCAGCCCTCGCGCGACCAGCCGCGACACCCCGGCCGGGGTGATCTCCGTCAGCCGCACCGCCGCCAGGGCCAGCGGCTGGTCCACGGAGAGCTTGAGTCTGAGCTCCGGCTGCCCGAGGATCGTCAGCGGCGCGTCCAGGGGCGCCGAGTCGTAGGTCAGCGCCAGGCCGTCCTCGCGCCGCTGATCACCCGGCAGGTCCTCGACGATGCCGGCGCCCATGTAGGCACCCGCCTCGATGCCGGCGGTCTGGCTGCCAACGATGGTGTGGGAGTCGTCGGGGGAGCGATCGGGGGAGGTCCGCCCATCGTCGAGCCACAACCGGTGGTCGCTGCCGAGCAGCCACCGCTGCTCGCTGACCGACGGGGAGGGCCAGCTCGGCTCGGTGGCCCACACCCCGACCCGCTCGGCCCGGTGGGGGTTGTCGTCGAGGGTCTCGCGCAGGAAGACCCGGAGCATCGGCTCATCCATGATCCCGGTGTCGATGCCCTTGAGCCAGTGGTCCCAGAACCGGATCATCTCGCCGATGAAGTCGATGGGGGCACCCGGTGCGCCGTAGTCGGGATAGACGTGACCCCAGGGCCCGATCAGCCCCTTGCGCGGTCCCGCGTAGCCCTGCAGCACGCGGAGCACGGCGTCGCGGTAGGCGTCGTCCCAGCCGCCGACCATGTAGACCGCAGCCTGCATCGCGTCGAGATCCTCGGCGACCGAACCGTGCTTCCAGTAGTCATCCCGGCGCTGGTGGGTCAGCCAGGTCTCCACGAAGGGCGGGACATCGAGCCGCTGCAACCAGGCCTCGCGCCAGCCCTCGCCGAAGCTGACGGGGTCGGGAGGCCGCGCACCGGCCGACAGCATGCGGGTCGACCAGGGCAGCATCTCGGAGGCGATCACACAGCCGCCGTGGTAGTGGACGTCGTCGGCGTAGCGGTCGTCGGTGGAGCACACGCTGACGATCGCCTTCAGCGCGGGGGGGCGCAGCGCCGCGATCTGCAGAGCGTTGAACCCGCCCCAGGAGATCCCCTTCATCCCGACGTTGCCGTTGCACCAGGGCTGGTCGGCCAACCAGGCGATCACCTCGCAGCCGTCGCCGAGCTCCTGCGGGGCGTACTCGTCGAACATCAGCCCTTCGGAGTCGCCGGAGCCGCGAAGGTCCACGCGCACCACCGCGTAGCCGTAGGAGGCGAGCTCCGTGCCGCGTTGCCGGTCACGCAGCGCGGTGGCGTCGTTCTTGCGGTAGGGCAGGTACTCGAGCAGCGCTGGGACCGGGTCCTGCTCGGCGTCGGTAGGGAGCCAGAGGCGGGCCGCCAGGCGCACGCCGTCGGACATCTCGATCCACACCTGCGACAGCTCGCGGACCTCACGGGTGGGACGGGAGGGCGCGTCCACCCTTGCCGTGCGACCGGTGGTCATCCCCGTGGCTCCGCGACACTGCGGCCGGCTCGGCGCAGCGCTCGCACGACGATGTCCTCGCACAGCTCCGGGAAGGACAGCCCCTCGGCGGCAGCCGACATCGGGTAGCTGGACCGCGGGGTCATGCCGGGCAGCGGGTTGGTCTCGAGGAACACCAGCCGGCCATCGGCGGCGAGCCGGAAGTCAGCTCGCGAGGTGGCCTCGCCGATGCCCAACACCTGGTGGACCTCGCCGGTCAGCCGCCGCACCCGCGCCGTGTCCTCCGCTGAGAGGTCGGCCGGGACCTCTTTGCGGGACTCCCCGGGCGTGTACTTCGCCTCGTAGCTGAAGACCTCGTGGTCGCTGAGCGGCTCGACGACCGCGAACACGCGATCGCCGAGGGCGGCGATCGTCAGGTCGCGGCCCGGCACGTACTCCTCGATGAGTGCGTCGCGATCCTCGACGACGGCCAGCTCGCACGCCGCCGGCAGCTGCGCGGGGTCGTCCACCTTGGTCAGACCGATCGTCGAGCCGCCCGCGTGCGGCTTCACGATCCAGGGGCCGGGCAGGGTGAGATCGCGGAGATCCTCCTCGATGTGCTCGCGCCGGACCAGGTGCCACGCCGGGGTGTCGATGCCGTGGGCGGCGACGACCTCCTTGCTCCTGGCCTTGTCGAAGGTCAGCTCACAGACGTCCGGGGTCGGGCCGGTGTAGACGATGCCGTG
>SLMP01000153.1 GCA_007133465.1 Nitriliruptoraceae bacterium | reverse complement strand
GCGGCGGCGACCTCCGGTGCGAGGTGGCGGTCCGGCCCGGGACCGGGGACGTGCTCGCGCAGCGCCGTGACCACGGCGGCGGTGCCGGCGGCCGGCGCGAGCGGCGCCCGGAGGTCCAGGCCGCGCGCGGCCGTCAGCACCTCGATCGCCAGCACCTGGGCGAGGCCATCGATCGCCCGCCGCAGCTTGCGGCCAGCGGACCAGCCCATCGACACGTGGTCCTCCTGCATCGCGGAGGACGGGATCGAGTCGACGGACGCGGGCACCGCGAGCCGCTTGAGCTCGGAGACGATCGCCGCCTGCGTGTACTGCGCGATCATGTGGCCGGAGTCGACGCCCGGGTCGTCGGCGAGGAACGCCGGCAGTCCCTGGTTGCGGTCGGTGTCGAGGAAGCGGTCGGTGCGTCGCTCGGAGATCGACGCGAGGTCCGCGACCGGGATCGCGAGCAGGTCGAGGGCGTAGGCGACCGGCGCGCCGTGGAAGTTGCCGTTGGACTCGACCCGGCCGTCCGCGGTCAGGACGGGGTTGTCGATCGCGCTGGCGAGCTCGCGGGAAGCGACCAACTCCGCGTGCGCGAGGGTGTCGCGCACCGCACCGGCGACCTGCGGGGCGCAGCGCAGCGAGTAGGCGTCCTGGATCCGGGTGCAGTCGGGCGTGCGGTGGCTGTCGACGATCGGCGAGCCGGCGAGCAGCCGACGCAGGTTCGCGGCGCTGGCCGCCTGCCCGGGGTGGGGGCGCAGCGCCATCAGGTCCGCGGCGAAGACCCGGTCGGTGGCGAGCAGTCCCTCGATGCTCATCGCCGCCGCCAGGTCGGCGACCCGCAGCAACCGCTCGAGGTCGTGGCAGGCGAGCACCAGCATGCCGAGCATGCCGTCGGTGCCGTTGATCAGCGCGAGGCCCTCCTTCGCGGCCAGCTCGGCCGGCTGCAGCCCGGCGGCGGCCAGGGCGACGCCGGCGGGCAGCAGGCGCCCGTCGCCGTCGCGCACCTCGCCCTCGCCCATCAGCGTGAGCGCGACGGCCGCGAGCGGTGCCAGGTCGCCGGAGCAGCCGAGGCTGCCGTACTCGTGCACCACCGGGGTCAGTCCGGCGCGCAGGAGGCCGGCGAGGGTCTCCGCCACCTCCGGTCGGACACCGGTGTGCCCGGAGACCAACGTGCGCAGCCGGAGCAGCATCATCGCGCGCGTGACCTCACGCTCCACCTCGGCGCCCGAGCCGGCAGCGTGGGACCGCACCAGCGACCGTTGCAGGGCGGCGCGCCGCTCGGCCGGGATGTGGCGGGTGGCGAGGGCGCCGAACCCCGTCGACACGCCGTAGGCGGGACGGTCGCCGGCGGCGAGGCGCTCCACGTGGCGACGGGCGGCGGCGAGGCTCTGCAGCGCGTCCTCGCCGAGGTGGACCGCGGCGTCGTGCCGCGCGACCGCGACCACGGCGGCCGGGGCGAGGGGCTGCGGTCCGACCTCGACCGCGGACGGGCGCGGGGCCGGTGGGGACGGGGTGGTGGTGGAGGTCGTCATGGGCACATCGCAGCAGGTGAACGTCCCGGACGGAAGCGTCGGACGGGCGGGTAGTGTCTCGTATCCCAGACTTGAGGCCCGTCACGTGAGCGCAGTCCCTGCGGCCGAGCGCGCCCTGCGGGTCCTGCGCTACCTCGCGTCCCAGCCCCGGCCGGTGCCCGCCGCGACGATCGCCCGCGACCTCGGGCTGCCCCGCTCGTCCACCTACCACCTGCTGCGGGTGCTCGAGGCGGAGCGGTTCGTCACCCACCTGCCGGAGGAGCAGCGCTACGGCCTCGGGGTGGCGGCGCTCGAGGTGGGCTCGGCCTACCTGCGGCACGACGGGCTGGAACGGCTGGTGCGGCCGCTGGTCGCGCGGGTCGTTGACGCGACCGACGGGACGGCGCACCTCGGGGTGCTCGATGGCCGCGAGGTGCTCTACCTCGTCGAGGAGCGCCCCCGGCTGCCGGCTCCGCTGGTGACGGAGGTGGGCGTGCGGCTGCCAGCCCACCTGACCGCGACCGGCCGCGCGTTGCTCGCCCACCTGCCGGCGGCACAGATCACGGCGCTGTTCCCGACCCGCGCCGCCCTGGCCCGGCGGACCGGGACCGGCCCGGCGAGCCCGGCGGAGCTGCGGGCGCGGCTCGCGGAGGTGCGGGCACACGGCTGGGCGAGCGAGGAGGGTGAGGTCACCGACGGCTTCACCTCCGTCGCCGCACCGGCCTTCGACCACACCGGGCGACCAGCGGCGGCCGTGGCGGTCACCGTCCGCGGGGTCGGACCCGGTGACGAGCGACGCGAGGGCCTCGCTCGCGCCGTCCGGGACGCCGCAGCGCGCCTCACCTCCCGGCTCGGCGGTGGCTCGCAGCGCTGAGGTGCGCGGGATCGGGAAGGGACGGGCCCGGCCGCGTCGCGAGCGGTTCGACCAGGGGCCGGAGGGCTACCCTCGGCGGACGACCCGACGGATGAGGTGGCGCGTGTGGCGTGAGGGGTACGTCCCGGGGGGAGAGACCCGCTTCTTCGTGCGGGCGCTCGGGTCCTCCGACTGGCGTGACGCCGGGGAGGGCAACGGCAGCCGCGACGACCTGGCGCTGCTGCTCCACGGGTGGCCGGAGGACGGCTCGTCGTGGGCGGCGGTGGCGCCGCTGTTGCACGAGGCCGGCTACCGGGTCGTCTGTCCCGACCTGAAGGGCTTCGGCCGCAGCGACCGTCCGCGGCGCGGCTACGACCCGAGGACGCTCGGGGACGAGATCGCGCAGCTGATCCGCAACCTCCACGCCCGCAAGGCCGTGCTGGTCGGCCACGACTGGGGTGGCGCGGTCGCGCTGGCCACCGCGTTCCGTCACCCGGGTCTGGTCCGAGCGCTCGCGACGGTGTCCTCGCCGTTCCGTCAGATCGACCTCACCGCCGCCTGGCACATCCCGCTGCTCAACATCCCGGTGCTCCCGGAGGTCGCGTTCAAGGTCGCGGGCGTGCCGCTGACCAAGGCACTGATCCGGCACACGGCGGTGGTCCAGGAACCCTTCACCGACGAGGTCCTCGAGCGGTACGCCGCCGCCATCTCCGAGACCCCGTCGGGCTGGCTCGCCTACTACCGGCGGCTGTCCCGCAAGGCCCTCCTCGACTGGAGCGTCCGGCGGGTACGCCGCAGCACGGCGTTCCTGCGGGAACCGGCCGAGCCGAACCGGCTCCGGGTGCCCGCGGTGGTGGTCTGGGGCGAGGAGGACCGCGCGACCCCCATCCATCTGGCTCGCCGGGTGGCGCACGACCTCGACGCGGAGCTCGTCACCGTGCCAGGGGTCGGCCACTTCGTCCACGAGGAGGCCCCGGAGGTCCTGGCGAAGGCCGTGCTCGACCTGGCCGGGCCGGCGGAGCATCCGGCGATCGGCGGCGAGCCCGAAGCACGCTCGTCTGGCTCGTCGGGCGAGGGCTGAGTGCCGGTGGGCCAGCGTCTTCCCGATGCCGTCGTCTTCGACTGCGACGGCACCCTCGCCGACACCGAGTCGATCTCCGACCGCGCGTGGACGGAGATCCTGGGTCGGTACGGCTACGCGCCGACGGCCGACGACTTCCGGACCGTGGTCGGGCATCCCTTCGGGCAGAACTGGGACCATTTCTCGGGGCGGGTGGACCTCGGTGACCGGGACCGCTTCCGCGCGGCGCTCCGCGCCCGCTTCGGGGACCTGTTCGATCGCGAGCTCGAGCTGCACGAGGACGCGCTGACGACCCTCCGCGCCCTGGCTGACGCCGGCGTGCCGATCGCGGTCGCGTCCTCGTCCACTCACGCCCACGTCGACCGGGTGCTGGAGCGCGGCGGGATCGTCGACGCCGTCCTCGCGGTGGTCGGTGCCGACGATGTCGACGAACACAAGCCGGCGCCCGGTCCCTACCTGGCCGCCGCCGACGCCCTCGGTGTGGCCCCCGGACGGTGTGTGGCCGTCGAGGACACGGGGGTGGGGGTCGCGAGCGCGATGGCAGCCGGGATGTTCACCGTCGCGGTCCTCCGCGACCACCAGTCGCCGGAGGACCTCGCCGCTGCCGATCGGGTCGTCGCGGAGGTCACGCTCGCGGCGCTCGCGCCGCCGCGCTGACGGGTTGCCGCGCGGGGCCCGACCGAGGAGGCGAGCGCATGGACGGCATCGACGCCTTCGGCGGAGCGGTCGATGCGGGCCTGTTGCTGTTGCGGGTCCTGGTCGGGGTGACCTTCTCCTTGCACGGGTTCCAGAAGCTGCTCGGCTGGTTCGGTGGCGGCGGCGTCGCTGGCACCTCACGCTGGTTCGCGTCGCTCGGCTTCGGGGACGGTCGGCTCGCGACGCTGCTGGCGGGAGGCAGCGAGGTGGCCGGTGGGCTCGCGTTGGCTGCCGGCCTGCTGACCCCGCTGGCGGCCGCGGCGATGATCGGGACCATGACGACGGCGGCCCTGGTCAACAACGCCGAACACGGCTTCTGGTCCGCCGCGAAGGGCTGGGAGCTCAACGGCTACCTGATCGTGGTGGCGTGGGCGGTGGCGACCACGGGCCCGGGGCGGTTCTCCTTGGACCACGCCTTCGGACTCGCGAGCTGGTCGGGGGTGGTGCCGGGGTTGCTGGCCCTCGTGGCGGGCGTCGGGCTCGGCTGGCTGCGTTGGGTCACCCGTACCCGTGACACCGCCTGACCTGACTGCGCCGGAAGGCAGACGCGCGACGAACGGGCTGGGGCCCGACCCGCCTCGTCGCGGATCGGGCCCCGGCTGGGAGCTGCGGGCTCAGATGTCGTAGTAGAGCTCGAACTCGTGGGGGTGCGGACGCAGGGCCACCGCAGCGACCTCGTTGTCCATCTTCCACTCGATCCAGGTCGCGATCAGGTCCTCGGTGAAGACCCCACCCTCGAGCAGGAAGTCGTGGTCCTCCTCGAGCCCGCCGAGCGCGTCCTCGAGCGATCGCGGTACCGACGGCAACCCGCGCAGCTCCTCCGGCGGCAGGTCGTAGATGTCCTTGTCGACCGGGTCCGGCGGCTCGATCTTGTTGCGGACCCCGTCGAGGCCGGCCATCAGCATCGCGGAGAAGGCGAGGTAGGGGTTCGACGACGGGTCCGGCACGCGGAACTCGATCCGCTTCGCCTTGGGGTTGTCACCCGACATCGGGATCCGCACCGCGGCCGAGCGGTTGCGGGCGGAGTACACCAGGTTGACCGGCGCCTCGTAGCCCGGCACCAGGCGGCGGTAGGAGTTGGTCGTCGGGTTCGTGAACGCGAGGACCGACCGGGCGTGGTGGAGCAGCCCACCGATGTACCAGCGCGCCATGTCCGACAGTTGCCCGTAGCCGGCCTCGTCGAAGAACAGCGGCTCGCCGTCCTTCCACAGCGACTGGTGGGTGTGCATCCCCGAGCCGTTGTCGCCGAAGATCGGCTTCGGCATGAACGTCACCGTCTTGCCGGCGTGCCACGCCGTGTTCTTGACGACGTACTTGAACGTCATCAGCTTGTCGGCAATGGCCGCAAGCCGGTCGAACTCGATGCCGATCTCGCCCTGGCCACCAGAGCCGACCTCGTGGTGGTGCAGGTGGGTGGTGATGCCGGACGCCTCGAGGTTGTGCAGCATCTCCGAGCGCAGGTCGGTGTAGTGGTCCATCGGCGGGACGGGGAAGTAGCCGCCCTTGGTCCGCGGCTTGTAGCCCTTGTTGCCGCCGTCCTCGTCACGGCCGGTGTTCCAGGCACCTTCGATCGAGTCGACCTCGTAGTACGACCGGTTGCCGAGGGAGTCGAACCGCACGGAGTCGAAGATGAAGAACTCCGCCTCCGGACCCATGAAGGCCGTGTCCGCGATCCCGGTCGAGGCCAGGTACGCCTCCGCCTTGCGCGCGATGTTGCGGGGGTCGCGGGAGTAGGACTCACCGGTCACCGGGTCGTGGATGTGGCAGTACATCATCAGGGTCTTGCGGGCCCGGAAGCGGTCCTCGACCGCCGTCGTCGGGTCCGGGATCAGGAGCATGTCCGATTCCTGGATGCCCTGGAACCCGCGGACGGAAGACCCGTCGAAGTAGATGCCGTTCTCGAAGGTCTCCTCGCTGATGTTGGTCGTCGGGAACGTTGTGTGCTGCGTGACCCCTGGCAGGTCGATGAACCGGAGGTCGACGAACTCGTAGCCCTCACTTTCGATGAGGGCGAGGACGTCCGCTGCTGACTGAGGTGAGCTACCCAACTTCTCGCTCCTTGTGATGTTCGATCGTGACAGGTCGGCCCGGGTGGATCCCGTCGGGTGTGGCCCTCAGGTCGGCAGGTGGGCGAGGCACCCGGGACCGACGTGACCCGACGGCGCCGCAGCGGACGACGCGGGGACGTCCGTGGCGGCGGTCGGGTCGCGGTTGGGCTCGGCGGGGTGCCTCGCCCGGTCGGATGGCGCGTGGATCACGCCAACGTCGGACCTGCCGGGACGGCACGCTACGGCGGCGCTGTGGCCCCGCCGTGTCCCGTTCGTTTCGGGGACGTTACGGGCCGCGCCGCCTCTGCAGCGGCTCCGGGGCCCCGGCGTGCCCCGTCCTGCCGTTAGCCTCACGCACGGCCAGCCGCCGTCGATCGGAAGCGTGTCCCATGTCGTGGACCACCCTGTTCGCCCAGGCCGAGGAGGACACCTCGGGGTCGGTCGACGTCGACGACGTGTTCGGTCGCACCGAGGGACCGATCGAGGTGTGGATCGAGCAGCAGTTCGGGGACGGACCGCTCGTCCGCCTGATCGCCACCTCGATCGACGTGATCGCCCAGGTCGCGCTGGTCCTGCTCGTCGGCCTCGTGCTGCTCTGGCTCGCTCGGCGAGGGATCCGCAAGGCCGTCGCACGCGCCAAGGACCCCGATGCCCCGCGCGGCAACCGGTTGCGTCGACGGGTCGGACTCGTCGCCCACGCGCCGACCGTCACCTCGGTCCGGCGGGTCCAGCGCGCCGACGCCCTGGGCGCGCTCGCGACCAGCATCGTGAGCGTCGTGATCTGGACGATCGTGGTCGTCACGATCCTCGGCGTGTTCGGCATCAACGTCGGCCCGCTGGTCGCCGGCGCCGGCGTCATCGGTATCGCGATCGGGTTCGGCGCGCAGGACCTGGTCAAGGACTTCCTGTCGGGCGTGTTCATGCTGCTGGAGGACCAGTACGGGGTCGGTGACATCATCGATGCCGGCGAGGCCGCCGGCGTCGTCGAAGGCGTGACGCTGCGCTCGACCCGCATCCGGGACGTCACCGGCACCCTGTGGCATATCCCCAATGGTGAGATCCGCCGCATCGGCAACATGAGCCAGGAGTGGGCACGCGCCCTGCTCGACATCGGGGTCGGCTACGGCACCGACGTCGACGTCGCCAGCCAGGTGATCCTGCGCGTCGCGACCGCCATGGCGAACGAGGAGGACTACCAGGACATCTTCCTCGACGAACCGGAGATCTGGGGCGTGGAGAACCTCGGCACCGACAGCGTCGACATCCGGCTGGTGATCAAGACCCAGCCCGGCCAGCAGTACGCGATCGCCCGGGAGCTGCGTCGGCGTATCAAGCGCGCCTTCGACACCGCCGAGGTGGAGATCCCCTTCCCTCAGCGGACCGTCTGGCTCCGCACGGAGCAGCCGGTGGCGCTCGGGGGAGCGGACGCGCCACCGTTCGACCACCCGGTGCCGGACGAGCCGACGATCCAGCGGGCGGTCGAGTCGTCCCGTCGTGGCGACACCGGCGCACCGAGCGGGTTCGACGAGCTCCTGCCGGACGAGCCGCAACCCGGGCCGGCGCGGGAGGGCAGCGACGACGCCGGGAGCGGCGCGGAGGGCGAGACCCGGGGCTGACCCGTCCTCGGGCGCCAGCAGGGGCAGCGAGGGCTGACCCGTCCCCGGGAGCTTCCTGCGCCGCGGCTGGGCCGACGCGATCGCGGTTACCCGGGTGCCCCGTCGTCCCCGAGGTCGACCGACGTGGGGTGGTCGTCATCCTCGCCCAGGTCGGCCGGCAGGACCGTGTCGACGGCGACGGTGAGTCCCGGGACCGCCCGCGAGGTGACCGAGCCGCCGCGGCCGGTCAGGGTCGGAGCGTCGTAGCGACCGTCCGGACCGACGGCATACACCTCGATCCGCTCCGCGTCGAGGTCGACGAACCAGTACTCCGGCACCTCGAAGCGCTCGTACAGCCGTCGTTTGCGGATCAGGTCGTAGCGCCGGGTCGACGGCGACGACACCTCGACGACCAGGTCGGGCGGGCCCTCCACGATCCGTGGGCCGTACCGCTCGGGGGAGGAGACGAACAGCAGGTCAGGCTCGAGCGCGGTGTCGTCGGACAGCCGGACCCCGAGCGGCGCGACGAACGCCTCACCGCCGTGTGCGCGTGCGTGATCGTCGAGGGCACGGAAGAGCCGCCCGGCGGCGCGTTGGTGGTCGAGGGTCGGGCTGGGACTCACGACGATCTCGCCCTCGACCAGCTCGCAGCGCTGGTCCTCGGGCAGCTCCAACCACTGGTCGACCGACATCCGCGTTGGCGTGTTGCTCGCCGCGGGCGCTCGCACCTGACCCTCCACCGTCCGTCCATCTGTCGACGCTACGGGCGGTGAGCGTACGTCGGGGATCGGGACGTGTCAGGGCTGTGGACGACGCCGGGCCGTCAGCTCTGCGGGTGGTGCGCCGCCGGCTCCCAGGCCTGCGCGTCGATCGCCTGCTGCCCGGCGTGGTAGCTCGATCGCACCATCGGACCGGCCTCGACGTGGGCGAACCCGAGCTCGTCCTCCCCGTACGCACGGAACCGGGCGAAGGTCTCCGGCGTGACGTAGCGGTCCAGGCGCAGGTGCTGGGCGGACGGCTGCAGGTACTGCCCGATCGTGAGCGTGTCGACGCCGGCGGCCCGCAGGTCGCGCATGCAGGCCAGCAGTTCCTCGTCGGTCTCCCCCATCCCGGCGATGAGGTTCGACTTGATCGCCGTCGTCCGCGGGAATCGTTCCCGCGCCAGGGCGAGGAACTCGAGCCCGCGGTCGTAGTCGAACGCCGGCCGGATCGTCGGGAACAGCCGGCGGGTGGTCTCCAGGTTGAAGGCGAACACGTCGGGCTCGGCCGCGACCACCTGCTCGAGCGCGGCGGCGCCCGCGACCGGGTCGTGGCCGTAGCCGAAGTCGCTCGGCAGCACCTCGACGCCGACGTCCGGCGTGCGCGCCCGGATCTGGCGGATCGTCTCCGCGACCAGCCATGCCCCACCGTCGTCGAGGTCGTCACGGGCGACCATCGTGATCACCGAGAACCGCAGGCCGAGGTGCTCGACCGCCTCCGCGACCCGGCGCGGCTCGTCGGTGTCGTAACCCGCCGGCTTGCCGGTCTTGATCTGGCAGAACCCGCAGCGCCGCGTGCAGTCCTCTCCGCCGATCAGGAAGGTCGCCTCGCGCATCTCCCAGCACTCGTAGATGTTGGGGCAGGCCGCCTGGGAGCAGACGGTGTTGAGCTCGAGCCCCTCCATCAGCTTGGTGACGTCGCGGAAGTTGTCGCCGAAGCTGGCCTTGACCTTGAGCCACTCGGGCTTGCGACCCTCCGGCAACGAGGTGTCGACCGACCGGCGGACGACCCCTGCCCGCTGGACCCGTTCGCGCGGCAGCACCGCCAGGGTGCGGGCGCCGGGCGGGATGATCGGCTCGGTCACGGGGCGGCCTTCGTCGTGGTGGGGGCGACCGCGAACGCGTCGGGGTCCGCCACCTCGAGGGTAGCGCCGAGCACCTCCGCGGCAGCCTGCGCCACGACCGTCGCGACGGCGTCCACCGTGGTCGTCACGCCGAGGCTCGCGAGCGAGCAGACCCCCCGGTCGCTGATGCCGCAGGGCACGATCCCCGCGAAGTCGTCGAGGTCCGTGGTGACGTTGAGCGCGAACCCGTGCGAGGTCACGCCACCGCCGGTGACCCGCACCCCGATCGCCGCGACCTTCTCGTCGCCGACCCACACGCCGGTGTAGCCGGGGGAGCGTTCAGCGGTCACCCCGAACGTCGCGAGCGTCCGCAGCAGGATCTCCTCGAGCGCACGGACGTAGTCGACCACGGCGCGGGTGCCGGCCAGCCGCAGGATCGGGTAGCCGACCAGCTGCCCCGGGCCGTGGTAGGTGACGTCGCCGCCCCGGTCGACCGCCACCACCTCGATGCCTCGGCGAGCGAGCGCCGCGTCGTCGAGCAGCACGTTGGAGCGGTCGGCCCGCTTGCCGAGTGTGTAGACCCGCGGGTGTTCGAGCAGCAGCAGCGTGTCGCGGCCGCCACCCTCCTGGCGCTGCGCGACGAGCCGGTGTTGCAGGTCCCAGGCCTCGCCGTAGGGGACCGTGCCGAGACGTGCCACGACGAGCGGCGACCCGCGGTCGGCGCGCAGCTCGTGCGCCACCGTCGCAGGCCGGCGGTCGGTGGTCACACCCCGAGCTCGGCCGCGAAGTCGTGGGTCTCGAGCACGTACGTGAGGTCCTGCAGGAACCGCGCGCTGTCGGCCCCGTCGATCGCGCGATGGTCGTACGACAGGCACAGGTAGCTCATCCAGCGGATCGCGATGGAGTCACCGAACGCGTCGGAGACCACCACGGGCCGCTTCTCGATCGCGGCGACCGCGAGGATCGCGACCTCCGGCGGGTTGAGGATCGGGGTGTCGAACAGCGTGCCGACCGAGCCGGTGTTGGTGATCGTGAAGGTCCCGCCGGAGATCTCGTCCGGGTGCAGCTTCTTGTTGCGGGTCCGCTTGGCGAGGTCCGCGATCGCCCGCGCCAGCCCCGGCACGGTCAGGTCCTGCGCGTCCTTGATGTTCGGGACCAAGAGCCCCCGCTCGGTGTCGACCGCCATGCCGAGGTTGACGTAGCGGTGGAAGGTCGCGGTCCCGGCCTCCTGGTCGAACGAGGAGTTCATCCCCGGGTGACGCGCCAGCGTCATGCACACCGCTCGCGCGATCATCGGCAGCGGCGAGAGGCTCGCGCCCTCCTTCGCCTTGAACGCGTCCTTCGTCGCGGCGCGGAGGTTCATGATCCGCGTCAGGTCGACCTCGACCGCCGCCGTGAGCTGCGCGGTGGTCGACAGCGACTCCATCATCGAGCGGGCGATGGCCTTGCGGACCCGCGAGATGTCCTGCGTGACCGCCCGCTCGCCGCCGAAGTCGATCTGGGTCGGCGAGGCAGGGGGACGCTGGCGTTCGCCCGGAGCCACTGGCGCAGCGGGTGGGGGCGGGGGCGCGGTTGCCGGTCGGCCGGAGGCGGCCTCCGGCGTCTCGCGTGGCGCCGCGGCCGCCTGCTCGCCGGTCGTCGCAGCGCCGGTGTCGGCCGCCGCCTTCGGGGCACCCTCGCCGCCGGACGCGATCGCGCGCTCCGCGTCCTCGCGGGTGATGCGCCCGCCGGTGCCCGTGCCCTTCACCTGGTCGGGCGCGAGCCCGGCCTCGCGGAGCAGCTTGCGGACCAGCGGCGAGGTCAGGGCCTTCGCGCCGACGACCTGGCCGTCGCCAGCGCCCTGGTCGCTGCCGCCCTGCTCGCCGGCCGTGCCGGCCGCCTCGCCCGCCCCGCCGCGGTCGGCCTCGGCGTCGTCCTTCTCGGCGTCCGCCTGGTCGGCGGCGCGCTGCTCCGCACCACCCTCGAAGGCCTGCTCCTGCTCCGAGGTGTCGGAGGAGGCGGCCGTGTCCGCATCCTGGCCGCCGTCGTCGCTGCCGTCGTCCTCGGGCGTGCCGGCGTCACCATCGTCGTCACCGTCGTCGCTCGGGGCGCCCTCGCCGATCACCGCGATGACCGCGCCCACCTCGATGGTGTCGTCGACCTCCGCGCGCAGTTCCTGCACGGTGCCGGCGACGGGGGAGGGGATCTCGGTGTCGACCTTGTCGGTGGAGATCTCCACGATGGGCTGGTCGACGGCGACCTCGTCGCCGACCTCGACCAGCCAGGCGGTGATGATGCCCT
>SLMP01000100.1 GCA_007133465.1 Nitriliruptoraceae bacterium | reverse complement strand
GCTCGTCGTCGAGGGCGACCAGGACCTCCCCGACGTTGTTCATCCCGAACCCGAGCTCGTCGTGGAGCTGTCGCCAGCCGAGGTTGCCCGGGTACTCGAGCTTGCCCATCAGCTTGTCGGGCGAGGCGTGCATCGCCGAGTGCACGATGCCGCTGTTGGCCTTGCTGACCCCGAAGGCCACCTCCGCCTGCCACTCCAGCAGCGCGACGTCGAGGTGGAACCTCGACAGGGCACGGGCGAGCGTGGCGCCCACCGCCCCACCACCGATGATCAGAACGTCCCGGACCCGATCGTCGCCCATGGCTCGGCCTCCCGCCGTAGCGCAGACCCGCGCGGACCCAGCCTGCACCTCCGACCAGCGGGGGAGCAGAGCGGATGGTCCCGTCAGGGACGGGCCGGACGGACCATGGCCGGTCCATCCGATGCGGGACCCGCCGTGTCGGCGACGCCCGGGTCCCCGCCCGCGGCATCGTCCTCGGGCTCGCCCCCTCGGCTCAGACGGCGCCACCACCAGGCGGCGTAGGTCACCAGGGCGAGCACGGCGAAGATGTGCCACTGCACCGCGTAGGACAGGTGGCTGCCCTCGTCCAGCTCCGGAGGACCGGCGGGGAAGGGCAGCTGATCCTCGGTGGGGTTGTCCAGCTCGGCGTCGATCCGCAGCACCATCGGGAACACCTGGCCGTCGATCTGGCGATCGAGGCGGGCGGTGTCGGTGTGGAACACGCGCTCGAGGCGGCCCTCGTCGGGATCCTGGGGGCCGAAGGACGGCTGGGGCACGGGGCGCTCCAGGACGCCGACCACCGTGACGGCGTCCGGTGGTGGCGCAGCCTCGGCGACCGGTGGCTGATCCAGCGACGAGGGCACCCATCCGCGGCGGACCAGGACGACACCGCCGTCGACGAGTTCCAGCGGGGTGAGCACGTGGAACCCGGTCTGGTTGCGGTACTGCCGGTTGCGCTGCAGCACCTCCTCGTCGGGCCGGAACGTGCCGGTCACCTCCACTCGGCGGAACTCCAGAGCCGTCTCATCGACCACCTCGGTGTTCGCCGGGTCCGCCAGGGCCGCGAGGTCGACCGGGGCCTGTGCCATCCGCTCGGCGGCCCGGGCGTTCTGGTCCCGCACCATCTGCAGCCGATCGACCTGCCACTGCCCGAGCGCGACGCAGGCGACCACCACCGTCACCACCAGCAGGTGGGAGACGATCGCGGTGGGGCGGAGGAGGTCCCTGAGCACGTCGGCAGGGTAGCGATGGCCCCGGTCGGGCCTCGACCGTGAGCGGCCGCCCACCTTCGAGCCGGCCGGGCAGCCATCGTCAGCCGACAACTACGCTCGCAGCAGCCCCACCCGCGCCCCGCGCACAGGAGGCAGGCGTGCACACCCTCCACCATCGCGACCGTCGGCACCTGGGTTGGGACGCCTCGCTGCCGCCAGCGGTCGAGATCGCGCCGGGCTCCACCGTGGAGCTGGTGCTGCAGGACGCGTTCGGCGGCCAGCTGGGACCGCAGGCCACGCCGGCTGACGTCGCGGCGCTCGACCTCGGTGCTGCGAACCCCCTGACGGGCCCCGTGGCCATCGCCGGGGTGGGGCCGGGTGACACGCTGGCGGTCACCATCGATGAGCTGACGGTGGGTGAGGTCGCCTGGACCGCCATCATCCCGGGGTTCGGGCTGCTGGCCGAGGAGTTCCCGGCACCCCATGTGATCGTCTCCGACGTCGGCGTCGAGGAGGTCGTGTTCGGTGCGCTCGCCCGGCTGCCCGTGCGGCCCTTCCTCGGCACGATCGGCCTCGCCCCCGCCGAGCCGGGTCCCCACAGCGTGATCCCGCCCCGCCGGGTCGGCGGGAACATGGACTGCCGCGACGTCCGCGCGGGTGCCACCCTGCTGCTGCCCGTGGAGGTGGAGGGGGCGCTGCTGTCGGCCGGCGATCCCCACGCCGGTCAGGGTGACGGGGAGGTGTGTGGGACGGCGGTCGAGACCACCGCCGCGGCCCGGCTCACGATCGAGGTCCGACGGGGGATCCCCGTCGACCAGCCCCAGCTCGAGCTCGCACCTGAACCGGTGGCCGAGCGGCGCGAGGGCGCGAACCGCCGCCTGACGATGGGGGTCGGACCGGACCTGTACGCCGGGGCCCGTGATGCCACCCGGGCCATGATCGAGCTGCTGGGGCACCACGGTCTGGATCCGGGCGACGCCTACGCGCTGTGCTCCGTGGCGGGTCACCTGCGGATCCTCGAGGTGGTGGACGCCCCGAACTGGGTCGTGGGGATGGAGTTCGACCTCGACGTCCTGGCCTGACGGTGCGCAGGGCGTCAGCCATCCAGGGGCCGGTCCCCGGGCGCAGGGACCCGGTCCGTGGCCGGTTGTCCCGGGACGGGAGGCGGTGGTCGTGAGCACCCCGCACCGGTTCACTCTGGCGGAGGCACAGGCGCTGCTGCCCGCTGCACGGGAACGGGGAGCCACCGCGGCCCGGATCGTGGACGAGCTGCGGTTGCTGCAGCTGAGGACCGAGGAGGGCGCTGGCGGCGAGGAGACCCTGCTGCGAGCCCAAGAGCTGGAACTCGTGCTCGAGGAAGTGTTCGCGTGGTTCGAGGGCCAGGGCGTCCACGTCAAGCATCTCGGTCCGGTGCTGCTGGACTTCCCGGCCCGCGCGCGCCAGGACGGCCAGCCCGTGGACGTGCTCCTGTGCTGGCGCGACGACGAGGAGGCGATCGGCTACTACCACGGGCCCGACGACGGCTACCGGGCCCGGCGGCCCGTCGCGTTGCTGGACGAGGTCTGAGGTCCCGGCCCGGGGACCGCTGGAACGGCATCGTCCGAGGTAGGGGCGGGGGTGCTGCGCGCCGATCGGACGCGCCTCAGCGGGACGTCCCGACCGGCCCGTGGCAGGTCAGTGCGCCGAGACGGCCACCACGAGCACCTCATGATGGCCCCGCGGTGGCGAGCAGCCAGCCGGGCGCGCCGGGCGGGAGCTACCGATGGTGCCGTCAGATCGTCCTCGTTGAACCGGCAGCGAGGATGGCCGCTAGGGTCGATGCCACCCCAGGTCAGGCTGCCACGTGCGCATCGGTCTCCCGCTCCAG
>SLMP01000099.1 GCA_007133465.1 Nitriliruptoraceae bacterium | reverse complement strand
CGAAGCGCGGAACCCCGCGTGCGAGGAACGTGGGACGCGCTGGCGGGCCGCCCGTCCGGCGGCACGCTGCTCGGACGGTGAGGGCAGCGGCATCGGCGGACATCCTTCCCGGCCGCGTGCGTGGTGCGGCGCGTGACGTGGGTTCTAGCCGGTCGGGCGGCTCCGGTCGACCCGCTCACGCACCGCCCGGTCGACCGAGCTCTGCATGGCGGCGAGGACCGCCTGGATCGTCAGGGGCTTCAACCGGGCGATGACCCCGGCGAGCGCGGCTCGCTGCTCCTCGGGCACCTGCCCCTGCAGGTAGGGCCGCAAGAGGTGCTGGCGCAACAGCGCGGCGAGGTCCTCGGCGAGCTGGCCCGTCGCCGCGTCGATCAGGGCCCGTGACCGCTCGATCATGGCTCGCGGGACGCCGAGGTCGAGCAGCTGCAGTCCGAGCTCGAGGTCCGCCGGCCGCACCCGGATCCGGCCGTCGTCGAGCACCTCGATGCTGCCGGCGGCGACGAGGTCGTCGACGGCCACATCGTCGAGCCGGCGTCCGGCGAGCTCGTCGAGCTCCTCACGGCTCACCTCGTCGGGGGCGGCCGCCACCCACGGCGCCAGCAGGGCGTGGAAGACCGCGATGTCGTCCGCGGTGGCATCATCGGGCACCCGCGCGACGAACCCCTCGATCGCCTGCAGGGTGAACCCCGCCTCCTGCAGGTCCCGCACCAGGGTCAGGCGGGCGAGGTGGCTGTCGTCGTACCACCCGACCCGGCCGACGAGGTGCGGCGGGGGCAGCAGGCCCTTGCTCGCGTAGAACCGCACGGTCCGCACGGTGAGCCCGACCGCGGCGGCGAGCTCGTCGATCGTCCGCCGCTCGGACCCGTCGACGCCAGCGCCGTCCGGCAGCGCCGGCATGGCGTGGTCCATGGCTCGTGCGAGCACCTCGCGGTCCTTCCTCTGCTCCGTGGGGGCCGGTCCGGCCGACCGTCGACCCCCGGGGTGTCGTCGCGACCGGCGGCCGGCGGGTCGTGACCGCGGATTGGCTCGCGGATCAGCGGTGATGTTACAGTTTCGCTGTCACGTAAGCGCTGTCCGCGGCGGTGGGACCCCGGTGGACGGCCGAGGAGAGGACCCGACGGTGACCGACGCGTTCGTCTACGACGCCATCCGCACGCCGCGTGGCAAGGGCAAGGCCACCGGGTCGCTGCACACCGTCAAGCCCGTCGCGCTCGTCACGACGCTGCTGGACGCCCTGCGCGAGCGGCACCCGGAGCTCGACCTCGCGGAGGTCGACGACATCGTGCTCGGCACCGTGGAGCCGCACGTCGACCAGGGCGGCGTCGTCGCGCGCACCTCGGCGATCTTCGCCGGCCTGCCCCAGCCGGTCGCCGGCCAGCAGATCAACCGCTACTGCGGCTCCGGCCTGGAGGCGGTCAACCAGGTGGCGGCGCGGGTGCGCTCCGGCTGGGAGGACCTGCTGCTCGCCGGCGGGGTCGAGTCGATGTCGCGGGTGCCGATGGGCTCGGGCGGGGACCCGTGGGCGATGGACGCGGAGGTCAACTACGCCACCGGGTTCGTGCCGCAGGGCGTGTCCGCCGACCTGATCGCCACGACTGAGGGCTTCTCGCGCGAGGACGTCGACGCGTTCGCGCTCGAGTCGCAGATCCGCGCGGGCAAGGCCTGGGCTGACGGGCGCTTCGAGCGCTCGATCGTCCCGGTCCGTGACCGCAGCGGCCGGGTGATCCTCGACCACGACGAGTTCGTCCGCCCGGACACCACGATGGAGGCCCTCGGCTCGCTCCGCCCGTCGTTCGCGATGATGGGGGAGGCCGGCGGGTTCGACGCGGTCGCCCTGCAGCGCTACACCACGGTCGAGCGGATCGACCACGTCCACACACCCGGCAACTCGTCCGGCATCGTCGACGGTGCGGCGCTCGTGCTGGTCGGCACCGAGGCGGCCGGCGAGCGCAACGGGCTCACCCCCCGCGCCCGGATCCGTGGCGCTGCCGTGATCGGCTCCGAGCCGACCATCATGCTCACCGGCCCCGCCCCGGCCTGCCGCAAGGCGCTCGATCGGGCCGGCATGACGATCGACGACATCGACCTGGTCGAGATCAACGAGGCGTTCGCGTCCGTCGCGCTCAAGCTGATGCGCGACCTCGGCATCGACCACGACATGACCAACGTCAACGGTGGCGCCATCGCGATGGGCCACCCACTGGGGGCGACCGGCGCGATGCTGCTCGGCACCGTCGTCGACGAGCTCGAACGCCGCGACCTGACGACCGGCATGGTGACCCTGTGCATCGGCGGCGGCATGGGCATCGCCACGATCGTCGAGCGGGTCTGACCCCCCGTCCCGCCCTTCCCTTGCTGCCACTCCCTGCGGAACGAGGACAGCCGTGAGCTCCCTGACCGACCTGCACACCGAGACCATCCACCTCGCGCACGAGGACGGCATCGTCACGCTCACGATGGACGACCCGGCGCAGCCCGTGAACACGATGCGGGCGCAGTTCGTCGACGACCTGGAGCGGGTGGCCCACGCGCTGCAGCGCGAGCGCGACGACCTGCGGGGCGTGATCATCACCTCCGCGAAGTCGACGTTCTTCGCCGGCGGTGACCTCAAGGAGCTGATCCAGGCGCGTCCGGAGGACGCGGAGGCGGTCGGGGCCAACACCGACCGGGTCAAGGCGGCGCTGCGCGGGCTCGAGACGCTCGGCATCCCGGTCGTCGCGGTGCTCAACGGCAGCGCGCTCGGCGGGGGGCTGGAGATCGCCCTGGCGTGCCACCGCCGCATCGCCGTCGACGAGCCCAAGGCCGTCTTCGGCCAGCCGGAGGTCACCCTCGGGCTGCTGCCCGGCGCCGGCGGGGTCGTGCGCACGGTGCGGATGCTCGGCATCACCAACGCGCTGCTCAACGTGCTGCTGCAGGGTCAGCAACACAAGGTCGGCAAGGCCGCCGAGCTCGGCCTGATCGACCAGGTGGTCCCGGACCTGCACGCCGCCCACGAGGCCGCCCGCGAGTGGATCGGCGACCACCCCGACGCGACCCAGCTCTGGGACCACCCCAAGCACAAGATCCCGGGCGGGTCCCCGTCGCACCCGATGTTCGCGGCGAACTCGCCGGCGATCCCCGCCAACCTGAAGAAGCAGCTCAAGGGCGCCCACTACGACGCGCCGCACCACATCATGTGCGCGGCGATCGAGGGTGCGGCGGTGCCGGTCGACCGCGCCTTCGAGATCGAGACCCGCTACTTCGTCGACCTGGTCTGCAACTCGCCGCAGGCCAAGAACATGATCCAGGCGTTCTTCTTCGACCTCCAGGCGATCAACAAGGGCGCATCCCGGCCGGACGGCTACGAGCCGTGGCAGGCCACGAGGGTCGCCGTGCTCGGCGCCGGCATGATGGGTGCCGGCATCGCCTACCAGTGCGCGCGGTCGGGCATCGAGGTGGTGCTCAAGGACGTCGCGCTCGAGGCCGCACAGAAGGGCAAGGGCTACGCGGAGAAGCTCGTCGCCAAGGGGGTCGAGCGCGGCAAGGTCACCGCGGAGAAGGGCCAGGCGCTGCTCGACCGGATCACGCCGACCGACGACGTCGCCGACCTGGCCGGGTGCGACCTCGTGATCGAGGCCGTGTTCGAGTCGACCGAGCTCAAGCACCGCGTGTTCGGGGAGACCGAGCCCGTCGTCGCCTCCGACGCGCTGCTGTGCTCCAACACCTCGACCCTGCCGATCACGGACCTCGCGGAGGGCGTCGAGCGGCAGCAGGACTTCGTCGGCCTGCACTTCTTCTCGCCGGTCGACAAGATGCCGCTGGTCGAGATCATCCGCGGCGAGCGGACCTCCGACGCGGCCGTCGCGCGCGCGATCGACGTCGTGCAGCAGATCAAGAAGACCCCGATCGTGGTCAACGACTCGCGCGGCTTCTTCACCTCCCGGGTGATCGGGACGTTCCTCAACGAGGCCGTCGCGATGCTCGGCGAAGGCGTGCACCCCGTGACGATCGAGCGGGCGGGGGAGCGGGCCGGCTACCCGGCACCGCCGCTGCAGCTGATGGACGAGCTGACCCTCACCCTGCCGCGCAAGATCGAGGCCGAGTACCGGGCCGCGGCCGAGCGGGCCGGCGAGCCCTACGAGCCTCACCCGGCGTTCGACCTGCTCGACCGGATGGTGGAGGAGTTCGGCCGCGAGGGTCGCGCCGGCGGCGCCGGGTTCTACGACTACGCGGAGGACGGCAGCCGCGAGCGCTTGTGGCCGGGGCTGCTCGAGCACGTCACGTCCGGCGACGCGGACCTGCCGATGGAGGACCTGGTCGAGCGGATGCTGTTCGCGGAGGCGCTCGAGACCGTCAAGTGTTTCGACGAGGGCGTGATCACGGGCTTCCCGGACGCGAACATCGGGTCGATCTTCGGCATCGGGTTCCCGGCCTGGACCGGCGGAGTGGCGCAGTACGTCGACCAGTACGCGGGTGGGACGACCGGGTTCGTCGCGCGCTGCAAGGAACTGGCCGACCGCTACGGCGACCGCTTCGTGCCGCCGGCGTCGCTGGTCGCCAAGGCCGAGTCGGGCGAGCCCTTCCGCGCCTGATCGGGGCCACCAGCCCGGAACGTTCTGCGGCCGTCACGGCCTCGTGGCGGTCGGGGACGGCACGCTCGCCCCGGGTCAGCCCGTGCCGTGGCGGTCCACCAGCTCGAGCAGCGGGTGGACGAGCGCGTCGGTGGCGCCAGGTACGGCGGCCGGGTCGCCGCCGACGGCGGCCGCGAAGCGCTCGACGAGCTCGTCGAGGTGCTCCGGACGCCACGCGCAGGTGCGGGCCGCCCAGTCCAGCTGGCGCTTCTCGCCGGGGTGGGTGACGCGGTTGAGGGCGAACAGCACGTCGAAGTAGCTGACGAGCAGCGCGGCGGCGCGGTCGAGCATCCCGACGCGGTCGCCGCGGTCGGCCGCCTTGACCAGCTGCCGACTCAACGCGGGGATCGCGGCGCGCAGCAGGGGCACGTTGCGCGCCAGGATCGCTGCGCGCAGGGCTTCCGGGTACGGCGCGGCGGCTCGCTCCTGCATCCGCGCGTACCAGCCGTCGGCATCGACGACCTGCGCCGAGCAGCGGACGTTGTGCCAGATGCACGTGCTGTAGCCGAGCGACGCCCGGTGGTCGACGAGGACCCGGTCGAGCTCCGCGTCCAGCCACTGCGGTGACCGGTACATGATGTCGACGGGGACGCCGCTGCGGTGGGTCCACTCGTCACCCGGTTCCCAGTAGGTGTTGCCCACCTCGATCGGGGTCCTCGGCGCGGCCCGCTGCCGGGCGATCGCGCGACGGTCGGCCAGCGCGGGTTCCGTCGGCGCATAGACGTAGAGGTCGAGGTCCGAGGCGTATCCGGGCGCGGCGTGGCCCGTGGCCCACGACCCACCGAGGGCCACCGCCGTGACGCCCGGCAGCCCGGCGAGGGCGTCGCCCAGTTCCGTGAGGGCCTCGCGGACGTGGTCGGAGACCCCGCCGGGGACATCCGGTCGCTCGGGCAGGTCGGTGAGCACCATCGTGGTCTCGCATCGTGTCGCCGCCGGGGTCCGTGCGCCATGCTGGCACCGTCGGGACGCCGACGCCAACGGGCACCCGGCAGTGGGTGGCGCTCCGACCGCGGCGGCATGGGGACGCGGCCGCGCCCTGGGCCTTGACGAGCGCGGCCGTCCGCGCGTATCGTCGGGTGAAATCGTTTTCCCACTCGGCTGCAGCCTCCGCCGAGGGGCGGGAGCGACGGAGGGCCGGATGGTCACCATGCGCGACGTGGCGGACGCGGCGGGTGTGTCCATCGCGACCGTGTCGCGGGTGCTGAACGACACGCGTCCGGTCAACGAGTCGGCGCAGCGGTCCGTGCACCGGGCGGTCGAGGAGCTCGGCTACCGCCGCAACCTCGTCGCCTCGTCGTTGCGGCGGCAGCGGACCCGCTCCGTGGCCGCGGTGGTGCCGCACATCGCCAACCCCTACTTCCCGCGGTTGATCCAGGCGATCGAGCGGGGCCTCGCGGCGGACGAGCACCAGCTGCTGATCGCCGACTCCCAGGACGACCCGGCCGTCGAGCGTGACCGCGTCGCCGCGCTCGCCGACCGCCAGGTGGACGGGCTGCTGCTGGTGCCGTGCCACGAGCACGACAGCGCAGCCTCGCTCGAGGGGCTCGCGCTGCCCTACGTGCTCGTCGACCGGACCATCGCGGGGCTGGCGGCGGACCGGGTCGGTAGCGACGACGTCGCCGGCATGCGGGGCGTGATCACGCACCTGCGCGCGCGCGGCCGGCATCGGCTGGTGTTCGTCGGCTCGGCGCCGGACACCTCGACGGCGAGGCAGCGGCTCGAGGCGTTCCTGGCCGAGGTCGGACCCGACGCGCCGATCCTGCTCGGCGACTACTCCCTCGACTGGGGGCGGCGGGCCGCCTCGATGCTGCTCGCCCGGGCGGAGACCGGTCACGACGGGCTGCCCGACGCGGTCGTGTGCGACAACGACCTGGTCGCCATCGGGGTGGTCCGCGGGCTCCGTGACGCCGGCGTGGACCTGCCCCGAGCGGTCGCGGTGACCGGCTACGACGACGTCGGGTTCGCGGAGGTGTGCGACCCGCCGCTGACCACCGTCCACCAGCCCGTCGACGCGATCGGGCAGACGGCGGTCCGGTTGCTGCTCGAGCGGGCCGGCGGCGAGGATCCCGCGCCGCGCGAGGTGCGATTGGCGCCCGAGCTCGTGATCCGCGCCTCCACCGCGGGGGGAGGGTCGCGATGACGCTGCTCGAGTGCCGCGGCCTGTCGAAGTCCTTCCCGGGCACGCGCGCCCTGCACCAGGTCGACCTCGACGTGGCCCCGGGTGAGGTCGTCGCGCTGATCGGCGAGAACGGCGCCGGCAAGTCCACGCTCGTCAAGATCCTCTGCGGCATCCAAGCTCCCGACGAGGGCACGATCCGCTTCGACGGGCAGCCGTTCGCACCGGAACGCCCCGCCGACGCGATCGCGGCCGGGATCGGGATGATCCACCAGGAGATGAGTCTGCTCCCGGGGCTGTCGGTGGCGGAGAACGTCCTGATCGGGCGGCTGCCGACCACGCGCGTCGGCACCGTCGACCGGGCGCAGGTGGGCCGTCTGACCCGCAGCCACCTCGACCGGGTCGGGCTGCGGGTCGATCCGGCGACACCGGTCCGGCGGCTGTCGGTGGCCCAACAGCAGCAGGTGGAGATCGCCAAGGCACTGTCGCTCGACGCGCGGGTGCTGCTGCTCGACGAGCCGACGGCGGCGCTCGGCGACGAGGAGAGCGCAGCCCTGTTCGCCCTGATCGACGAGCTGCGAGCGCAGGGCGTGGGGTTCGTCTACATCTCCCATCGACTCGGGGAGATCGACCGCATCGCGGACCGGATCGTGGTGCTCCGCGACGGCGAGCGGGTGGCGGCCTTCGACCACGCCGACGTCCCGGTGGACCGGCTGGTGGAGGCGATGGTGGGTCGCGCCGTGGACCAGGTCTTCCCCGACCCGCCCGCACACGCCGGCGAGGTGGTCCTGCGGGTCACCGACCTGGCCCGCGACGGCGTCTTCGAGGGTGTCAGCTTCGAGCTGCACCGTGGCGAGATCCTCGGCATCGCCGGGCTGGTCGGGGCGGGGCGCACGGAGCTGATGCGGGCGCTGTTCGGTGCCGACCCTGCGGACCGCGGCACCATCGAGGTGGCGGATCGCGAGGTGGCGATGCGCCGGCCGGCGGACGCGGTCGAGGCGGGTGTCGTGTTGGTGCCCGAGGACCGCAAGGGGCAGGGCGTGGTGCTCGGCCTGTCGGTCCAGGACAACCTCGCCCTGCCCTCGCTCGAGCAGCTGACCACCCGTGGGGTCGTGACCACCTCGACGCTGCGACGGCTCACCGGCCGCGTGGCGAAGCAGCTGGAACTGCGCGGCCACCCTGGACAGTCCGCCCGGACCCTCTCGGGCGGCAACCAGCAGAAGGTCGTGATCGGCAAGTGGCTCGAACGACGGCCCCAGGTGGTGCTGTTCGACGAGCCGACCCGTGGGGTCGACGTCGGCGCGAAGGCCGCCATCTACGAGGTGATCCGCGGGCTCGCCGAACAGGGCGTTGGCTGCGTGGTCGTCTCCTCCGAGCTGCCGGAGGTGCTCGGGTTGTCCAACCGCGTGCTGGTCATGAGCCGGGGCCGACAGACCGGGCTGCTGGACCGTGCGGACGCCGACGAGGAACGGGTGATGACCTTGGCCGTGGAGGACCGATGATGGCGGAGCCCGAGGACCGGACCCCCGGCGCGGAGCCCGACGGGCGCTTCGATCGTGCGCGGCTGAAGGAACAGCTCGCGGGCGCCGGCCCGCTGGTCGGGCTCGCGCTGCTCGTGGTCGTGTTGTCGATCCTGTCGCCGGCGTTCCTGAGCGTGAACAACGTCGTCAACATCTTCCAGCAGATCTCCGTGCTCGCGATCCTCGCGCTCGGGGCGACCGCCGTGATCATCACCGGCGGCATCGACCTGTCCGTCGGTTCGGTGCTGGCGCTCGCCGGCATCTCGACCGCCTGGCTCGCCAACGAAGCGGGCCTGCCCTTCGCCCTCGCGGTCGTGCTCGGGCTGCTGGTCGGCGGCACCGCCGGGCTCGTCAACGGCATCCTCATCACCAAGGGCAAGCTGCCGCCCTTCATCGCAACGCTCGCCATGCTCTCGATGGCTCGTGGGTTGACGCTCGTGATCAGCGACGGCCGACCGATCTCCGGCTTCCCGGACGGCTTCCGGCTGCTCGTCAACTTCCGCCTGTTCGGCATCGTGCCACTGTCGGTGCTGCTCGTCCTGGCGCTGTTCGTGGCCGGGTCGGCCTACCTGCGCCTGCGTCCGTCCGGTCGTGCCCTGTACGCGATCGGGGGCAGCCACGAGGTCGCCCGCCTCTCCGGCCTGCGGGTCGAGCGCGAGAAGATCAAGACCTACACCGCCGCGGGCTTCCTCGCCGGTGCCGGCGGCCTGCTGTTGGCCGCGCGGCTCAACTCCGCGCAGCCGAACGCCGGCCAGGGCATCGAACTCGACGTGATCGCCGCCGTCGTCATCGGTGGTGCCAGCCTCGCTGGCGGCGCCGGCACCGTCGCCGGGACGCTCACCGGCGCCCTGATCATCGGGGTGCTGCGCAACGGCCTCAACCTGCTCGACGTGTCGTCGTTCTGGCAGCAGGTGGTCATCGGCGCCGTGATCGCGGCGGCCGTCATGGCCGACACCCTGCGGCGGCGCGCCGACGACTGATCCCCGACCCCGACCCGCCCTCGACCCAAACCCCGACCCCGACCCGACCCCGACCCGACCCCGACCCCGACCCGACCCCTGACCGACCCCTGACCGAAAAGAGGTACCACGCGATGCGATCGACCCGTAGGCGGACCCGACTGTTCGCCATCCTCGCCGTGCTCGCCCTGACCGCGACGGCCTGTGGCAACGGCGACACGAACGAGCCCGACGACGCGACCGACGCGGACGCCGCGACCGAGGAGACCGAGGCGACCGACGCCGACGACACCGAGGCGACCGACGACGAGACGGCGGATGCCTCCGACGTCACCATCGGCCTCGCCCTGTCCACCCTGCAGAACCCGTTCTTCGTCACCCTCCGCGACGGCGCCCAGGCTGCTGCCGACGAGGCCGGCGCGACCCTGTCGGTGTCCGACGCGCAGGACGACGCCCAGCAGCAGGCCGACGACATCCAGGACTTCATCACCCAGGCCGTCGACGTGATCCTCATCAACCCCGTCGACTCCGCCGCGATCGTCCCGTCGATCGAGGCGGCCAACGAGGCCGGCATCCCGGTGTTCACCGTCGACCGCGGCGCGGACGGCGGCGAGGTCGTCACCCACATCGCCAGCGACAACGTGCTCGGGGGCCGGCTGGCCGCGGAGTACCTGTTCGAGCAGGTCGGCGGCGAGGGCACGGTGGCCCAGCTCGAGGGCGTCCCCGGTGCCTCCGCGACCAATGACCGCGGCCAGGGCTTCCAGGAGGCGCTGGACGGGGCGACGGGCATCGAGCTCGCCAGCTCCCAGACCGCCAACTTCAACCGCGAGGAGGGCTACAACGTCGCGCAGAACCTGTTCCAGGCGACGTCCGACCTGGCCGGCATCTTCGCGCAGAACGACGAGATGGCCCTCGGCGCCGTCGAGGCTGCCGAGGAGGCCGGCTTGACCGACCTCGTCATCGTCGGCTTCGACGCGACCGACGACGCCCTCGCCGCGATCGCCGACGGACGGATGGCGGGCACGGTCGCCCAGCAGCCGGCGCTGATGGGTGAGCTCGGTGTCGACCTCGCCGTCGACTTCCTCGTCGAAGGTCAGGAGCTCACCCCGATCGTGCCGGTCGAGGTCGCGGTCGTCACGACCGCGAACGTCGACGACTTCCTGCCGGAGAGCTGACCCATGACCGATGACCAGCCTCACCGACCGGTCGAGGTCGTGGTCGTCGGCAGCGCCAACATCGATCTGGTCGTCCCGGTCGCGGTGCTGCCGCGGCCGGGCCAGACCGTGCTCGGCGGCGACCACCTGCGCGCGTCCGGCGGCAAGGGCGCGAACCAGGCGGTCGCCGCCGCACGGTTGGGGCGTCGCGCGGCGATGATCGGACGGGTTGGCGACGACGACTTCGGCCGCCAGGTGCTGCACTCGTTGCGTGCCGCGGGTGTCGACACGGCCACGACGACGGTCACCGCCGGCGTCCCGACCGGCCTGGCGTTGATCACCGTCGACCGCACCGGCGAGAACACCATCGCGGTCAGCCCCGGTGCGAACGCCCGGCTCACGGCCGACGACGTCGCTGCGGCCGCTCCGCTGCTCGCGGCGGCGCGGGTGCTGCTCGTCCAGCTCGAGGTCGCCATCGACACGGTCGCAGCTGCCGTCGCGACGGCTGCTGGCACCGTGATCCTGAATCCCGCTCCCGCGGCGTCACTGCCGGGGGAGGTCCTGGAGCACGTCGACGTGCTCGTCCCGAACCGCAGCGAGCTCGCGGTGCTCACCGGCCACGAGGAACCGCGGTCGCTCGATGAAGCGTCACGCATGACCCGGTCGCTGCCGGCCGGCACCGCCGTCGTCGTCACGTTGGGTGCCGACGGGGCGCTCGTGGTCGAGGACGGTCAGGTCGAGCACGTCCCGGCGATCTCCGTGGCCGCGGTCGACGCGACCGGCGCCGGCGACGCGTTCTGTGGCGCGCTGGCCGACGGTCTGGCCCGGGGCCTGGATCTGGTGGCGGCGACCCGCTGGGCGGTCCGGGTCGCAGGGCTCGCGACCACCCGATGGGGTGCTCAGCCGAGCATGCCGAGCCGCGACGAGGTCGAGGAGTACGGCGGATGAAGGATCGAGGTCTCCTGCACCCACAGCTCGCCCGGGTGGTCACGGAGCTCGGCCACGGTGACCTGCTCGCCATCGGCGATGCCGGGCTGCCGCTGCCGCTCGGGGTCGAGCGCGTCGATCTCGCTGTGGTGCGAGGGGTGCCGTCGTTCCTCGAGGTGGCGCGCGCCGTCCTCGCGGAGGTCCGCGTGGAAACGCTGGTCTTCGCCGAGGAATCGCGGGCTGCCTGTCCGCAGCTGGTCGACGCCGTGACGTCACTGGCCCCGGGTGCCACGATCGAGTGGGTCTCGCACGAGGAGCTCAAGGCGCGCTCCCACTCGGCGCGAGCGCTGGTCCGGACCGGTGAGTTCACGCCGTACGCCAACGTGTTGCTGGTCAGCGGGGTCGACTTCTCGTGACCTGACCACCGGATCCCTGCGGCGCCACCCGTCCGTCGGCGGGCCGCGTCAGCGCTGCGGCGGCGCGCCGAGTTCCACGATCCGGTCGGCGACCCGCTCCCAGCTCCACCGCTCCACGGCGATCGCGCGGGCGGCCGCCGCGAGCCGTGCGCGTTCCTCTGCCGGCAGCGCCAGGAGGGCGGCGAGCTTCGCGTGCAGGTCGTCGGCGTCGCCGGGG
>SLMP01000046.1 GCA_007133465.1 Nitriliruptoraceae bacterium | reverse complement strand
CGCTCGGCGCGGTGGCGGCCCTCGGCCTCGGCCTCGTGGCCATCCCCGCGCTGGCCGAGGGTGACGACCCCGACGACCCGACCGGCGTGACGTCCCCGGACGCGACGACGGCCGACGAGGCGGACGACGACGCGGCGGACACCGACACCGTCCGTCCGCGCCGCGACCGTGACCGTGACCGTGACCGCAGCCACCAGCAGCGTGCCGCCGAGCTCGCCGCCGAACTCGCCGCCGAGCTCGACGTCGACCAGGACGACGTCCAGGCCGCGCTCGACCGCTTCCACGAGCAGCGCCTCGCCGAGCGGGCGCAGGTCCGCGCAGAGGTCCGCGAGCAGCGGCGTGAGCCGCAGCAGGACCAGGCGGGCGATCCCGCGCGCCGAGGCCCCCGACGGGGCATGGGACCCGGCAACGGTCCGGGTGACGGCGCAGGGCGCCACGGCACCGGGACCCGTCCGTGCCTGGACGCCACCGACGACGTCTGACGCCACGAGCCCCGGCGGGCCTCGGGTCGGACACCCGGGGCCCAACGGCCTCCCTCCGCCACGGACGACCCGGCCGCGCGTGACCTCCGACCCTCGCCGGCCGGGTCGTGGCGTGTCCATGCTGCGAACAGGTGGTCGTGGCCGGGCTGTCGACCCGACTACCGTGACCGCCCTACCGCAACGACGCCCGACCGAGGAGACCGCGATGCTGGGCATCAGGCTGCGCGACCCGATCGGCCGGTTGGTCGGCGACCCGGTCGCGACGATCCGTCCCACCGACACCCTGCGAGATGCCGCGAGAGCCCTTGCCACCGAGGGGCTCGGCCTGCTCGTCGTCGTGGACCACCGCGGCGTCGTCGGCGTGCTCTCCGAGCGCGACGTCGTCACCGCCGTCGCCGACGACGTCGACCTCGACGTGGAGCGGGTCCGCGACTTCGCGACGACCGATCTCGTGAGCGTCGAGGAGGACGCGTCCGTGGTCGACGCGGCCGCCGCGATGGCGTCCGCGGAGGTCCGACACCTGGCGGTCGCCCGCAACGGCGTCGTCACCGGCGTCGTGTCCGTCCGCGACGTCGTCAACGTCCTGCTCGAGGACGCGGAGGCCGACGACGCCGTCGACTGACCCGCCGGCTCAGACGCCGCTGGCGAGCGGCTCCGGGGACTCCGCCGCCACCGCGCGCCGGCGGTCACGCGAGCGGTCCCACCGGTCCCACAGCGCCAGCATGCTCGGCAGCACCAGGATCGACGCCACCACGCTGTAGGCGATCGCGTACACGATGACGTACCCGAGCTGCTCGAACGGCACCAGCGTCGAGGTGACCAGCACCCCGAACCCGATCGCGGTGGTCAGCGCCGAACCGACCAGCGCGCCGCCGGTCGACGCCATCGTCCGCCGCATCGCGGTCTGCCCGTCGTAGGGCACCTCGCGTTCCTCGAGGAAACGTGAGGTCACGTGGATCGTGAACGGCACCCCGATACCGATCGACAGGGCGGCGAGGGTGGCCGTCACGGGGTTGAGCGGGATGCCGGTCAGCGCCATGGTCCCGAACGTCAACGCGAGGACGAGCCCGACCGGCAGCACGGTGATGACCCCGATCAGCGGGCGCCGGGCGGACACCGTGTAGTGGAGGACGAGCAGCGCCATCGCCGCTCCGAGGGCGATCAGCAGGGACACGATCTGCGAGTCCTCGATGTCCCCGCCGATGCGGGCCTGGACGATCTGCCCGGAGGTCGGGGTGGCGACGACACCGGCCTCGGCGACCGGTGCGAACGCGTCCTGGAGGTCACGCTCGAGCTGCGCGGCGCCGCCTTGGCCGGCGCTGGTGCGCAGGTCGACCCGCCCGAGCCAGCCGTCGTCGCCGCGTGCCAGGACGTCCGAGGCGGCCGGGACCTCGGCGAGCAGCAGGGTGTAGAGCGCCTCGACGTCGGTGTCGGGGGCGACGGTCAGGTCCTGCTGGACCCCCGCCTGCCCGAGCTGTGGCGCCAGTGACGCGTCACCGAACGCCTGGCCGAGCACGGACACGATCGAGGTCGCGTCGGGCACGTCACCGAGGGTCTCGACCCCCTCGAGCTCCCCGCTGCCGCCGACGGCCGCGACGACGGCATCGTGCGCCTCCGGCGTGGCGAGGTCACCGGTCAGCAGCACCTCCGTCGACTCCTCGAAGCCGCCGCCGAACGCGGTCGTGATGGTCTCGAAGGTGGCCAGGCCCGGTGCGTCCTTCGGCACGAAGTCGGTCAGCTCGAACTCGCTGTCGAGTTGGGTGAACCCGTACCCGCCGAGCACCACCAGCAGGGTCGCGACCACCAGCGTCGGGATCGGGACCCGTTCGGCCAGCCACGAGGTGCGCCCGACCAGCCGGGGCAGGGTGGCCTCGCGCTGCGAGCCCAGCGCGGCCTGCGGCAGCCGGCCGCGCCGGACCGCACGCCGGTCCAGCAGCAGGCGCACGGCGGGCAGGAAGGTCAGCGTCAGCACGAACGCCGCGACGATGCCGGCCGCCGCGAGGACGCCGAGGGTCGCGAGGAAGTCGACCGGGCTCGCGAGGTTGGTCAGGAAGCCGATCGCGGTCGCCGCCGTGCACAGCAGCAGGGTGATCCCGACCGTGCGGAAGGAGGCGGTCAGGGCCCGCACGGGGTCGCCGGAGCCACCGAGCTCCGGCCGGTAGCGGGCGAGCAGGTGGATCGCGAAGTCCACCCCGAGCCCGACGATCAGGATCGGCACGATCTGGGTCTGGGGCGAGAAGTAGCCGATCAGGCCGAGGTAGTCGGGACCGAGCAGCACGCCGATCCCCTGCATCCACACCACCGCGAGGACGATGACGGCGAGCGTCAGGCCGACGTCCGCAGCCGTCCGTCGCCCGATCCGCCGCCGCTGGCCGGCCTCCGGCTTCAGCCAGTACACGAACGCGAGCACGACGAGGATGATCAGTAGGGCCGTGCCGAACAGCCGCCCGACCTCCGGTCCGATGTCGGTGCCGGTCAGCAGCAGGCCGAAGCTGAACGGCGACACGCTGATGGAGGCCGGCGGGTCGAGCGCATCGACGACCGCGGCGAGGTCGCGCTGCTGCTCGAGAGCGGCGTCGGCGTCGAGGCCATCGGTGTCCTGGAAGACGAGCACGAGCCCGGCCGTCGGTGGCTCACCGTCACCGAGCAGACCGCCGAACAGGGCGGCGACCTGCGGGGGCAACTCGGCGAGCGCCTGTTCCTGCAGCGCCCGGACCTCCTCGTCGTCGAGGGTCGTGGGATCGAGCCCCCCCATCGCCACGGCCAGCTCCGCCCCGCCGAGGAAGCTCGCGACCGGCGGCTGCTGCCCCTCGTCGATCAGCGTCGCCGCCACGTCGGAGGTGGTGATCGCCTCCTGGATCGCGAGGGTCGTGGCGAGGGCGTCCGCCGAGCGGACGTCGCCCCCGTCGGTGCGCTCCACGACGACCTGCAGCACGGACTGACGGTCGCCGAACTCCTCGGCCAGCCGGTCCTGAGCCGCGGTGAGCTCGTTGTCGACCGCGACGCCGTCATCACTGACGGCCTGACCGTTGAAGAACCCCAACACCCCGCTGACGAGCAGGACGGCGACCAGCACGAGGCCAGGGCGGCCGCTGACGGCGCGGGCGAGGGCGTCGAAGATCGTGCGCACGGGAGGACCTCTGGCTCGGGTGGGCGGTCGACGGGCTGGAGTGGGCGGTCGACGCCCGTGGTTCGACGATACCTGCGCGGTGGATTGGTTGCATGGTGCAGCTACCAGCGACCGGTGAACGCCCGACGGTTCGCGAGGGCTGCTGACTAGGCTCGGGTCGAGCCGCAGGCACCGTCACGCGCCGGGAGACCACCGTGAGCACACGTCGTCGGAACCCGAAGGTCCTCGGGGTCGTCCTCGCTGGCGGTGAGGGCAAGCGGTTGTGGCCGCTGACCCGCGATCGCGCGAAGCCGGCCGTGCCGTTCGGCGGCAACTACCGCCTGATCGACTACGCCCTGTCCAACCTGGTCAACTCGAGCTACCGCAAGATCGTCGTGCTCACCCAGTACAAGAGCCACAGCCTCGACACGCACCTCGCGAAGACCTGGCGGCTCTCGCAGATGCTCGGCAACTACGTCTCGCCCGTCCCGGCGCAGATGCGCACCGGGCGCAACTGGTTCCAGGGGTCGGCGGACGCCATCTTCCAGAACTTCAACATCATCCACGACGAGAAGCCCGACATCATCTGCGTCTTCGGGGCGGACAACCTGTACCGGATGGACGCCTACCAGATGGTCGACTTCCACCTGGAGTCGGGGGCGGGGGTCACGGTCGCCGGTCTGCGCGTCCCGATCGAGGAGTCCTTCCGCTTCGGGGTCATCGAGCCCGCTGCGGACGGGCGCATCGCCGCGTTCCACGAGAAGCCGATCGAGACGGAGGGGCTGCCCGACGACCCGTCGCAGGTCTTCGCCTCGATGGGCAACTACGTGTTCAGCACGGAGTCGCTGATCGAGGCCGTGGCGGCGGACGCCGCCGACGAGACCTCCAACCACGACATGGGCGGCGACATCATCGCCGCGATGGTCGAGTCCGGCGACGCGGCCGTCTACGACTTCGTCAAGGACAACGAGGTCCCGGGGACCACCGACCGGGACCGCGGGTACTGGCGTGACGTCGGCACCATCGACGCCTACCACGCCGCCCACATGGACCTCATCTCGGTCCACCCGATCTTCAACCTCTACAACCTCGAATGGCCGATCTACAGCTGGCACGAACCCCTCCCCCCGGCCAAGTTCGTGTTCGACCAGGACCGGCGGCGGGGTGCGGCGACCGACTCGATGATCTGCTCGGGCGTCGTCGTGTCCGGTGCGCGGGTGCGCCGCTCGGTGGTCTCGCCGGGGGTGCACCTGCACACGGGGGCACTCGTCGAGAACTGCGTGCTGCTCCACAACGTCGACGTCGGCCGCCATGCGGTCGTGCGCAACGCCGTGATCGACAAGAACGTCCAGATCCCCCCGGGCGCGAGGATCGGGGTCGACCCGGAGGCCGACCGCGAACGCTTCCACGTCTCCGAGGGCGGCATCGTCGTGATCGGCAAGGGCGACGTCGTCGAGCCCGAGTGACGCGCCGCCCTGTCCCGCGCACACGAACCCGCCACCCGACCGACGCGCCGGCACCCACCCGACGCCGACCCGACGAGGATGCCGTGAGCGACCGCCTCCGTGCCGCGCTGCTGACCAAGGAGTACCCGCCGGAGGTCTACGGCGGCGCCGGGGTGCACATCGAGCACCTCGCGGCCGCGCTGGCCGACCTCGTCGAGGTCGAGGTGCACGCGTTCGGTGCCGAGCGTGACGACCCGCTGGTCAGGGCCGCCTACCAGCCGTGGGACGCGCTCGCGGGCGACGCCCCGTACGTGGAGGCGTTGCGGACGGTGTCGGTCGACCTGCGCCTGGCCGACGGCGTCGCCGGCGCGGACCTCGTCCACAGCCACACCTGGTACGCGAACCTCGGCGGCCACCTCGCGAAGCTCGTCCACGGCATCCCGCACGTGGTCACCACCCACAGCCTGGAGCCGCTGCGCCCGTGGAAGCGCGAGCAGCTCGGCGGTGGCTACGAGCTGTCGAGCTTCTGCGAACGCACCGGGATCGAGGGAGCGGACGCGGTCATCGCCGTCTCGCAGGGCATGCGCGACGACGTGCTGGCCGCCTACCCGGCCGCCGACCCCGACAAGGTCGTGGTGATCCACAACGGGGTCGACCCGGACGTCTACCGGCCGGTCGAGGGCACCGACGTGCTCGTCGCCAACGGGGTCGACCCGCAGCGCCCGTACGCGATCTTCGTCGGGCGGATCACCCGGCAGAAGGGCGTCGTCCACCTCCTCGACGCAGCGGCGCACCTCCCCGCCGGCAGCCAGCTGGTGCTGTGCGCCGGAGCGCCCGACACCCCCGCCATCGCCGAGGAGTTCCGGACCCGCATCGCGGAGCTCGCCGACGCCCCCGTCGACATCGTCTGGATCGAGCGGATGCTGCCGCGCGAGGAGGTCGTGCAGCTGCTGTCGCGGGCGCGGGTCTTCGTCTGCCCGTCGATCTACGAACCGTTCGGGATCGTCAACCTCGAGGCCATGGGCTGCGGCCTGCCCGTGGTCGCGAGCGCCGTCGGCGGGATCCCGGAGATCGTGCTGCCCGGCGAGACCGGCCACCTCGTGGCCTTCGAACCGGGCGACGACGGGCTCGGCAGCCCGACCGACCCCGACGCGTTCGCGCGGGAACTGGCCGCCCGGACCGGCGAGCTGCTCGAGGACGGCGACACCGCCGCCCGGATGGGGGCGGCCGGACGTCAGCGGGTGGAGGAGCGTTTCAGCTGGACCGCGATCGCCGAGGAGACCGCGGCGCTCTACCAGCGGCTCGTCAGCTGAGCGGGGCGCACTGGCCGACCGACCCGACGATCCTGGAGATCGACACCTGGGTCTGGCTGGACGAGCTGCGCCGGCGCCTCGGCCACCCGGTCACCCTCGCCGACGTCCCGGAGCGGGTGTGGGACACGACCCTGCCCCCGACCACCGACGCGGTGTGGCTGATGGGCGTGTGGCAGCGCAGCCCCTACGCCGCCCGCCGCGCCCGTGAGGTGTGGGCCGACCAGGCGCGCGAGCAGCTGCCGGACCTCACGGCCGCCGACGTGCCCGGCTCGCCCTACGCCGTGCGCGGCGACCGCGTGGACGACCATCTCGGCGGTGACCACGGGCTCGCCGTCGCGCGCGAGCGACTGGCGCAGCGCGGTGTCCGATTGCTGCTCGACCACGTCCCCAACCACGTCGCGGTCGAGCACCCGTGGGTGACGGCCCGTCCCACGGTGGTCGTCACCGGCACCGAGCAGGACCTGGCCCGTGCCCCGGACGCCTTCCTGCGGGTCGGTGGCCGGGTGGTGGCGTGTGGACGCGACCCGAACCTGCCCGCCTGGAGCGACGTCGTCCAGCTGGACGCGTTCTCCACGACCCTGCGGCGGCTGACGATCGCGACCCTGCGGGCGATCGCCGACCGGTGCGACGGCGTGCGCGTCGACATGGCGATGCTGCTGCTCGACGACGTCGTCACCCGCACCTGGGGCGACCGGGTCGGCCCGCCGCTCGACCAGCCGTTCTGGGTCGAGGTGATCGGGGCACTGCGGGAGACCCACCCGGGCTGCCACCTCGTCGCGGAGGCGTACTGGGACCGCCAGCCCGACCTGCTCGCGCAGGGCTTCGACCGCTGCTATGACAAGGACCTCACCGACGAGCTGCTGGAGCACGACGTCGCGGCGGTCCGCCAGCGCCTCGGCACCGAGGTGGCAGCGCAGCACCGGACGCTGCGATTCGTTGAGAACCACGACGAACGGCGAGCGCTGACCGCGTTCGGTTGGACGCACGTGCGTGCGGCGGCGGCGCTCACGGCGCTGGTCCCCGGAGGCCTGCTGCTGTTCGAGGGCCAGCTCGACGGGCGCCGCGTCCGGGTGCCCGTCGGCATCGGCCGCCGACCCGACGAGGCCGACGATCCGGCGTTGCGCCGGTGGTACGAGGCGCTGCTGCACGTCCGTGCCGGGACCGACCGTGCACATGCCCGCTTCGTGCTGCACCCGCCCGACCCCGAACGGCGCGGACGGACCTCCACCCTCGCGTGGAGCTGGGAGGCCACGGACGGGTCGGCGACGTCGGTCGCGGTCAATCTCGGGACGGAGCAGAGCGAGGCCACGATCCCGAGGGCGCTCACCGAGCCGGTCACCGACGAGCTGGACGGCCGGCGGCTGTGGCCGCTGCCCGCCCCCGAGGGCGTCGCGCGGTTCCTGCTCGCGCCCGGGGAGGTCGTCGTGCTGCGGCCGTGACGCTGTGGCACGCTGCCCGGACCCGTGCCCGGGAGGACCGCGCTGCAGACGCCCGTCGCGCCACCGATCGAGCCCATGCTCGCGAAGCTCACGCGCGAGCTGCCGACCGGCGAGCTGCTCTACGAGCCGAAGTGGGACGGGTTCCGTTGCCTCGTGTTCCGTGACGGCGACGAGGTGCTGCTGCAGAGCCGCAACCGCAAGCCCCTGGACCGCTACTTCCCGGAGCTCCAGGGGCCGCTCCGCGACCTGCTGCCGCCACGCGTGGTCATCGACGGCGAGCTGGTCGTCCCCCGCGGCGGGGTGCTCGACTTCGACGCGCTGTCCGAACGGATCCACCCGGCCGCGTCCCGGGTCGCCACGCTGGCCGCCCGCACCCCGGCACGCTACGTCGCGTTCGACCTGCTCGCCCTCGGCGACGACGACCTCACCGCCCTGCCGTTCGCGCAGCGTCGCGTGCGGCTGGAGACCGTGCTCGCCGCTGCCGAGCCCCCGCTGCACCTGTCGCCGGTCACGGCGGACCCGCGGGTCGCGAACGACTGGTTCCGGCGCTTCGAGGGGGCGGGGCTCGACGGGGTCATCGCGAAACCGGCGGCCGGCACCTACGCGCCGGGCAAGCGGACCCTGTGGAAGATCAAGCACCAGCGCACGGCCGACGTGGTCGTCGGCGGCTTCCGCTGGCACAAGGACGGCGAGGGGGTCGGATCCCTGCTGCTGGGGCTGCACGACGACGCCGGCCGGCTGCGCCACATCGGCGTCGCCGCGTCCTTCCCCGCGGCCCGCCGGCGGGCGCTCACCGAGGAGCTGGCGCCCTTCCGGCCCGGCGACGGCGAGGCCGTCGACCACCCCTGGTCGGACGGCGACGGGACCACCGCCACCCCCCGTGACCCGAGCCGGTGGAACACCGGCAAGGACACCAGCTGGGAGCCGCTGCGCATCGCCTTGGTCGCCGAGGTGGCGTACGAGCAGCTGCAGGGCGACCGGCTCCGGCACGGGGCTCGCTTCCTGCGCTGGCGGCCGGACCGTGAGCCCGCATCGTGCCGGTACGACCAGCTGGAGGTCCCGCCACCCTCGGAGCTCGCGGAGCTGTTCGCGGCCCGCGACGACACCGGGAGCCACGACCGTGGCGCGTGACGAGACGCACGTCACCGTCGACGGGGTCGAGGTCCGCATCAGCTCCCCGTCGAAGCCGATGTTCCCCGACCAGGGCTGGACGAAGCTCGACCTCGTCACGCACTACCTCGCCTGCTGGGAGGGCGCGCTGCGCGGCGTCGCCGGCCGGCCCACCGTCCTCAAGCGCTGGAACGACGGGGTCACCGGCGACCCGGTGTTCCAGAAGCGCGCGCCGCACACCGATCCTGCCCACGAGTTCGCGACCGTCCACTTCCCGTCCGGACGCAGCGCCGCGCTGTTCGTCCCACGGCGCGGGGCGGACGTGGTCTGGCTCGCACACCAGAACTGCATCGACCTCAACCCCTGGCCGGTCCGTGCGGAGGACCTCGACCATCCCGACGAGCTGCGCATCGACCTCGACCCGACGCCGGGGGTGCCGTTCGCGGAGGTGCGGACCGTCGCGTTGGAGGTCCGCGCCGTGCTCGAGGAACACGGGCTCGTCGGGTGGCCGAAGACCTCCGGCAACCGCGGCATCCACGTCTACGCCCGGATCGAGCCGGCGTGGTCGTTCACCGAGGTGCGCCGCGCCGCGCTCGCGCTCGGTCGGGAGGTCGAGCGTCGTCTGCCCGACCGCGCGACCACCGCCTGGTGGAAGGAGGAACGGCACGGGGTCTTCCTCGACTACAACCAGAACGCCCGCGACCGGACCGTCGCGAGCGCCTACAGCGTGCGCCAGACCGGGTTCGTCAGCGCGCCCCTGACCTGGGACGAGGTCCCCGACGTCGACCCGGCCGACTTCCCGATGGACACCTTCGCGGACCGCTACGCGGCGCGTGGTGACCTCTCGGAGGGGATCGACGACGCCATCGGCCGGCTCGACGGGCTGCGCGACCTCGCCCGTCAGGACGAGGAGGGCGGGCTCGGCGACGCGCCGTGGCCGCCCCACTTCCCGAAGCAGGAGGGCGAGCCGACCCGGGCGCAGCCGTCCCGCCGACGGCGCGACTGACACCGCGAGGCCGTGCGCGACCGGCGGCCGTCAGGGGGCGCGTGTGCCGGTCTCGACCATCTCGCGCAACCGCCGCATCGCCCGCCGGTTGCGCGCGTGGATCGCCACGTCACGCACCGGCTTCGGCAGCAGCCGCATCGGCCCGCTGAGCGCGTCCTCCTCGAGGGTCACCACGGTCCGCTCGCCCTGCTCGTCGACCGTGATCTTCACCAGTGCCACCCCGAGCGGACCGCTGTGAGCCTCGAGCACCACCTCGCCTCGGTCACGGTCGAAGCGCACGATCTCGGTGCGGTCGCGAACCTTGAAGGGGCCGCGACCGGTCTCGTGCTGGAAGCCGGTGCCCGCGTCGGGCCAGCCGGGGTCGACGGCGATGGCCTCGCGCGGCCCGACCACCCAGCGGGGGTAGGCGCTCGCATCGGCGAGCACCCCGAGCACGTCCGCCACCGGTGCGTGCACGCTGCCTCGGTTCACCGCCATCGTCCGCCTCCCCCCTCGTCGACCGCCTCGGGTCCGCAGCCACTCAGCATGCCCGACCGGCGCGTCGGGGCGGCACCGGCCATCCGGCCGGCGCACACCTCGCCACCCATCTCCGCGGCGCCATGCGCCGGAAGGCGGCTGGCGCTCCGGCCGCACGGACGGCGCCGGCTCACCCTCCGGCGGCGCGGCGCAGGCGGTCCATCACCGCGCGACCGAGCCCGACCTCCGGGACCGACTCGACCACCAGCACGTCGACCGCCGCGAGCTCCGCATCGCGCAGAGCGGCGTACAGCCGCTGGGCGAGCTGGGGGACGTCGCGCACCGTCGCGATCGGCACGACGCCCGCAGGCGCCGGGTCCGCCGCAACGAGGCCGACGCGCGCACCGGTCGCAACGAGCCGCCTGGCGTGGGCGGGGCCGCCCCCCGCCGGAGCGAGTTCCACCCCGCAGCGGGGCGCGTAGTGCCGGTAGCGCGTGCCCGGCGAGGCGGCCACATCGGCTGCGGGGCCCGGCTCCGAGCCGTCGGCGCGCAGCCCGAGGTCCTCGCGCGTGATGGTTCCCTCCCGCAGCACCACCGGCCGCTCGCCACGCGCGTCGACGACCGTGGACTCGACCCCGACGGGGCACGGACCACCGTCGAGGATCACGTCCACCTCGGTCCCGAGGTCGGCGGCGACGTGCTCCGCGGTCGTGGGCGAGGGGCGACCGGAACGGTTGGCGGACGGCGCCGCGACCGGGAGGTCCGCGAGCGTGAGCAGGGCGGCGGCGACCGGGTGGTCCGGCACGCGGACCGCCACCGTCGTCAGCCCGCCGGTGGTCGCCGGCGGCACCGTGTCGACCGCGGCCAGCACGAGGGTGAGCGGGCCGGGCCAGAACGTCGCGGCCAGCCTGCGGGCGAGCGGGGTGATGCTCGCGACGACGCGCGGGAGCTCACCGGCGTCCGCGAGGTGGACGATCAGTGGGTTGTCGGCGGGCCGACCCTTGGCCGCGAACGCGCGAGCGACGGCGGCCGGGTCGAACGCGTCGACCCCGAGCCCGTAGACGGTCTCGGTCGGGAACGCGACGAGCCCCCCGGCGCGCAGCACGCGAGCCGCGGTCGCGAGCCCGTCCCGGTCGGGGGCGAGCGGATGCGGTCGGTCCAGCGTGGTCGGCCGGTCCGACGGGGGCGGCCGGTCCAGCGCGGTTCCTCCGAGGTGCGACGTCGTCGGGGCGCAGGGTACGGGGACCCGGGCGCGCCTCCCACCGGCCGGGGTCGAGGTTCCCGGGTGGGTGCGGCTGTCACCGGCCGGGCGACCGGACCATCACGAGCGACAACCGCGACGGTTGCTCGGCCTGCAGCGCGTGGGACTCGTGGGCGGGCAGGTAGACGACGTCACCGGGTGCGAGGTGGTGGTCCTGTCCACCGACCCGGAAACGGATCGCACCGTCGAGCAGCGTGACGACGACCGGCATCGACGCCGTGTGGTCGGTCAGCTCCTCGCCCGTGTCGAAGGTGAACAGCACCACCCGCACGGCGTCGTTGTCGACGACGACGCGCGAGGTGGTGGCCTGCGGGGTGACGGG
>SLMP01000074.1 GCA_007133465.1 Nitriliruptoraceae bacterium | reverse complement strand
GTGTGACATCCTGTTCCTCGACCTCGGTCCGATCACCCTCGACGTGCTCGGTCTGGTGGTCGATCTGAGCGACGTGCAGCTCGACATCTTCGCGGTCCCGGGTGCCGGCAACCTGCTCGGCAACCTGCTGTGCGCCGTGACCGGCCTGCTTGATGGTCCGGGGCTCGGTGGCGGCATCCTCAACGCCGTCGACCGTCTGCTCGACCGTGTCACCGGCATCCTCGATGGCTTGCTCGGCTGACGAACGGTTCGTCTGAACATGACGCAGTTCCACGGCGCGACCGGCCACTCACAGGGTGGCCGGTCGCGCTGGAGCAAGGCCCGCCCGCGGTGGCCGACCGCCCCCCTGACGAGCGACGAGATCGCAGGCGTCGCCGACGAGCGTGGTCGTCAGGCGCACGTGGGGGTCCGCGCCTGGTTGCTCCTCCCGCGGCGAGCGGGTAGAACCTACGAGGTCGGTCGTAGACGGTGGAGCCGCGGAGGCCCGCCTGAACACCGATGGGGACGACCGCCCACCGTGGGTGGTCACTTGCGACCTCAGGTCGCAACCGGCGGAGGAGTGGATCGTGCGACGAACGAGAAGAGCACAGATGGTGGCGGGTGCGATGGCACTCGCGCTAGCGCTGGCCGCGTGCGGCGGTGAGACCACCCCGGACGAAACCGTGACCGAGGATCCCGACGACACCGAGGACACCACGGCCACCGACGACGAGACCGATCCGGAGGCCACCGCCGGCGGTGACGTCATCTTCGGGACGACAGACACGGTCGTGACCCTCGATCCCGCGAAGGCCTACGACTTCGCATCATCCAACATCCTGTTCAACGTCGGCGAGACGCTCGTGGGCTTCCCGCCGGGACAGACCGAACCGGAACCACTGCTGGCCGAGTCCGTCGACGTCTCCGACGACGGGTTGACCTACACCTTCACGATCCGTGAGGGCGTCACCTTCCACAACGGGCACGAACTGACCAGCGAGGACGTGAAGTTCTCCTTCGAGCGGGTCGTCGACATGGCCCACCCGGCCGGCGCGTGGTCGCTGCTGGCGGGCATCGAGTCGATCGAGACGCCCGACGAGCGCACCGCGGTGTTCACCCTCGAGCAGCCGAACTCGACGTTCCTGCCGCGGCTGGCCTACACCGTCGCGACGATCGTGCCGAGCGACGGCCACTACCCGGCGCCGAGCGCCGCGATCGAGGAGGAGGACGCGGAGGAGCTCGAGCAGGCGGCAGAGGAGTTCGTGCAGGAGGACCTGATCGGGACCGGCCCCTACACCGTCGCAGAGTTCCGCGAGGGCGAGTCCATCACCCTCGAGGCCAACCCCGACTACTGGGGCGACGCACCGGCCAACGACCGGGTCATGATCCGCTTCCTCCAGACCTCGAGCCAGATGAAGATCGCGCTCGAGAGCGGGGAGATCGACGTCGCCCACCGCGACTTCAGCCCCGACGAGCAGGCCGACCTCGAGACCAACGACGACGTCCAGGTGATCCAGGGCGACGGTGGCCGCACGCGCTACATCGTGCTCAACCCGTTCTTCGACGAGGTCGCCGACGTCGAGGTCCGCCAGGCGATCGCCGCGGGCATCGACCGTGATCGCATCGCCGAGGACGTGTTCAACAACACCGTCGAGCCGATCTACTCGATGATCCCGCCCGGCTACCCGGAGTCCGTGCCGTACTTCGAGGAGTACAACGACCAGGAGCCGAGCGACTTCATCGACGAGCCGGTGTCGTTCAGCCTCCACTACGGCGGTGAGCGCTACGGCCCGACCGAGCCGTCGCTGGTCCAGGTGATCCAGCGCAGCCTCGAGGAGACCGGCCTGTTCGAGGTCGAGCTCGTCTCCACCGAGTGGGCACAGTTCACCGAGGAGGGCTGGCCGGGCGAGGACGGGCAGTACCCGGTCTTCATGCTCGGCTGGAACCCCGACTACATCGACCCGGACACCTACGTGGAGCAGTTCTACTGGTCCGAGGGCTTCGTCGGCTCGATGTACAACGACGCGGAGATGGACGAACTCGTGCTGGCCGAGCAGGCCGAGCTCGATGACGACGTCCGCACGGACCTGTTCGACCAGATCCAGCGCAAGGCCGCGGACGACGTCGTGAACATCCCGCTGTTCCAGGAGGTCCCCTACGTGTTCGCCCGGCCGGAGGTCAGCGGCCTCGAGGACACGATGGACGAGACGCTCATCATGCGCTACTGGGTGGTGAGCAAGAGCTAGCCGCACGTCCGTCGGGCGGTGCCGCTCCCCGCATACCGCGGGGTCGCGGCACCGCCCGCGGTCAGCGGGCGATGCGGTACCGCCCGCGTGGGCGGCGTAGGGTCCTCGCCCGTGACCACGGGCGCGTCGGCGGGCGGGAGCGGCAGATGAGTGGCGGCGGCTCGAGCGGTGGCTCGCTGCGGCGGTACCTGCTCACGCGGGTGGCGCTGACGCTGCCGATGTTGCTGATCCTGCTCACGCTCGTGTTCCTGCTGCTGCGGGTCGCACCCGGCGACCCGATCCGCGCCACCCTCGGCGACCGCCTGTCGACGGAGGAGATCGAAGCACGGTCGGAAGCGCTCGGCTTCAACGACCCGATCCTGGTCCAGTACGGCCGCTACCTCGGCGGGGTGCTCACCGGCGACCTCGGCAACCCGCTGACCGACCGGCGCACCACCCTGGGCGTCATCGCGGACACCTTCCCGGCGACGCTCGAGCTGACCCTGTTCGCGATGATGGTCGCCATCGGGGTCGGTGTGCTGGTCGGCGCCGTCTCCGGACGGCTGCGTGACACCCCCTTCGACGTCGGCGGCCGGCTGTTCGGCGTCCTGATCTACGCCGCCCCGATCTTCTGGCTCGGGGTGCTGGCCCAACTGGTCTTCAGCCTGCGGCTCGGCTGGTTCCCGACCGGCAGTCGCATGACCGGTTTCGACGCCCCGCGTGACATCACCGGGCTGTACGTCCTCGACTCGATCCTGACCCTCGACGGCTCGGCGCTGCTCGCGAGCCTGCACCACCTGGTCCTGCCCGGCACCACCCTCGGGCTCGTGATCGGCGGCATCTTCGTCCGGCTCGTGCGGGTCAACATGCTCCAGACCCTGCGATCGGACTACGTCGAGGCCGCCCACGCCCGGGGTATCGGCGAGCGCTCGGTCCTGTTCCGCCACGCGTTCAAGAACGCGCTCGTCCCGGTCGTCACCATCATCGGCCTGCAGTTCGCGCTGCTGCTCGGCGGGGCCATCCTGACCGAGCGGGTCTTCTCCTGGCCCGGGATGGGCACCGCGATCCTGCGTTTCCTCGAGGCCCGTGACTACGTCGGCGTGCAGGGCATCGTGACCTTCTTCGCCCTCGTCGTGGTGATCGTCAGCCTGCTGATCGACCTCGTCAACGGGCTCGTCGACCCGAGGATCCGGTACTGATGCCCTCACCGCTGCGCCTCCGCCTCCAGCACGCCGTCCGTCCCTTCCGGTCGGCGAGCCGTACCGCGCGCGTGCTCGTCACGGTCGGGCTCCTGATCACGATCGTGTTCGGGGTCGCCGCCTTCCTCGCCCCGACCTTCTACCGCTACGACGGCGAGCAGTACCGCGTCGAGCAGCCCGACGGGTCCTTCGAGCAGCTCCCGCGCCTGGCGCCGCCGTCGGCCGAGCACCCGCTCGGAACCACCCGCGACCGCTACGACGTGCTCGCCCGCATCATCGACGGTGGCCGGCTCGCGTTGGCCGTGGTGTTGTTCTCGACCCTGATCGCCATGCTGATCGGCGTGCCGCTCGGGCTGCTGTCCGGCTACCGCGGCGGCAAACTCGACCGGGTCCTCGTGACCGTGATGGATGCCGTCTACGTCTTCCCGCCGCTGCTGCTCGCCATCATCGTGGCCTTCCTGCTGCAGGCGTACTTCGCGCCCGGCGTGCCGTCGGCAGCGGCCGCGGTCGGGGTGGTCTACATCCCGCAGTACTTCCGGGTCGTGCGCAATCACACGCTGTCGGTCAAGCAGGAGCCCTACGTCGAAGCGGCCCGGTCGCTCGGAGCGAAGGAACGCACGGTCATCTCCCGTTACGTGCTGTTCAACGTCATCCAGTCCGTGCCGGTCATCTTCACGCTCAACGCCGCGGACGCCGTGCTGACGCTCGCCTCCCTCGGCTTCCTCGGGTACGGGGTGCAGCCCCCGACCCCGGAGTGGGGCTACGACATCTCGCAGGCGATCATCGACATCACCTCCGGCGTGTGGTGGACGGCGCTGTGGCCCGGGGTCGCCATCGTCACGCTCGTGACCGCGCTGACCCTGGTCGGGGAGGGCCTGAACGACGTGATCAACCCGCTGCTGCGGGCGCGGGGCGCGGCCGGCGCGAAACTCGACGCGGCCGCCGACGGTGAGGACCTCGGTGAGCCGGCGAACGTCGACCCCCTGTCCCCGGGCACGGAGGACGGGTCGGGTCCGGGCCTGGCCGGTAGAGGGTTCCGGTCGTGAGCGCCGCCGCCGCCCCGTCGCCGAGGACGTCCAGCGCCGGACCCGTCCTGTCCGTCCGCGGCCTGAAGGTCGGGTACCGCACCACCCGCGGACCGCTGTGGGCGGTCGACGGCATCGACCTCGAGGTCGCTCCGGGCGAGTCGGTCGGGCTCGTCGGCGAGTCCGGCTGCGGCAAGTCCTCGCTCGGCCGGGGGCTGGTCCAGCTGCTCCCACCGGGCGCCGGTGTGCGCGGCAGTGTGCGGCTCGCCGACGAGGAGCTCGTCGGCACCTCGTCGGGGAGCCTGCGCCGCCGTCGGGGCGAGGACATCGCGCTCGTCTTCCAGGAGCCCATGACCCGCCTCGATCCTCTCATGAAGGTCAGTACCCACTTCGTCCAGACGATCCGCGCCCACCGGCCCGACGTCTCGAAGGACGAGGCCCGGCACCTGGCGCGCGCGGCGCTCGCGCAGATGGGCATCCCGCCCACCCGCGTCGACGACTACCCCCACGAGTTCTCGGGCGGGATGCGTCAGCGCATCATGATCGCCCTCGCGATCGTGCTGCAGCCCCAACTGATCGTCGCGGACGAGCCGACCACGGCTCTCGACGTGATCGTGGAGTCGCAGATCCTCGACATCCTCGACCGCCTGCGACGCGACGAACGGGTCGGGCTCGTCCTGATCACCCACAACCTCGGCATCGTGGCGGAGACCTGTGACCGGGTGGCGGTGATGTACGCCGGCCGCATCGTGGAGATCGGTCCGGTGGAGCACATCTTCAGCGACCCGAAGCACCCCTACACCCAGGGGCTGCTCGCCTCGACCATCTCGCTCGAGACCACCGAGCTGCACACGATCGACGGCTACCCGCCCGACCTCGTGTCGCCTCCCACCGGCTGTCGCTTCGCGCCGCGCTGTCCCGCCGTGATGGACCACTGCACGCGGGTCGACCCGACGCTCACCACGGTCGGCCCGCTCCAGGAGGCGGCCTGCCTGCTCTACCCCGGTGCCGACGGCGCGGCGGTGACGCCGTGACCCGCCACCGGCAGACGCCCGCCGACCGCGTGGAGGTGACGCCGTGACCGGCTCGCGCCCCGCCTCCGCCCCGTGGTCGGACGCCGGCAGCAACGGCCCACTGCTCGAGGTCCGTGACCTGCACACGCACTTCCCGGTCCGGACCGGGCTGTTCCGCCGAGGCGGCGACCTCGCGGTCCGGGCCGTCGACGGGGTCAGCTTCGAGGTGCGCGCCGGCGAGGTCTTCGGGCTGGTGGGCGAGAGCGGGTCGGGCAAGACCACGCTCGGCCGCTCGATCCTGAAGCTGGTGCAGCCGACCTCCGGATCGATCCTCTACCGCGGGCGCGACCTCGTCCCCCTGAGCGAACGCGACATGCGGCCGCTGCGGCGGGAACTCGCGCTGATCTTCCAGGACCCGAACGCCTCCCTGAACCCCGCGATGACGGTCGGGCAGGGGGTCGGCCACCCGCTGCGGATCCACGGGCTGGCGAGCTCCCGCGCGGAGGCTCGCGACCAGGTCGTCGCGATGCTGCAGCGGGTCGGGCTGGAGCCGGCGGAGGCGTTCCTCGACAAGTACCCGGAGGACGTCTCCGGCGGGCAGAAGCAGCGGGTCGTGATCGCCCGGGCGCTGATCACCCACCCCCGCTTCGTCGTCGCCGACGAGCCGGTCGCGGCGCTCGACATGTCCGTACGGGCACGGGTGCTCGAGTTGATGCTCGAGCTCCAGCGCGACCTCGAGCTGACCTACCTGTTCATCACCCACGACCTCGCGACCGCCCGGTTCCTGTGCGACCGCATCGGCATCCTCTACCTCGGCAACTTCGTCGAGTGGGGGGAGACCGACCGGCTCTTCGACGACCCGCAGCATCCCTACACCCGGGCGCTGCTCGACGCGATCCCCCTGCCGGACCCGTCCCGACGTGACCGCGACAAGCAGCTGCCCCGCGGGGAGATCCCCGACGCGTTGGCACCCCCGCTCGGCTGCCGCTTCCACCCCCGCTGCCCGGCGGCGTTCGCGCCGTGCGGCTGGGAGGGCCGCGACCTGATCGAGGCGCTCGAGTCCCGGTGGACCGAGGTCGACGAGGACACGTTCGAACGGGAGCTGGGCCTCGTCGGGCAGCTCGGTGACGCGGAGGTGACCGCGACCGAGGTCCGGTTCCCCTCGGCCAGTGGCGTCGAGCTGGCCCGCTGGCTCCGGCACGAGGCCGACCAGCTGCCGTCGGCGGTGGCGACCGCCATCACCGACGTCGAGGTGGGCGCCCATGGGGTGACGGTGCGCTTCGGGCCGGGTCCCGAACCGGCGTTGCAGGTCGTCGCCGGCCGTCCCGTGGCCTGCCACCTCCACGGGGTGACCGTCCGGCCCGACGGCGACCACGTCGGCGACCCGACGGCGGCACCCCGGGGCCCCTGAGCGGGGGCGTCGCTTCCGGCGCTGCGCGACCACGTGGCGACCGGACCCTCATCGGTCGCTCACCGGGGCCGGCGTGCCCGGTTCGGCCGGTAGCCTGCGGTGCCCGTCGTGCCCGCCGTCGATCCACGAGGTCCCCGTGTCCGACCGCTTCGTCCTCGGCGCGCCCCTCGGGCGCTGGCAGACCAACTGCTACGTGATCGGTGACCGGGCGCGCGGCACCGCGGTCGTGGTCGACCCCGGCGAGCACGGCGAGACCGAGGTGCCGACGATGCTCGCGACGGCGGGCGTGCGCTGCGAGGCGATCCTGCTCACCCACGGCCACCTCGACCACCTCTGGGCGGTCCCGGGCCTGGCCCGGGCGCTCGACGTGCCCGTGCTGTTGCACCCCGACGATCGCTGGCTGTGGGACGACCCGGCTGCCGCGTTCGGTGCGCCGGCCGCGCTGCTCGCGACCCAGCTCGGCATGCCGCCCTGGGACCCACCGACCGACCACCTCCAGGACGTGCGCGACGGTCAGACGTTGGCGTTCGCCGGGATGCGGTTCCGGGTGCAGCACAACCCCGGCCACACGCCCGGTCACGTCACCTACCTCGGGCAGGACCTCGCCGGCGCGGCGGTGACCTTCGCGCTCGGCGAGGCCGATCGAGGCAGCGACGCGGTGCTGTTCTCCGGCGACCTCGTGTTCGCCGGATCGGTCGGACGGACCGACTTCCCACGGGGGTCGACGGCTGCGCTGCTCCGTTCGCTCGCAGAGACGGTGCTGCCGCTCGAGGACGACACGCTGATCCTGTCCGGTCACGGATCCGACACCACCGTCGGCCGCGAGCGGGCGACCAACCCCTTCCTGCGCGAGGCCGTCGACCACCAGCGCTGACGTTCCGGCCGGCGCCGACGCCGGCGCCGACGGCGTCGTGCCGATGGGCTCGGCCGCGCACCCACCACCCGTGCCCCGGCTTCCCCCGACTTCCCCCGACTTCCCCCGAGGTCCCCACCTGATGTCCACGATCGACGCGAACCCGCCCTCCGGCAGCCGCGACTTCCTGCCTGCCGACGTCGCGCGGCGCGACCGCGCCTTCGCCACGATCCGCGAGGTGTTCGCGCGGCACGGGTTCGACCCGCTCGACACCCCGGCGTTCGAACGGTTGGAGGTCCTCACCGGCAAGTACGGCGAGGAGGGCGACCAGCTGATCTTCAAGATCCTGCGCCGCGGCGAGCACGAGGCGTCCGGCGAGGCCGACCTCGCGCTGCGCTACGACCTCACCGTGCCGCTCGCGCGGGTGGCCGCCCGGTACGGCTCGCAGCTGCCGACCCCGTTCAAGCGGTACCACATCGCCCCGGTCTGGCGCGCCGACCGGCCCGGCAAGGGCCGCTACCGCGAGTTCTTCCAATGTGACGTCGACACCGTCGGGTCGGACTCGCTGGTCGCCGACGCCGTGACGATCGTCGCCGTCGCCGACGTGCTCGACCAGCTCGGCCTGGCCGGCTTCCGGGTCCAGGTCAACGCCCGGCCGGCGCTGGCGGGCCTCATCGAGGCCTACGGCGTGCCGGCGGAGCTCGAGGCCTCCGCCCTCGTCGCCCTCGACAAGCTCGACAAGGTCGGCGTCGACGGTGTCGCCGCCGAGCTCACCGACCGCGGAATCCCGGCCGCCGCGATCGCTGCCCTCACCGCCGACCTCGGCCGCGACGACCTCGAGGAGGCGGTCCGTGAGCGGCTCGCGGCGACGGACGTGGGCGCGGCCGGCCTCGCCCAGGTCGACCGGGTGCTGGCGCTGGTGGGGGAGGTGCCGGGCGGTGACGTCGTCTACGCGCCGGTCCTGGCCCGCGGCCTGTCGTACTACACCGGTCCGGTCTTCGAGGTGGTGCACGCCGGCCTCGACGCCACGATCGCCGCCGGCGGCCGCTACGACGGGCTGATCGGCATGTTCCAGGCCCAGGACGTACCCGCGACGGGTGGGTCCCTCGGGCTCGAGCGCATCCTGCTCCTGCTCGAGCAGGCGGAGGACGCGGCGGTTCGATCCGGTCCCGACGTGCTCGTGACCGTGATGGACGAGGACGGCGCCGCCGACGCACTCGCGCTCGCCCAGCGGCTGCGGGGGCACGGCCTCGCCACCGACCTCTACGCCGGCGGGGGCCGCGCGAAGCTCGGCAAGCAGTTGAAGTACGCCGATCGACGGGGGGTGCGCGTGGCGCTGATCCGCGGCGCCGAGGAGCGCACCGCGGGTACGGTCGCGGTCAAGACCCTGACCTCCGGCGACCAGACCACGGTCGCAGAGGCCGATCTGCCGGCCCACCTCCTGCGGCTCCTGCATCCGTGAAGGTGCGGCGACGCCGCTGCCATCTGCCGGGGAGGTGACCGCCCGGTTGGTCGGCCTCCCTCGACCCCAAAGGGGAACCTCGTGAGCATCACCGCCTACGGCGCCCTGCGCAGCCACGGCGCGGGCACCCTCGGCACCGCCGACGTCGGCGCGACCGTGACCGTCGCCGGCTGGGTCCAGTCCCGCCGCGACCACGGCGGGGTCGCCTTCCTCGACCTGCGCGACCGCTCCGGTCTGGTGCAGGTGGTCGCCGACCCGGAGGCCTCCGAGGCGCTGGAGGCCGCGCACCGCGTCCGCACCGAGTGGGTCGTGCGGGTGACCGGCACGGTCCGCGCCCGTCCGGAGGGCATGGTCAACGACAAGCTCGCCACCGGCGCGATCGAGGTGGCGGCCACCGCGATCGAGGTGCTCTCGGAGGCCGACACGCCGCCGTTCCCGATCGAGGACGGTATCGAGGTGTCCGAGGAGGTGCGGCTCAAGCACCGCTACGTCGACCTGCGTCGGCCGCGGCTCGCCCGCAACCTGCGGACGCGGGCCCAGGTCGTGTCCGTCATCCGCCAGGTCATGGAGCGGCACGGCTTCATCGACGTGGAGACCCCGCAGCTCACGCGGCCGACGCCCGAGGGCGCTCGCGACTTCCTGGTCCCCGCACGGCTGCAGCCCGGGACCAGCTACGCCCTGCCGCAGTCCCCGCAGCTGTTCAAGCAGCTGCTGATGGTCGCCGGCATCGAGCGCTACTACCAGATCGCCCGCTGCTTCCGTGACGAGAACCTGCGCGCCGACCGCCAGCCGGAGTTCACCCAGCTCGACCTCGAGCTGTCCTTCGCCGACGAGGAGGACGTCTACGGGCTGATGGAGGAGCTCTTCGCCGAGGTCTGGCGCGAGGTCCTCGACGTCGAGCTGCCGCTGCCGTTCCCGCGACTGACCTTCGGGGAGTCGATGCGGCGGTTCGGGACGGACAAGCCGGACCTGCGCTACGGCCTCGAGCTCGCCCACCTCGACGAGGTGTTCGCCGACACGCAGGTCGGCGTGTTCAAGGGCGTGCTGGACGCCGGCGGCTCGGTCGTCGCGCTGGCGGTCCCGGGCGGGAGCGAGCTGACGCGCCGCGAGTTCGACAACTGGACCGAGTGGGCGAAGCGCCGCGGGGCGAAGGGCCTCGCGTGGGCCGTCGTCGAAGCGCCGAGCGGCGGCAGCGACGTCCCCGCCTTGCGCAGCCCGCTGACGAAGCACATGTCGGACGCCGAGGTCGCCGGGGTGATCGCCACCTGCGAGGCCGAGGTCGGCGACGCGATCTTCTTCGGTGCCGGCACCACCCGGTTCGCCCGGGCACTGATGGGCGCGCTGCGGGTCGAGCTGGCGCAGGACCGGGGCCTGGTCCAGACGTCCGGCCCCGACGGTGGCGAGTGGCGCTTCGTGTGGATCGTCGAGCCGCCGATGTTCGACCCGGCGGACGAGTCCGACGACCCGACCGCCGCGACCGCGCAGGGGTGGGTGCCGAACCACCACCCGTTCACGTCACCGGCGCCGGAGTTCATCGACGACTTCGAGCAGCGGCCGGGGGAGGCGACCACTCGGGCCTACGACATCGTGCTCAACGGCGTGGAGCTCGCCTCGGGTTCGGTCCGGATCCACGACGCGGAACTGCAGCGCCGGGTGTTCCGCTTCCTCGGCGTCTCGGACGAGGCCGCCGAGGAGAAGTTCGGGTTCCTGTTGCGCGGGTTCGGCTACGGCGTGCCACCCCACTGCGGGATCGCCCCCGGCCTCGACCGCATCGTGATGCTGCTGACCGGTGAGGACTCGATCCGCGAGGTCATCGCGTTCCCGAAGACCCAGTCGGGCGGGGACCCGATGACGGAGGCGCCGGCGCCCTACGACGAGGTCTCGCTGCGCGACCTCGGGCTGCGGCTGGCCCCGAAGCCGGCCAGCGGCTGACGCGGACTCAGTCCTCGAGCCAGTCCTGCAGGCGGCGGATCGTCGCCTTGCCGACGAACCAGAACGGCACCTGCATCGCGGCGTCGAGGAGGTCGGAACGCTCGGTCTCGAACGCGGAGTGGTAGGTCACCTCGGAGCCGCCATCGTCCGTGGCTGCGACCTCGATCCGCTCGGTGGTGCCGATGCCGTCGCCGGTGCCGTTGAACACGACCTTGCGCGGGGGGTCGTACTCGGTGATCGTCAGCACGAGGTCGAGGTCCTGGCCGGCGGTCGATCCACGGACCTGGAACGACGAGCCGACCCCGAGCGGGCCCTCGTCGATGCGTCGGGAGGAGTCGAAGGTCGGGTCCCACTCGGCGAGGTCGGAGAAGTCCGCCACGCGGGTGAACACGTCGGCGACGGGGCGGTCCACGGTGATGGTCTCGGTGGTCTCTGGCACGTCGGCTCCTTGGGCATCGGGGGGTGGGGTGCGGATCGGTCTTGTCGGGGCGCGGCCGGGCATCGGGGCACGGCCGACGAGACGGGTCGACCAAGGTCGGGCACGCCCGCTCGGGCGTGCCCGACGGCGGGCCGTCAGCTACGGACGGTCAGCTCCGACGACACGTCGGTGACCCCACGGATGGAGGCGACGGCCGCGAGCAGCTCCGACTCCGCGGTGGAGCTCGGCACGGTGCCCTTCAGGGTGACGGTGCCCGGCTGGTCGACGCGAAGGACGACCTGCTCGGTGTCGTCGCGGTGGCCGAACACCTCGCTCTTGATGCGCTGCTCGAGCAGGTGCGGGTCGCTCTCCGGCGTCTCCGACACCTGGTCGGCGACGCCCTCGACCTGGTCGGCGACGGCTTCGGCGCCCTCGACGGCCGCGCCGCGGGCCTTGTCGACCGCGTCCTTCGCCTGGT
>SLMP01000139.1 GCA_007133465.1 Nitriliruptoraceae bacterium | reverse complement strand
GTCAACTGCCCGACCCGCTTGTGTCCCAAGGCGGGGATCAGGTGCTTCTCGACGTTGACCCGGTAGCTCTGCAGGGTCGTCGCTGCCAGCGGTGCGCGGCCAGGCTTGCCCTTCGGCGCCTCGTGCTCGAGCCACCACCGCAGGTACTCGTCCAGGCGCTGGTTGGCGACCGGCCTGGTCAGCTCACCCTGCCGTGCGTGCTGCTCCTCGATCCAGCGCTGCGCGTCGGCCCGGGTATCGAACGTCTGGCCGTACCGCAGCCGCGCCCCATCGGGCCCGACACCGAGGTCCACCCGGGCCAGGAACCGCTTGCCCCGCACGACGATGCTGCCGGTGCCCCGCCTCGCACGCCCACGCTTCGAACCGCTCGCCACGACGGCATCCCTCCCAGCAACAACGGAAGGCGACCGTACGAAGCGCTCGACGGAGTTAGGGAACAGTTAGGGAACAGCCTGTGGATATCGCCGAGCAGCGGCACACCCCCGGTGGCCCAAAACGCCGAAAACCGGCCCCTAGGGGCCGGTTCTCGAGGTGCGCCGCCAGGGACTCGAACCCCGAACCTGCCGGTTAAGAGCCGGATGCTCTGCCAATTGAGCTAGCGGCGCGTGCGCGGCGCGGGACCGTACCGGACGGGCCCGGCGACCGCGATGCGAGGGTGGATGAGGGGACTTGAACCCCCGGCCTCCTGGACCACAACCAGGCGCTCTAACCAGGCTGAGCTACACCCACCAAGAGACACGCCCGGCTGCAGGCGTGCCGGCGGAGGGTACGCAGCGACGCGGACGCGGTCAAAGCGGCCCTCCGGCCGGTCAGGAGTCGGTGGGGGAGTGGACGCTCGAGCCGGTGCTGGCGGCCGTCGCCCGCACCGCGTCACGCTCGTCGCCCCCGGTGGGCCGCTGGCGGGCGGCCGTGCCGGACGGCGAGGTCCACGGCCCGATGCCCTTGCGGCTGCGGATCCATTTGTGCAAGTCGCTGACCAGGGCGACCGCGACCATCACCACGGCGATGCGGGCCCAACCTTCGGCGGTGACCGGCTCGATCTGCAGCAGCAGCTGCGTCGGACCCCAGTACGACGCGGCGACGTGGATCAACAGCGCGACGACCACCGCGATCGCGAGGAAGCGGTTGCCGAACGGGTTCATCCGGAACAGGCTCTGGCGCTCCGAGCGGGCGTTCATCACGTGCACCGCCATCGCGAACACCAGCGTCGTCAACGCGGCACCGCGCTGCTGGGCGTCGCTGAGATCGAGCTCCGAGTCCATCGCCCAGTGGAACAGCCACAGCGACCCGATTGCCATCACCGTGCCGAGGATCAGCGTCCGCTCCCACAGCAGCGGGGTGACGATGCCCTCCTTGGCGGGACGCGGCGGGCGGTCGAGCACGTCGGGTTCGCCCGGCTCGAAGGCGAGCGCCACGTCCTGCAGGCCGTTGGTGACCACGTTGAGCCACAGCAGTGCGGCGGGCACGTACGGCAGGGGGATGCCCGCGGCGATCGAGTACAGGATCGCCACGATCGCGGCGGCGCCGGTGGACAGCAGGAAGTAGGTCACCTTGCGGACGTTCTCGAACACGACGCGCCCCTCCTCGACCGCGTTCGCGATCGAGGTGAAGTTGTCGTCGGTGAGGACCATGTCGGAGGCCTCACGGGCGACGTCCGTGCCGTCCCGACCCATCGCGACACCGATGTCGGCCGCCTTGAGCGCCGGGGCGTCGTTCACGCCGTCGCCGGTGACCGCCACGACGTCGCCGAGGCTGCGCAGCGCGCGCACGACCCGCAGCTTGTGGTTCGGTGCGACCCGCGCGAAGACGGCCACCTCGCGCACCCGGTCGCGCACCTCGTCGTCGCTCATCTTCTCGACGTCGGTGCCGGTGAGCGACGGCGCCTCGAGCGAGTCGGCGATGCCGAGGTCGACCGCGATCGCCCGCGCGGTCGCGGCGTGGTCGCCGGTGATCATGATCACGCGGATGCCTGCGCTGCGGCAGGCCGCGATCGAGTCCTTCACCCCCGGCCGGGGCGGGTCCTGCATGCCGACCAGACCCGTGAGGGTGAGCTCGGTGGGGTCCGGCGGGTTCTCCGCGTCGGGCAGCTCGTCGAGCCGGCGCGTCGCCATCGCGAGCACCCGCAGCCCGCGGTTGGCCAGCTCGTGTGCGGCGTCGAGCACCCGGTCCCGGTCGAGGGGCTCGCTGCCGTCCTCGGTGGCGATGGTCGTGCACAGGTCGATCACGCGCTCCGGCGCGCCCTTCAGCCGCAGCACCGGACCGCGCTCGTCGACGATCGCGTACGAGTAGCGCCGCTCGGACTCGAACGGCACCTCGGCGAGGATGTCGGCCGACTCGCGGCAGTCGTCCGGGGGCATCCCGATGCGCCAGGCGGCTTCGAGCAGGGCCGTCTCGGTGGGGTCGCCGCGGTGCTTGAAGACCTCCTCGCCCTCGTCGTCGAGGTGGCGGTCGACGTCCGACTCGTTGGTGAGCACGGCGGTGCGGAAGGTCTCGGTGAGCGGCCCGTGGTGGCCGTCGCCGGCGTACTCGGCGGCACTCGGCAGGTCCTCCTCGCCGCCTCCCATGAGGTCGTGCCCGCCGCTGGTGACGGCGAAGTACCCGTCGGTGGTCCAGGCGCGCAGCACGGTCATGCGGTTCTGGGTCAGCGTGCCGGTCTTGTCGGAGCCGATCGTGTTCGTCGACCCGAGCGTCTCCACGGCCGGCAGCGAGCGGATGATGGCGTTGCGCTGGGCCATGCGGTGCACCCCGAGCGCCATCGCGACCGTGAAGGCGACGGGCAACCCCTCGGGGATCACGGCGACGGCCAGCGCGACGGCGGTGAGGAACATCTCGTTGACGTCCTCACCGAGCGACACCCCGAGCACGAAGGCGACCACGGTCGCGCCGAGCACCACCACACCGATGAGGTTGGCGAAGCGGTTCATCCGCAGCTGCAGCGGCGTCGGTGGCTGCTCCTCGGCCTTGATGCTCTCCGCGATCTGACCGAGCTCGGTCTCGCCGGCCGTCCCGACGACGACGCCGCGGCCGCGGCCGCTGGTCACCGCCGAACCCATGAAGGCCATCGACTTTCGGTCGGCGGCCAGCAGCTCCTCGTCGACGGGGCCGGTCGACTTGCGGGTCGGCTCGGATTCCCCGGTGAGCAGCGACTCGTCGATCTCCAGCTGGTTGGCACGCGCGACGCGCAGGTCGGCCGGCACCCGGGTGCCCGACTCGAGCAGGACCACGTCGCCGGGCACCAGCTCGCGGGCGTCGATCTCCACACGCTTGCCGTCGCGGACCACCAGCGACGAGGGTGACGCGAGGCTCATCAACGCGTGCACCGACCGGTCGGCCTTGCGCTCCTGGAAGAAGCCGATCACCGCGTTGAGGACCAGCACGGCCGCGATGACGGCCGCGTCCGTGTACTCGTCGATCAGGATCGTGACGACGAACGCGATCAGCAGGATGTAGATCAGCGGGCTCTTGAACTGGTGCAGCACGATGTCGAAGTTGCTGCGTGGTTCCTCGGTGGCGAGCTCGTTCGGACCGTGCTCGTCGAAACGGCGGGACGCCTCGTCGGTCGCGAGGCCGGCGTCGAGCTCGATACCGAGGTCATCGGTGACCTGTTCGACCGGGAGGGCGTGCCAGCACGTGCGCGGGCCCTCGCGTTCGCTGTCGGTCGGTCGTGCGGAACGTTCGTCGGTCTGGGACATCGGGCGCGCCTGAGGGAGTCGGAACGGGAGCAGGCGGGCCCGACGGGCCGAGCCCGGCTCGTGCGGTGTGAGGCTAGGGGTTGGGCAGGCCGCCGGCAGGGCCACCTGGCCAGGTCCGACGGGAGGAACGGCGGTCCCGGCCGTCCCCGAGCACCTGTCCGAGCCCCAACGAGCCACCCCGGCGGGCGGGCACGCGCGAGCCACCTCGACGCCCGAGGTTTCCTGTGAGGGCGAAAGCGGTTACGGTTCGCGCCTGCTCGGACCCTGACCGAACGGTCACCACCGCCGGTGCGGTCAGGTCGAGCGGTGACAGCGCCAACGGCGGGAGGCCGTGGCGGGTCTCGAACAGCCCATGACGGCCCACCGATCCGGGGGGTCTCCCGAGCAAGCGATTGCGGACCGCAGCGTCGTCCCTGCATCGACGAGCTGCCACAGGAGAGGACCACGATGAGGATGTTGCGAAAAGGAGTGCGCACGGCGGCGATCGTCGCGGCGGCGTCACTCGTGCTGACCGCCTGTGGGAACGGCGACACCGCCGACCTCACGGACGACACGGAGGCCGACGCCGACGCGACCGGGGACGAAGAGACCGACGACCCGGGTGACGATCCCGACGAGGACGCTGCCGAGGCGGGCGATCTCGGCAGCGTCACCTACCAGGAGGGCGAGGCGATCCAGATCCGATCGCTCGAGGCCATCTCGGGTGACGTCGCGTTCCTCGGGATCCCGAACCAGCGGGGGACCGAGATCGCGATCGCCGACTACGGCGACGTCCAGGGCTTCGCCGTGGAGCTCGGGACGCCGCTCGACGACCTCTGCTCGGCCGACGGCGGACAGTCCGCTGCCCAGACGATCGTCTCCGACGACACCGTCGCCGGGGTCATCGGGACCTCGTGCTCCGGCGCGGGCGTGCCGGCCTCCGAGCTGATCAGCAGCGCCGGCATGGTGATGGTGTCCGCGTCCAACACCAACCCGGCGCTGACCCAGACCCCGTTCGGCACCGAGGGCGAGAACTTCAGCGAGGGGTACTACCGCACCGCGCACAACGACCTCTACCAGGGCGCGGCGGTCGCGGAGTTCGTCTACGAGGAGCTCGGCCTGACCCAGATGGCCGCGATCCACGACGGCGACCCCTACACCGACGGTCTCACCACGGCCTTCCAGGACGCCTTCACGGAGCTCGGTGGCGAGGTCGTGGTCTACACCGCCGTCAACAAGGGCGACACCGACATGGTGCCGGTGCTCACCGAGGTCGCCGGCGAGAACCCGGAGGGCATCTTCGTCCCGATCTTCCCGCCGGAGGTCAACCGGGTCGCCGAGCAGTACGTCAACGTCGAGGGCCTCGAGGACGTCGTCATGATCTCCGCCGACGGCGCGCAGGTCGAGGGCTTCCTCGAGATCGCGGAGGCGGAGGGCTTCTACTTCTCCGGCCCGTCGCTGCAGTTCGAGGGCAACAACAACGAGATCACCGACAAGTCGGCCACGGACTTCCTCGAGGACTACCAGGAGCAGTACGGCGAGGCGCCGTCGGCCGCGTTCTGGGCGCACGCGTACGACGCGACGACGTTGCTGCTGCAGGCGATCGACAACGTCGCCGAGGTGGGCGACGACGGCTCGCTGACCATCGACCGGGCCGCCCTGCGCGACGAGCTGTACAGCACGTCGTTCCAGGGCCTGATCGGGCAGATCACCTGCGACGAGTTCGGTGACTGCGGCGCCGGCGAGATCCAGATCATCCTCCACGAGGACTCGTCCGTCACCGACGCGACGCAGATCCCGGTGGTCTACACCTTCGTGCCGAGCGAGTGACCCGCAGCTCGGCCGGGTCCGTGACGTCGCCGTCGCGGGCCCGGCCGGGCGCGTCGTCCCACCCCCGCCCGTCGCATCGCGCCGCACGGGCCCGCGCCGGAGGTCACCGTGACCGCGACCGACCCGCCGAGGACCCAGGCCCCGAGCCTGTTCACCCGCGCCCGTCGTCGGCTGACCTGGGTCGACTCGTTCCTCTGGGTGATCCGGGTCGGCGCCGTCCTGCTCATCGCCTGGGGGCTGATCGGCTCGATCCAGCGGTTCACCGCCGGGCTCGGGCCGACCGGCTCACAGTGGCGCGACCTGCTGGTGGCCGCCATCGCCTTCGGCGCGATGTACGGCCTCATCGCCATCGGCTACTCGATGGTCTACGGCGTGCTCGGCTTCATCAACTTCGCCCACGGCGAGGTGTTCATGAGCGGGGCGTTCATCGGCTACTTCGCCGCGACCGCCCTGTCGAACGGCGGCCTGTGGCAGTCGAACCCGATCATCGCGATGCTGCTCACGCTGCTGGTGTCGATGGCCACCTCGACGTTCATGGCGGTGCTCGTCGAACGTGTGGCCTACCGCCGGCTCCGAAGCTCGCCCCGCCTGATCCCGCTGATCACCTCGATCGGGGTGTCGTTCTTCCTGCAGTACTCCTTCCTCGGGCTGTTCGGCGCCACCGTCCGCACCTACCCGACGCTGCCGCCGTTCATGACCGGCAACATCGACATCCTCGGCGTCCCGGTCCAGCGCTCCCAGCTGCTCGTCATCGTCGTCGCCGCGGTCGCCATGTCCGGGCTGTGGCAGTTCGTCACCCGCACGAAGACCGGGCGGGCGATGCGGGCGGTCGCGGAGGACAAGGAGATCGCCGCCCTGATGGGCATCAACGTCGACCGCACGATCGTCACGACGTTCGCGGTCGGCGGGGCGATGGCCGGCATCGCCGGGATGCTCTACGGCCAGCTCTACGGCGTGTCGTTCTTCATGGGCTTCCTGCCCGGCATCAAGGCCTTCACCGCCGCCGTCCTCGGCGGCATCGGGGTGATCCCGGGGGCCATGGCCGGCGGGGTGCTCCTCGGGCTCTTCGAGGGCGTCGGGCCGCTGTTGATCCTCGGCGGGCTCGGGATCGCGAGCCCCTCGCAGCTGCGCGACGCCGTCGCGTTCAGCGCGCTGGTGCTCGTCCTCATCTTCCGCCCGAGCGGGCTGTTCGGTGAGGCCGTCGGAGCGGAGGACCGGGCCTGATGGCGACCACGACCACCCCCACCACCTCGGCGGCCACCTCGTCGGCCCCCGCTCCCGCAGCCCCGGGCGTCGACGTCGCGCGTGCGGTGCGCGTCGGTGCGATCGGCTCGGTCGCGCTCGCGTTCGTCGCCGCGATCGGGATGTTGCAGACCTTCGACAACCGCGTCGTCTTCGTTCCCTTCCTGTCCCTCGGCGACGTGATCTTCTTCGCGGTCCCGCTCGTCACCGGCTACCTCGCCGGTGTGGTGCCGCCCGGGCCGATGGGCGGGACGCCTCGGGTGAGCGCCGCGCGTGCGCTGCTGGGGGCCGCCATCGCCGGCGTGGTCGTCGCCGCGCTGCCGGCTGTCCTGATCGCCACGCTGCGCAGCGACCTCGACCTGCGTCGCACCTTCCCGAACCTCTCCCCGGGCCTCGCGCAGATCCTCACCCTCGGGCAGGAGGGGGCTGCGGGCTACCTCGCCCTGCTGGCCGTGTGCGTCGGGCTCGCGCTCGTGGGTGGGGCCCTGCTGCTCACCGAGGAGCGGATGCGGCGGGCGGTGGTCCGCGGGGTCGAGATCGTGCTCGTGCTGGCGCTGATCGAGCTGATCGCCCGGCAGTTCCTCGGCAACCTCGGCCTGGGTGCCCTGCACCAGCGTCTGTACGTCACCAACAGCGGTCTGCGGTGGCTCCCGGCGGTGGTGTTGTTCGTGCTGTTCACCGCGGTGTCCTACGTGCTCGCCGGCCGCCGCGCGTCGGCTCGTGAGCGGATGCTGCGGACCGGCCCCGAACGTCAGCGCCGGTCGCTGATCGTGACGCTGGTGCTCGCTGCCGCCTTGCTGGTGATGCCGATGCTCGTGGGCAGCATCGTCAACGAGCTGTTCGTCAACGTCGGGCTGTTCATGCTGATGGCGCTCGGCCTGAACATCATCGTCGGCTACTCCGGGCTGCTCGACCTCGGACACGTGACCTTCTTCGCCGTCGGCGCCTACGGGATGGCGGTCCTGACCTCGCCCGCCTCACCGGGGTTCGCCCCGGAGCTCGGCTGGTGGCTCGCGCTGCCGATCATCGTCGCGATGGCCGCGGCCGCCGGCATCTTCGTCGGCACCCCGGTGATCCGCCTGCGGGGCGACTACCTCGCGATCGTCACGCTCGGCTTCGCCGCGATCCTCGAGCGGCTGTTCATCTCCGACTGGTTGCGCCCGTACTTCGGCGGCGCGCAGGGCATCCGGCGCATCCCCGGCGTCAGCGTCGGTGCGACCACCGTCAGCGGCACCGACCCGCGGGCGATGCTCTACCTCACGATCGGGTTCGTGCTGGTCGCCGTGTACGTGTCGTGGCGGTTGCAGGGGTCGCGGATCGGTCGCGCCTGGGCGGCGCTGCGTGAGGACGAGACGACCGCCCAGGCGATGGGTGTGGACACCACCAAGGCCAAGCTGATGGCCTTCGTCGCCGGCGCGATGATCTCCTCGTTCGCGGGCGCGTTGTTCGCCGCGAAGGTCGGTTCGGTGTTCCCGAACAGCTTCGAGTTGCTGGTGTCGATCGTGATCCTCGTGATCGTGATCGTCGGCGGCATGGGCCACATCCCGGGCGTGCTGCTCGGCGCGGTGGTGCTGATCGGCATCCTCGGTGGCCCCCGCCTGCCCGGCCTGCTGCAGGAGTTCCAGGACTACAAGATGCTGATCTACGGCACGTTGCTGGTCTACATGATGCTGATGAAGCCGGAAGGGCTGCTTCCGTCGGTCCGCCGCACACGCGAGCTGCACCAGGAGGAGTTCCTGCAGGACGCCTGGTTCGACAAGAAGGGCCACTTCACCGACGACCCGGACGCCACGGGTGCCGAGGTGGCGGTCACGGAGGCGTCCGCGCCACCGATCGCCGGCGACGCGGCCGACGGGACGGAGCCACGATGAGCGCCTCGACCGCCCCCGCAGCCACCATCGGCACGGACGAGTGGCCCGGCCCGCTGCTGGAGATCCGCGACCTGAAGAAGAACTTCGGGGGCATCCAGGCCCTCGGCGGCGTCGACTTCACGGTCGAGCGCGGGTCGATCGTCTCCGTCATCGGCCCGAACGGCGCCGGCAAGACCTCGTTCTTCAACGTCATCAGCGGGCTGTTCCCGCCCGACGAGGGTGAGATCTACTTCAAGGGCGAAGACATCGCCGGGCTGGCCCCGAACCAGATCACCGACCGGCGGCTCGCGCGGACCTTCCAGAACGTGAAGCTGTTCCCGAACCTGACCGTGCTCGAGAACGTCATGGTCGGGCGGCACTGCCGGACCCGGTCCGGCGCGTGGGACGCGATCCTGCAGACGCCGCGCTACCGCCGCGAGCAGAAGGAGACCGAGGAGTACGCCCGCGAGGTGCTGTCGTTCTTCGGCTCCCGGCTCGCCGGCTACCGCCTGGAGCAGCCCGCGTTCGTGCTGTCGTACGCGAACCGGCGGCGGCTCGAGATCGCCCGGGCGATGGCGACGGCACCCGACCTGCTGCTCCTCGACGAGCCGACCGCCGGGATGAACCCCCGCGAGACCCTCGAGCTGACCGAGCTGATCGGACGACTGCGGTCCGACAAGGGCTTCACGGTCGTGCTGATCGAGCACGACATGAAGGTCGTCGCCGACGTCTCCGACCGGGTGACGGTGTTCGACCACGGTGTCCGGCTGGCGGAGGGCACCTACGCCGAGGTCTCCACCGACGACAAGGTCATCGAGGCCTACCTCGGCCGCCCGGCCGACGAGGAGAAGACCGCGTGAGCATCCAGGAGTTCGTCGACACCGCCACCGACGGCACCCCAGCGCCCGAGGGCGAGATCCCGGTGCTCGAGTTCCGGGCCGTCGACACCTTCTACGGGGCGGTGCACATCCTCAAGAACGTGGACCTGCGCATCCAGCCCGGCGAGATGGTGTGCCTGCTCGGTGGCAACGCGTCGGGCAAGACCACGACGCTCAAGACCATCCTCGGGATGGTCGAGCCGGCCGCCGGCGAGGTCCGGATCGATGGCGAGGTCGCCAACGGCTGGACGACCGCGGACCGCGTCGCCCGCGGGGTGTCGATGGTCCCGGAGAACCGGCGGCTGTTCAAGCGCATGAACGTGCTCGAGAACCTGCGGATCGGCGCCTACCTGCGCAACGACGACGAGATCGATGCGGACCTCGACCACATCTTCGAGATGTTCCCGCGGGTCAAGGAGCGCCTCAACCAGAAGGCGGGGACGCTGTCCGGCGGCGAGCAGCAGATGGTCGCGGTCGGCCGCGCGCTGATGGCGCGTCCGAAGGTCCTGCTGATGGACGAGCCGTCGATGGGGCTCGCGCCGGTCCTCGTCCAGCAGAACTTCGAGATCATCGCGCAGATCCACGAGGCGGGCACGGCCGTGTTCGTGGTCGAGCAGAACGCGAACATGGCGCTGTCGATCGCCGACCGCGGGTACGTGCTGCAGACCGGACAGATCGTGCTGGCCGACGACGCCGACAAGCTGCTGGCGAACCCGCAGATGCGCGAGGCCTACCTCGGAGAGATGCCGGACTGACCGGCCTCGTCGCTACGGGGCCGGCGTCGGCGTGGTCGGTTCGTGCGGTGTCTCCGCGGGCTCCAGCGGCCAGGTCAGCCACGCGAGCAGGTAGAGGATGCCCGGCACCGCGAGGAACACCCCGGCGGCGAGCCAGAGCACGGCCGTGGCCGCGACCGCGAGGAGGCGCACCTGGGTCGGCGTCATGCCCCAGGAGGTCGCCAGCCCGGCGCAGACGCCGGCGATGGCCCGGTGCTCGCTCGACCGGCGCAGACGTGGGCGCGCGCCGTCGGCCGCCGGCTCGGCGCCGAGGCCGCTGCCGCCGAGGTGATCGGCGAACGCGACGGCGATGAGCGAGCCGCAGATCAACCCCGCGGCCAGACCGGGTACCGCCGGGAGCAGGTAGACCTCCTCGTCGGCCGTCCCGGTCGTCCCGGCCATCCCGACCATCACGGCCAGCGTGCCCAGCGCGGCGCCGAGCAGCAGCGAGCACAGCACCGCGACGCCCAACCACCACCGGCGCAGCCCCGCGACCCAGCCGACCACCAGCGCCGGGACGCTCGCCGGCACGGTGAGCACGGCGATCACCAGGGCGACCAGCCCCGACGACGGATCGCCTGCAGCGTCCACGAGGTTCCAGTACACGGTCATCCCGATGACGAGGCCGGCCACGAGCATGGCCAACGTCATCAGGGCCGCCACCCCGGCCAGCGGCAACCAGTTCCTCTGCGCAGCCGTCGGCATCCGACCCACCCCCTGGATCGCGAGCACCTCAGCTTGCCGACCGGGAACGGCTCGGACCAGAGCCCAAGGGCTCCTGCGTGGCGCCGCGGGTCAGCTCGCGCCCGCCGCCTCAGCGACCGCCCGGGCGACCACCAGGTCCTCGTAGGCGACCCCGACCGACGCGAACAGCGTCCGCTCGTCGTCACGGGTCCGCACCGGCACCCGGTCGCGGACGAGCGCCGTCAGGTCGGCCGCGAGCTGGTCGCGCGACCACGCGCCGGCCTCCTCGGCCTGCAGCAGGTCGCCCTTCTCCGCGAACGCCGCCTCCCGCGTCTCCACCACGACGCGGCTGGAGGCGACCGTCACCGCGTCGACCTCCGTCATCGACGGCAGGTACGCGCCGATCGCGTTGACGTGCACGCCCGGTGGCAGCCGGCGCCCGTCGAAGACCGGCGTCGCGCTCGAGGTGCAGGCACACACGAGGTCGGCGTCCGCCACGTCGTCGGGGGTCCCGGCCCGCACCGCCACACCGTCGAGGTGGTCGGCGGCGAAGGCGAGGAAGGCGTCGACCGACGCCGGCCGTGGGGCGACGACCACCACCTCGGACAGCGGGCGGACCGCCGCCATGGCCACCAGGTGCGAGCGTCCCTGCGCACCGGCGCCGAGGATCACGAGCCGCGACGCGTCCGGACGCGCCAGGTGACGGGTCGCCAACCCCGACACCGCGGCGGTCCGCAACTCGGTCAGCGCCGCGCCGTCGATGGTCGCGACCGGCGCCAGCGCCGGCGGGCCGAACAGCGTGTAGGACCCGTGGATCAACGGCAGGCCACGGCCCGGGTTCGCCGGGTCGATCGTGATCAGCTTGACCCCGGCCCACCCGCCGGTGAACGACGGCATCACCAGCAGCTGCTGGTCGTCCTCGCGCAGGTGCAGCCGCTGGGGGACCGGCGGGAAGCCGTCCTCACCGATCGCGCGCTCGAGCGCGTCGATCGCCCCGCGCATCCCGAGGCCCAGCCACACGGTGTCCGCGTCGAGGTGGCGCATCAGCGGTCGTCCCGGTCGCGGTGGTGGCGCATCAG
>SLMP01000034.1 GCA_007133465.1 Nitriliruptoraceae bacterium | reverse complement strand
TCGACTGGCCAGGACTGCGGGCACACACGGTGAGGCGGTTCCCCTACCTCATCTTCTACCTCGAGCAGACCGACCACCTCGACGTCCTACGCGTGCTGCACGCCCACCGCGACATCCCAGCGAGCCTCCAGGTCCCACCGACCGACACCTGAACGGTGTGGCTCGGTGCTGCTGCCCGAACCGGGACCGATCGAGAAGGCTCTGCAAGCGCAGCCCCGGGATCGTACGAGCCGGCATGCTGGAGAGGTCACGGGCTATGCAAGATCAGCGAGCTGACAACCACGCCGGATCGAATCCCGCCATCCTCCGCCTGCGCTGTGGAGGCGACGGGACGACCCCTCGCCGGGCCCGCTCTTGGGGGCTGCAAGTGCCCTGGTCAGCCGCGGTCGTCGGCCGCCGTCCGGAGGCCGCGGGCCAGGACGGCCAGGGCCCGACCGACCACGACCTCGGGGGTGTCGACGAACCCGCCCGCGAACCAGCTCCGCAGGCTCCCCACCATGCCGACGACGAAGGCGTGCGCGTGTACCTGGACGTCGGTGTCGTCGCTCGGTCGCCCGAGGACCGGGGCGATCCGCTCCGCGGTCCCCGGTGCGAGGCCGTACGCCTGAACGGCGAGGGCCGCCTCGATGCTCGGGGTGGTGAACACCAGGCGCATCCGGCGATGGACGAGATCGAGGTCCTCGGTCATCCCGGCGACGAGGCTGGACAGCACCCGGGCCCCGACCGCGTCGACCGGGGAGCCGCCGACGTCGTCTGCCAGCTGACAACCTTCCTCGCACGGCGACCCCTCCGGTCACGGCACGCCAGTACCTGTCCGTGGTCGGGCTCAAGCCGGTCGACGTCGATCGTTTCGCTCGGCTGGCGCTCAAGGGCGTCGCGCGCGATCGGGCGATCATCGCGGTTCCAGCGAGTGCCCGGACGCTCTTCCACCGGTTGTCGCCGGCGCTCGTTGGACGCATCTCCTCATCGCTTGCCCGACGAATCGACCGCGAGTTGCTCGCACCGGACCGCAAGCCGACTCGGTGAGGGCCGGCAGCGGTGCCCGACTCCTCGAGGGAACGATCGACGACTCCGCAGTGCCATGTCCGGAGACCCGGCCCCATGGACACGGCCACAGCTTCCTGACAACGAGCCAACGGCGGCACTGCACACCGCGCGCTAGAGGAAGCGCGGAGAGCGACAGCGGGCGGTGTGGCTCCGTGCGCTGAGTCGCAGCGCAGGTAGTCATGGGTGCTGGCACCTCACCGGGCGGAACACCATCACGTGGGGGGACGAAGCTCCTCCGCTCGATCTCGTCGAGGGCGTCGGACGCCAGTCCGCTGGGGGTAGCCAGGGCGAGCATCGGCGCGTCGAGCGCGTTCGTCCATCACATCAGTCCGGCGGCACGCCCGTGGGGGTCGCCGCCGAGGTCACCGTCGAGCAGCGCGTCGATCACCACACCCAGGCTCCGCGGCTCGTCCACGAACGGGATCGACATGCGCCGCCGGGCGCGACGTCCAACGACACGGGATCCCCGCCGTGCCACCGCGGCTGCGGAGTGGGGACCTCCGGCCCTCGACGGGCCTTGGCGGCCCGCCCACCTTCGCGAGTGAGGAGGCCACCATCCCCGGGGATGACCGATGCCGCCCCCGACACCGCTGGACGACCGAGACCGACCGGACGCGGCCGTCACCGCCCGCTTCTGGCACCGGCTCGACGATGGCCGCCTGCAGTGCGACCTGTGTCCACACCGCTGCCGCCTGCGCGACGGTCAGCGCGGCCGCTGCTTCGTGCGCGCCCGGGAGGGCGACCGGCTGGTGCTCGCTACCTACGGCCGTGCCAGCGGCTTCTGCGTCGACCCGATCGAGAAGAAGCCCCTCAACCACGTGCTGCCCGGCTCCGCCGTCCTGTCCTTCGGTACCGCCGGGTGCAACCTGTCCTGCCGCTTCTGCCAGAACTGGGAGATCTCCACCTCCCGCGAGATCGACACCCTGGCCGACGTGGCCACCCCCACCGACATCGCGGTGGCCGCGGACGCGCTCGGCTGCGCCAGCGTCGCGTTCACCTACAACGACCCGGTCATCTTCCACGAGTACGCCGTCGACGTCGCCGCCGCGTGCCGGGACCGCGGCATCCGCACCGTCGCCGTCACCGCCGGGTTCGTCGAGCCCGAACCGCGCCGCGAGTTCTACGCGGCCATCGACGCGGCCAACATCGACCTCAAGGCGTTCACCCCCGACTTCTACCGCCGCCTGTGCGGCGCCCGGCTGGAGCCGGTGCTCGACACCTTGCGCTACGTGGCCCACGAGACCGACGTCTGGCTCGAGATCACCACCCTGCTGATCCCCGGCCACAACGACAGCGACGTCGAGGTGGACGGACTCGCCCGCTGGGTCGCGACCGAGCTCGGCCCCGACGTGCCGCTGCACTTGACCGGCTTCTCCCCGGCGCACCGGCTGACCCATGTCCCGCCGACCCCGCCGCAGACGCTGCGCCGCGCCCGCCGCATCGCCCTGCGCAGCGGGCTGCGGTTCGTCTACACCGGCAACATCCACGACCTTGCGGGCGGCACCACCACCTGCCCGGGCTGCGCGCAGGCCGTGATCGTCCGTGACGGCTACACGCTCGCTCGCTACCACCTCGACGACCGGGGTCACTGCCGCTCCTGCGGGACCCGGCTGCCCGGCGTCTTCGACGGGCCTCCGGGCGCGTGGGGTGAGCGTCGGCGGCCGGTCAGGATCGGGACGCGGACATGAGCGCCGAGGTGGCACGTCTGCCCGTGGAGATCGGGGGTGACGGCCGGTTCATCGTCGACCCGGAGCCTGCTGGCTACCTCCGCCTGCACGAGGCGGGAGAGCTGCGCATCCGGGCCGAGGAGGCCCGTGACCTGCTCGCCCCCTGCCGCGTGTGCCCGCGGCCCTGCCGGGGTGTCGACCGCCTCGCCGACGAGGCCGGCGCGTGCCGCATCGGCCGCTACGCCCACGTGGCCAGCGCGTTCCCGCACCTCGGCGAGGAGGATGTGCTCCGCGGCTGGCGCGGGTCGGGCACGGTGTTCTTCTCCGGCTGCAACCTGCGGTGCGTGTTCTGCCAGAACGCCGACATCAGCCAGCGCGCCGCCGGCCCCGAGCTCTCGCCTGGCGAGCTCGCCT
>SLMP01000058.1 GCA_007133465.1 Nitriliruptoraceae bacterium | reverse complement strand
GGTAGAGGTTCGCGAAGCAGACCAACGCGAGCACCTGGGTGGCGATCGCCGCCGCCAGCAGGGGTGTGTCGGCCGTCCGGAGCGCCGCCACCAGGTCCTCGGGCCCTGCGATCCCGGCCAGCGCCGCGGTGGTGACGACGGCGAGCGCGACCAGGCCGGCCGCCCAGCGCAGCGAGTGGCCACGCGTCCGCGCGGGGCGTGCGGGCGGCTGGGGGGTCGGGACGAGTGCGACCAGCACGGTCCTGCTCCGGGGGAGGTGGGCGCGACGTGACGAGCATCACCCACACCGCTGTCACCCCGCTGTCGGCGGGCTTTCGGCGGCGCGAGGCTGCGGACGCCGGCGCGGCCGCCAGCCGTCGGCAGTGGCTTCGGGAACGAGTGATCACGCTTCCTGGAGGTCACGCCCAGCTGGCGGAAGGGGCTGAGGTCGAGCACCGTCTCGGGCAACTCCAGCATTCCGCCGACGACGTCGAGCAGGTCGGCGGCGAGGACCAGCCCGTAAGGCGAGAGGGCCGCCGCGGCGAGGCCTTTGCCCTGGTGGTCCGGGTCGGTCCCGAAGTAGGCCAGGTACCAGTGCGGCCGGTCGGGCTGGCGTCGCTGTACCCGCGCCATGCCCAGAGGGCAGCGCTGCGCAGCTGGGCGTCGGCGTAGACGTGCCCCTGGGGCGTGTACGGGTCGAGGATCGCCGAGAAGTGGCCCGTGCTGCAGGCATGGCGGATGGCGGACAGCCGCCGGGATGTCACCAGGGCGAGCAGCGGGGCAGCAGCGGCCGAGGACCGGCGTACCGTTCACCGTCCGGCACCTGAGCGTGCCGAGAGAGCGGAGGCGGTGCCGTGGGAAGCGACCTGTCGAGCGTGCGCGGGGACGCCGCCGAGGTGCCCGACGGGCACGCGGCCGACCGGCACGACCTGATCCGCGTGCACGGCGCGCGGGAGAACAACCTCCGGAACGTCCACGTCGAGCTGCCGAAGCGCCGGTTGACGGTGTTCACCGGCGTCTCCGGGTCGGGCAAGAGCTCGCTGGTGTTCAGCACGATCGCAGCGGAGTCGCAGCGGCTGATCAACGAGACCTACAGCGCGTTCCTGCAAGGCTTCATGCCGACGCTCGCGCGGCCCGAGGTCGATCGCCTGGAGGGTCTCACGACGGCGATCATCGTCGACCAGGAGCGGCTGGGAGCCAACCCGCGCTCCACCGTCGGGACCGCGACCGACGCGAACGCGCTGTTGCGGATCCTCTTCAGCCGGCTCGGCGAACCGCACATCGGACCGCCGAACGCCTACTCGTTCAACGTGCCTTCGGTGAGGGCCAGCGGCGCGATCACCGTCGAGCGGGGACCCGGCAAGACCAAGACGGAGAAGGCGACCTTCACGCGTCTCGGCGGCATGTGCCCGCGGTGCGAGGGGACGGGCAACGTCAGCGACGTCGACCTGACGGCGCTGTACGACGAGACCCGATCGCTGAACGAGGGCGCGCTGCTGATCCCCGGCTACAGCATGGACGGCTGGTACGGGCGGATCTACCGCGGCTGCGGGTTCTTCGACCCCGACGAGCCGATCGGCAGCTTCACGGAACGCGAACTCGACGACCTGCTGCACAAGGAACCGACCAGGATCAAGGTCGACGGCGTCAACGTGACCTTCGAGGGCCTGATCCCGAAGATCCAGAAGTCGTTCCTCTCCAAGGACGCTGACGCCATGCAGCCGCACATCCGCGCGTTCGTCGAGCGGGCGGTGAGGTTCACCACCTGCCCGGCGTGCGACGGCACCCGGCTGAGCGAGGGGGCCCGCTCGTCGCGGATCCGCGGCAGGAACATCGCCGACCTGTGTGGGATGCAGATCAGCGACTTGCGGGACTGGATCCAGACCCTCGACGAGCCATCGGTCGCCCCGCTGCTCGCCGGGCTGCAGCACCTGCTCGACTCGTTCGAGCAGATCGGGCTCGGCTACCTCTCCCTCGACCGGCCGGCGGGCACCCTCTCCGGCGGCGAGGCGCAGCGCACCAAGATGATCCGCCACCTCGGCTCGGCGTTGACCGATGTCACCTACGTCTTCGACGAGCCCACCATCGGGATGCACCCACACGACATCCAGCGGATGAACGACCTGCTGCTGCAGTTGCGGGACAAGGGCAACACCGTGCTGGTCGTCGAGCACACGCCCGAGACCATCACGATCGCCGACCACGTCGTCGACCTCGGTCCCGGCGCCGGTACCGCCGGCGGCACGGTCTGCTTCGAGGGCAGCGTCGACGGGCTGCGGGCGGGCGGGACGATCACGGGCCGCCATCTCGACGATCGGGCGGCCGTCAAGGACACGGTGCGGTCCGCGACCGGAGCCCTGGAGGTCCGTGCGGCGTCTCTCCACAACCTCCGGGACGTCGACGTCGACATCCCGCTCGGGGTGCTCTGCGTCATCACCGGCGTCGCCGGTTCGGGCAAGAGCTCGCTGATCCACGGCTCCGTCGCCGGGCGCGCCGGCGTGGTGGTGATCGACCAGGGCGCGATCAAGGGCTCCCGGCGCAGCAACCCGGCCACCTACACCGGGCTGCTCGATCCGATCCGCAAGGCGTTCGCGAAGGCCAACGGCGTGAAGCCGGCGCTGTTCAGTTCCAACTCCGAGGGTGCCTGCCCGACCTGCAAGGGCGCCGGCGTCATCGACACCGACCTCGGCATCATGGCGACGTTCGAGTCCCCCTGCGAGGACTGCGAGGGCAAGCGGTTCCAGGCCGCCGTGCTCGAGTACACGCTCGGCGGGAGCAACATCGCCGAGGTGCTGGCGATGTCGGTGACCGATGCGGAGGCATTCTTGGGTGCCGGAGAGGCGCGCACCCCGGCCGCGCACCGGATCCTCGACCGGCTGGCCGACGTCGGTCTCGGCTACCTGACCCTCGGCCAGCCGCTCACGACGCTCTCCGGTGGGGAACGCCAGCGGCTGAAGCTGGCGATCCGCATGGCCGAGCAGGGCGACGTGTACGTGCTCGACGAGCCGACCACCGGTCTGCACCTCGCGGACGTCGAGCAGTTGCTCGGCCTGCTCGACCGGCTCGTGGACGGCGGCACGTCGGTGATCGTGATCGAGCACCACCAGGCGGTCATGGCGCACGCCGACTGGATCGTCGACCTCGGCCCGGGGGCCGGCCACGACGGCGGCCGGGTCGTGTTCGAGGGCACCCCGGCGGACCTCGTCGCGTCCCGCTCCACGCTCACCGGGGAGCACCTCGCCGCCTACGTCGGCTCGTGAGCGGCGCCTGACCGTGCCGACCACTAGGGTCGAGCGCGCTGTCCAGTCGGAAAGCGGGTCATCCAGCGGCTGCGCAAGATCCTGCGGGAGGACGTCCACCCGGTCGTCTTCCCGGTCTCTGCGGCACTGACCGTCGGATTCGCGCTCTTCGCCGCGGTGTTCACGGAGACCGCCGGGCGCATCTTCCCACCCGTGCAGTCGTTCATCACGAGCACCTTCGGGTGGGTGATGATCGGCGGGGTCGCCGCCCTGCTGGTCTTCTGCGTCTATCTGGTCTTCAGCCCGTACGCCCACATCAAGCTCGGCCCCGACGACAGCGAGCCCGACTACAGCACCCTGTCGTGGTTCGCCATGCTGTTCAGCGCGGGCATGGGCATCGGCCTGTTGTACTACGGCGTCGCGGAGCCGATCACGCACTACCTCGACCCGCCCCGGGGCGTCACGCCGGAGACGCCGGCGGCCGCCCAGCAGGCGATGAACCTCACCTTCCACCACTACGGGTTCAGCCCGTGGGCGGTGTACGCGACCCTCGGGCTCGGCCTGGCCTACTTCGGCTTCCGCCGTGACATGCCCCTGACCATGCGGTCGCTGTTCCACCCCCTGCTCGGCGAGCGGATCAACGGGCCGCTCGGCCACGCCGTCGACATCCTCGCGGTCCTCGGGACGATGTTCGGGGTGGCGACCTCGCTCGGGTTCGGGGTCATGCAGATCAACGCCGGCATGGCGTTCGTGTTCGGGTGGGACATCTCGAACCGCAACCAGCTGATCCTCATCGCGGTGATCACCCTCGCCGCGACGCTGTCGGTCTACGCCGGGCTCGACAAGGGCATCCAGCGGTTGTCGCAGATCAACATGACCCTCGCCGCGGGGCTGCTGCTGTTCGTGTTCCTCGCGGGACCGACGGTCCTGCTGCTCTCGGCGTACGTGGAGAACGTCGGGCACTACGTGCAGTCGCTGGTCGACACGCTGGTGTGGTCGGGGACCTACGTCGGGCGCGACTGGCTCGGCGACTGGACGATCTTCTATTGGGCCTGGTGGGTGTCCTGGTCACCGTTCGTCGGCATGTTCATCGCGCGGATCTCGCGTGGACGGACGATCCGCGAGTTCGTGCTCGGCGTCCTGCTGGTGCCGTCGCTGGTGTCGTTCCTGTGGTTCACGGTCTTCGGCAACACCGCGATCGAGCTCGAGCGTGGGGGTGCCGCGATCGGGACGCTGGTCCAGGAGGACTTCTCGACCGCGCTGTTCGCGATGCTCGACGAGTTCCCGTTCGCGGCGGTCAGCGCGGTCGTCACGATCCTGGTGGTCGGCTTCTTCTTCGTCACCTCGTCGGACTCCGGGTCCTTCGTCGTGGACATGCTGACCAATGGGGGCAGCCTCGACACCCCGGTCGAGACCCGGGTGTTCTGGGCCGTCACCGAGGGGCTCGTCGCCGCGGGGCTGCTCGTCGCTGGCGGGCTCGCCGCGCTGCAGGCCGCCTCGATCTCCACGGGGCTGCCGTTCGCCGTCGTGCTGTTGCTGTCCGCGTGGTCGTTGTTGCGCGGGCTCCAGCAGGAACGGCCCCGACGTGGCCCGGCCCGGCGGCAGCTACCGCCGGCCAGTGTCCCCGAGGCGACGCGGCGTGAACGCGGGTTCCGCCGTCAGGAGCTCGAGCTGCGGGCCCGCGAGCTCGGGGTGCGCGAACGGGAGCTCGAGCTCGCCGAACGCCACCTGGACCTCGAGGTGGCCCCGGACGTCGACAACGGCATCCCCGACGAACGCGCACTCGCGGCGGCGCGGGAAGAGCTCGACCGTCAGCAGCACGATCTCAGCGCGGAGTGCGAGGAGTTCGAGCAGGAGGCGCGGCCGGACGTGCCCCCCGAGCGGTCGCCCCACGGAGGGCAGTCGTGAGCCATCGTCCGCGGGACGCAGTGCCCGGCGACGGGCAACGGGGCCACGGCCGGCGCCGCCACCTCACCCTCGGGGTCGTGGTCGTCCTGGCCGCCGCGTTGCTCGCGGGCTGCGCCGCCGACGACCCGCCGATCCGCATCGGTGTCCTGCCGTGGGCGGAGGTCGAGGCGTCCGCGCTCCTGTGGGCGTTCGTCCTCGAGGGTGAGGGCTACGAGATCGAGCTCGTCGAGGTGGATGCGACCTCGCCGGGCGGGATCGTGCGCACCGGTGAGGTCAACGCCGTCGACGGCGTCTACCGGCTGCTCGCGGACGGCGAGCTCGACCTGTGGACCGGCGCGTGGCTGCCCCAGACCCACGCGCCGCAGCTCGCGCGCTTCGGCGACCGGATGGAGGAGCTCGGGACCTGGTACGACGGCGCATCGTTGACCTGGGCGGTGCCCGCCATCACCGACGTCCGGTCGATCGCCGACCTGGGGGACCTCGCTGACGAGCTCGGTGGCGTGATCGTCGGGATCGAGCCCGGCAGCGGCCACGTGCGGGTCTCGCGCGACGAGGTGCTGCCCACGTACGGGTTGGAGGACCGCTTCGAGCTCCAGATCGGCTCGACCCCGGCGATGCTGACCGCGCTCGACCGGGCGGTCGCGGCGCAGCGACCGATCGTGGTCACCCTCTGGCAGCCGCACCCGGCGTACGGCCGCTACGACCTGGTCGACCTGGAGGACCCGCTCGGCGCGCTCGGCGACCCGGAACGCATCGCCGTGCTCGCGCGGGACGGGTTCGCGGCCGACCAGCCCGATGTCGCGGCGTGGCTCGCGGCCTTCGCGGTCGACGAGGACCCGTTCGCGCAGCTGCAGGCGGCGCTCGACGCCGCCGCGCCGGGCGCCGAGCGTGACGTGGTCGCGGCCTGGGTCGGCGAGCACCGCACCGAGGTGGACGGCTGGCTCGGCCGCTGACCGCAGCTCACGGCTCGTCCAGGCCGAGCAGGCGGCGGATGCGCCCGGCGTCCATCCCGCCCGGCGTCGCCATCGCCTCCACCTCGTCGAGGAAGCTCAGCAGCTGCTCCCGCCGGGTGGGGTCGTCCAGCGCCTGTCGCGGGGTCAGACCACCGAACATCGGGATGGACTCGTCCACCCAGGCCTCCTCGTGGCGACGGATCTCCGCCTCCAGCGCCGCCCGGACCTCCTCCGGCAGCTCGTCGATGGCGATGGGCCCGGCGGGGGCGTCGTCACCGTCGTCACCGTCGTCACCCCTGTCTCGGCCGCCCGGGAACAGGTCCGCCGCCGGCCGGCGCACCTCTTCGAGCAGCTCGGCGCCGTCGACCACCTCCACGATGACCGCCTGGAACCGCTCGAGCCGTGGCTCCGCGTTGGTCTGGACGTGCAGACGGTCACCGTCCAGTTCGATGGTGCCGCGCAGCCACCGGCGATCGTCATCCTCGACCCACTCGACGAACCGCCGGCCGTCGTCGTCGGCGTCGTACCGCTCGGCCAACGCCCGCCCGGCCTGCGCGGGGTCGGCCACCCGGTAGGTCGCCTCGCACAGCACGGTCGGCTCGCCCTCGGTCGTTCGCAGCGTCGGCGGGGCCTCCAGCGCCGCGACCCAGGCGCACATCTCGGCGGCGCCCGGGTCCGTGCCGAGGAAGCCGAGCAGCGTCTCGCGGTGCTGCACCGGGATCGGCACGACCCCGCCGGACAGCTGGTGGCCCCGACCGTCGGGAACGACCCGCGCGAACACCGCCGTCCCGACCGTGAGCTGCCGACTCGCCGTCCGTTCGCGCACGACGACGCGGTCTCCGGAACGCAGGTCGAGCAGCTCGAGCCCGACGCCAGGCGTGACCGCGACGACCTCGAACAGCGACCGGGGCGCATCCCGCCAGGTCCGCGCCAGCTCCCGCTCGTCGTCCGGCAGCAGCGGGCCGCGGTCGGCGAGGAAGTCCTCGAGCCACCCGTCCTCGAACAGTGCGACGTCGTGCACCAGCCCGTCGCTCAGCACCCGGAGGAACGCGCGTTCGTCGGCCGCGTCGCCCGCTCGGGCCTCGACCAGTCGGAGCAGCTGCGCACGGTGCAGCGGGCGGCTGACGTAGGCCCGGGCCTTGTCGAACAGCGCGCCGACCCGGTCCGGCAGCGGCCCGCCCGTGCGCTCGCAGCAGCGCTTGTACTTCGCCTCGGACCCGCAAGGGCAGGGGTCGTTGCGACCGGCGCGGGGGCGTCCGTCCTGGAGCGCCGCCAGCCGCTGGACCGACGCGTCGTCGTCCCCGATGCCCGCCTGGCGCAGGTGCCGGAGCGCACCGGCGACGTCGCCCCGGTCCTCGAGGTACCAGGCCAGGTCCTCGTGCGCCGCTGCACAGGCCCCGTCCGCCTGGACCGCCCGACGCAGGGACGCCTCACCGGCGAGGGCCTCGCCGTGCGCCTCCGCCGCACGGGCCGCCAGCAGGTGCACCGGTGCCGCCCGCCGGCCACGCGCGTGCGGCAGCAGCGCCCGCGCGAACCGGTCCAGCGCGCTCGCGCCCGTCCCGAGGATGCCGAACAGCGAGTCGGCCAGCGCCTCCGCGACGGCCGGGTCCAGCGCCAGCATCTCGAGCAGGTTGTCGGCGAGGTCGGCGGGCAGCTCGTCGACCCCCTCGCGGTCCACGAGGTCGACGGCACCGCTGAGGATGCCGACCGCGTCGGTGGCCATCTCGTCCAGCCCGTACACCTCCTCGTAGAAGGCGTAGGGCGGCGACTCGGGTGCCGCCTGGGGGTCGGCCACGCCGCGGGACCCGTCGCTCACCAGCCCCGTCTCCGCGAGCAGCTCCACCACCGGTGCGAGCGGCCGACGGAACAGCGTCGGGACCCGGACCACCGTCTCGAGCAGCAGCTCGGGTTCGTCGATGGGCCCGCCGACCGCGTTGCGTCCGTCGAGCGTCTCGAACGTCGTGCGCAGGTGGTCGGCCGCCCGCTCGCTCGCCTCCGGATCGAGGTCGGCCGCGTCGACCCGGGTGACCGTCAGGCGGCCGTCCTCGATGCGGCACGCGACGAGGTCGCCCGGCTCGAGGTCCTCGGGTAGCCAGCCGTCCGGCCCGAACAGCGAGGTCGCGCGGTCGGGGTCGTCGGCGTCGTGCCAGTCCTGCAGCACGATCTCCTCGCCGCTGGCGTGCACGAGTGGCGGGAGGAACGTCTCGTACAGCGCGAGGTCCGGCCCGCTCGTCAGCCGGCGGTCCTCGAGCTCCGGGCCGGTCATCCGGTGGGTGAAGGTCCGGCCCTCCGCCATCGTCGGCAGGTGGACCAGCCGCCCGTCGCGGACCGGCAGCACGCGGGGCAGCTCCCACAGCCGCTCGGCCACGGTCTCGCGGTCGTCGACGCCGACCGTGCCCTCCGTGACGAGTCGGTCCAGCAGGTCCTCCTCGGGCAGCGGACCGCCGGCCGCCAGCACCCGCACGACCGCGTCCGCGATCTCCGGGGCCAGCTCGTCGTCGTCCCCGTCGCCGAACGGCTCGCCGAGGTCGGCGTCCCCGCGCCGTTCCCGCCAGCCCTCCCAGGGCTCGCGCGCGCCGAGCCGCTCGAAGAGGTCGACGATGTCCGCGTCGTCGAGGTCGAGGTCCGCGTCCCCTTCCCACGCGAGCTGGACGGCCTGGGGCAGCAACCACGCCCCGAGGGGGGTCAGGCGGGCGTCGTCGAACCCGCCGGTGACGACCCCGGCGGCCTCCCAGGCGGGCAGCACGAGCAGGAAGCCGACCTCGATCAGGTCGCGCTCGTCCGGCTCGAGGGGATCGGCGTCGACCTCCTCGACCTCCTCGGCGTAGGCGACGAGGGAGGCCGGGTCGGCGGGTGTTCCCGGTCCGCTGCGCACCAGGCCGATGACCGCGCCAGCCCAGTCCGCGAGCTCGAGCGTCATGATGGCCGCGGCCTCCTCGGCCGGCAGGCCGGGGTCCGCGACCATGCTGATCGTCGCGGCGACCGCCTCGCTCAGCAGGTCGACGTCGTCCTCGTCGTCCGGGTCGTCGATCCCGGCCGCGCGCAGCATCCAGCTGGCCGCGTGGTGCCCGTCGCGGTGGGCGCTCCGCAGCGCCGTCGCCGCCGCCGCGACCGCGGCGGCACCGGGCGGGGCCGGGGGGTCGTCCGCGAGCGCTTCCGCCACGATCTCCGCGGCGTCGCGCTCGGCCTCCTCCCACGCGGCGAGGAAGGCCTCCTCGTCCTCGTCGTCGAACCGCCCGTCGTCCAAGGGGCGGCCGTCGATGGGGCGGTCGCCGAACGAGCCGTCGATGGGGCGGTCGTCGAACGAGCCGTCGTCCGGGCGGTCGTCGAGCGAGCCGTCGTCGGGGCGGTCGTCGAGCGAGCCGTCGTCGGGGCGGTCGGCCACGGGCCACCTCGGTGGTCGGAGGGCACCGACGCTACTGCTCGACCGCGCGGGTCGCGTCCGTCCGACGGCCCCGACCGCCCGGCTACGGTGGCGGTCGCTCCCCACCGCAGGAGACCCCCATGGCCCAGGACGTCGCCGCCGTCGTGCTCGCTGCCGGCAAGGGCACCCGGTTCCGTTCCGACCTCGCGAAGGTGCTGCACCGTGCCGCCGGCCGCACGCTCGTGCACCACGTGCTGGAGGCGCTGCGGCCGCTCGACCTCGGCCAGGTGCTCGTCGTGGTCGGCCACCAGGCGGACGCCGTCACGGCCGAGGTGCAAGCCGCGGACCTGCCCGGCATCGGCACCGTCCTGCAGGCCGAGCAGCGTGGCACCGGCCACGCCGTCGAGGTGGCGCTGCCGGCCCTCGAGGCGGGCATCGAGCGGGTGCTGGTCCTCCCGGGGGACACGCCGCTGCTGACAGCGGGCACGCTCGAACGGCTCGTGGCCGCGTCGGACGGGGGGCGCGCCGCGATGCTCACGGCCGAACTCGGCGACCCCACCGGGTACGGCCGGGTGGTGCGCGACGACGTGGGCAGCGTGGTGCGGGTGGTCGAGGAGCGCGACGCGACGGTCGAGCAGCGGGCGATCCCGGAGGTCAACGCCGGCATGTACGTGCTGCCGCGCGGCCCGCTCGAGACGGCCATCGGCGAGCTCGACGACGACAACGCCCAGGGGGAGCTCTACCTCACCGATGTGGTCGAGATCCTCCACCGGGCCGGCCAGCAGGCCGCGCCGGTCGTGGTGGCCGAGCGTGAGATCGCCGGCGTCAACGACCGCCGCCAGCTGGCCGACACCGCTGCGGAGCTGCGCCGCCGCCATCTCGACCACCTCATGGTCGAGGTCGGGGTGAGCGTCCTCGACCCGGTGACGACCCACGTCGACGTCGACGTCGAGGTGGCACGCGACGCGGTCCTGCTGCCCGGGACGCTGCTCGACCAGGGCACGCGCATCGGTGAGCGGGCGGTGGTCGGGCCGAACAGCCACCTCAGCGCGTGCGTCGTCGAGGCCGACGCGACCGTCCACTCCACCCGGGGGGAGGGGGCCGTGATCGGACCCCACGCCCAGGTCGGTCCCTTCGCCCACCTGCGCACGGGCACCCACCTCGGCGCCCGCACGAAGGTCGGCGCCTACGCGGAGACCAAGAACGCGCGGATCGGTGACGGGACGAAGATCCCGCATCTCGCCTACGTCGGCGACGCGACCGTCGGCACCGGGGTCAACGTCTCCTGCGGCGTGATCACGGTCAACTACGACGGCCGGACGAAGTCGCACACCACGATCGAGGACGGCGCCTTCGTCGGTTGCGACACGATGCTGATCGCCCCGGTCACGATCGGCACGGGGGCGTACACCGCCGCCGGTTCGACGATCACCGACGACGTGCCCGCCGGGGCGTTGGCGATCGCCAGGTCGCGGCAGACCGTCAAGGAGGGCTGGCGCGCGCGCCGCGAGGCCGAGGACCAGGGCTGACGCTCGAGCGGGTGGCACCGCTGGCGGGGCCGGACGCCTCTCGGCGAGGCTGACGCCCGCGGCGCGGGTGACGGGGACCGGATGCCTCCCCGCGAGGCTGACGCTCGGCAGCCGTGCGGCTACCGTCGCGCCCCCGGGCCGCCGCCGACCGTCGGGACGCCAGCGATGGAAGTCGTCACCAAGAAGCGGATGATGATCTTCTCCGGGTCGTCGTACCCGGAGCTCTCCCGCGAGGTCGCCGACCACCTCGGCATGCGGGTCGGCGAGGTCAAGCTGTCGCAGTTCGCGAACGGGGAGCTCTACGCGCGGTTCGCGGAGTCCGTGCGCGGCGCCGACGCGTTCGTGCTGCAGTCGCACGTCTCGCTGCCGGGCGGGATGAGCATCAACGACTTCATCGTCGAGCAGCTCGTGATGCTCGACGCGCTCAAGCGCGCCTCGGCGAAGCGCACGATCGCGGTGATCCCCTACTACGGCTACTCCCGGTCGGACAAGAAGGCGCTCTCGCGCGAGCCGATCAGCGCCCGGATGGTCGCCGACATGTACGAGTCGGTCGGCGTCGACCGCATCATGTCGGTCGACCTGCACACCGGACAGATCCAGGGCTTCTTCCACGACCCGTTCGACCACCTCACGGCGATGCCCCTGCTGGTGCAGTGGATCGAGGACAACGTCGCGCCGGCGGACCGGGTGGTGGTCTCGCCCGACGCCGGCCGCGTCCGGCTCACGGAGAAGTTCGCCGGGTTCCTCGGCGCGCCGATGGCGATCCTGCAGAAGCGGCGGGACCCGTCGCAGCACAACGTGGCCGTCTCCCTCGACGTGATCGGCGAGGTGGAGGGCAAGACCGCGATCCTGATCGACGACATGATCGACACCGCCGGCACGATCTGTGGGGCGGCGGAGTTGCTCAAGCAGCGCGGCGCCGGTCGGGTCTACGCGTTGGCGACCCACCCCCTGCTGTCGGGTCCGGCGGCGCAGCGGCTGCAGGACTCGGAGATCGAGAAGGTGGTGGTCACCAACACCCTGCCGATCCCGCCCGAGCGACGCACCGACAAGCTCGTGGTCCTCTCCATCGCGCCGATCCTCGCGTCCGCGCTGAAGGCGGTGTTCGAAGACCAGTCGGTGTCGGAGATCTTCCGGGGCGAGAACGTCTGAGCCCCCCGCGGGTCGGGCGATGGCGGGGCCGTTCCGTCGCCGGCCGCTGCCCGGGACCCCGTCACCACGGCGGTTGCCGGGCCCGCCAGCGGCCCGGTACCATCGCCCGAACGGCCCGCGTCCAGCGCGGGCCGAGCGCGTGTCCGCCCCCGAGGCCGCGATCGTCTCGCCCTCACCACGTGGCCCACGCACCCCTCGTGCCACCTCGCCGCCGACTCGGTGACCGACCCGCGATGGGGACCTTCCACCAGGAGCAGCACGTTGTCGAACCAGGTCAAGCTCACGGCCGATGCGCGCTCGAAGAAGGGCAAGGGCGCCTCGGGGCGTCTCCGCAAGCAGGGACGGGTGCCAGGCATCCTCTACGGCTACCAGGTCGCGCCGACGTCCGTCAGTGTGGGCGCGCTCGACCTCTACCACGCCCTGCACACCGAGGCCGGCCGCAACGTGCTGATCCGGCTGGAGGTCGGCGGCGAGGCCTACCTGACGGTGCCCCGTGACATCCAGCACCATCCGATCCGCGGCGAGACGCTGCACGTCGACTTCCTCGCCGTCGACCGTGACCAGCAGATCGCGGTCGAGATCCCGGTGCACCTCGTCGACGAGGACGACGCGGCCGCCGAGGGCATCGTCAACCAGGTGCTCTACGCGGTGGCGGCCATGGTCAAGCCGATGGAGGTCCCGAACTTCCTCGAGCTCTCGGTCGCCGGCATGGAGATCGGCGACGTGAGGCGCGTCGAGGACCTGCGCGACCAGCTGCCCGCCGGCGCCGAGTTCGACGTCGAGCTCGAGCGCACCGTGGTCACCATCAACGCCCCGGTCTCCGAGGAGGCCATGGAGGCGATGGAGGAGGCCGCCGGGATCGAGGCGCCGGAGCCGGAGCTGGTCGGCGAGGACGAGGACGAGGCGTCCGCCGACGACGAGGACTGAGCCGTACCGACCTGCCGCCGGGGCGTGGTGCACGCCGACCGCGCGGCACGCCGGGAGCGGTGACCGGAGGGAGCCGTGGCCGACGACCGTTGGCTCGTCGTCGGCCTCGGCAACCCGGAGGGCGAGTACGGCGGGACGCGCCACAACGTCGGTGCGGACGTCGTCCGGCTGCTCGCGCGGCGCGAGCACACCGACCTGCGCCGCAACCGTCGCGTGCGGTGTGAGATCGCCGAGGCGTCGGTCGCCGGGCACCGGCTCGTCCTCGCGGTCCCGCAGAGCTACATGAACCGGTCGGGTGACCCCGTGCAGTCGGCCGCCGCCTGGTTCAAGGTCCCCCCGGCGCGCGTCGTCGTCGTCCACGACGACCTCGACCTGCCCGTCGGCGCGCTGCGCGTCAAGGCCGGCGGCGGCCCCGGCGGGCACAACGGGCTGCGGGACGTCGACCGCGCGCTCGGGACCCGCGACTACCTGCGGGTGCGGATCGGCATCGGCCGGCCGCCCGGCCGGATGCCCGGCCGCGACTACGTCCTGCGACGCTTCCCGCCCGCCGACCGCGAGGTCGTCGACGTCACCCTCGAGGAAGCGGCGGACGCGGTCGTCGCCCTCGCGGGCGAGGGCCTCGAGGCCACCCAGAACCGGTTCCATGGCCGTGGCTGAACGCCTCGGCCCGTCCGCGTCCGCGACCCCGACGTCGCCACCGTCCGCGAGGAGATGCCCGTGAAGGAGAGGATCGAGCGGTTCGTCGAGGCGTGGAAGCAACTGCGCCAGCTCGACGACAAGGCGATGGTCTGGGTGGTGGTCGGCGCGTTCGTCGGCGCGTTGGTCGGCGCCGGCCTGGGCCTTTTGATCCACCCGATCGCCATCGTCGTCTTCGCCCTGCTGTTCGCCGCCATGGGCGCGATGATGGCGTTCAACCTGCGGCTGCAGAAGGCGCAGTACGCCGCGATCGAGGGCCACATCGGGGCGGCGGCCGCCGTGCTGAACATCATGCGCGGCCAGTGGTTCGTGACCCCTGCGGTCGCGGTCAACGCCAAGCAGGACCTCGTCCACCGGGTCGTCGGCCGACCGGGCATCGTGCTCGTCGGGGAGGGTTCCCCCCAGCGCGTGAAGGGTCTGCTCGCGAAGGAGAAGAAGCGGCTGTCCCGGGTGGCGGGCGAGGCGCCCGTCACCGTGCTGGTGGTCGGTGACCAGGACGGCCAGGTGCCGCTGAACAAGCTGCAGCGTCACCTCGCGAAGCTGCCCCGCGAGCTGAAGAAGGGCGACGTGCCGAAGCTCGAGCGCAAGCTGAAGCCGCTCGACCGCGGCATGCCCATCCCGAAGGGCATCGACCCGATGGCTGCGGCCAACCGCAAGCGTCCCAAGCCCCGCTGACCACCGGCGCCGTCCGCCGCGACCGGCCCGCCGCGACCGGCCCGCCGGTCAGGCCTCGTCGTAGGCCTGCGCGTCCTCCCGCCCGAAGCGCTCCTCGAGCTCCAGGGGTTCGCGGTCCCCTTCGACCTCGCGAAGGTCCCGGCCGCGGGCGGAGGCGATGGTCCCGAGCCTGCGGCTGCCACGGTCGAACGCATACTGCACGATCGCGTCCTTGTCGAGGCCGAACGGCGGGGTCGCGAACTGCTCGAGCGGGTACGCGACCATCGCGAGCGCCGGCTCCATCAGCTCCTGGATGCGGGTCTCGACGACCGCCCAGATCGCGTCGTCGGCCGCCACGTGCCGGCGGCACGTGAACGTGCCCCAGGCCATGTGGCGACGCTCGTCGTCGCCGATGCGCTTCACGATCTCCTGCATGCCCGGCAGCATGCCGCGGCTCTTGCAGACCAGGTTCCAGGCGTGGTAGCCGGTCAGCGCCAGCATCCCCTCCACGATCTGGTTGTAGGTCACGCTGGCGCGAACCTGGGCCTCCGGCGAGTGGTCGTCCAGCAGCCGGTCGAGCGCCGCCGGCAGCTCCTCGTAGAAGATGCGGCGGTAGCCGGGGTTGTCCTCGACGTAGTGGTGCAGGTCCTCGGTGACCCCGACCGCGTCCAGCCAGCGCCGGAACACCTCGGTGTGCTTGGCCTCCTCGAAGGCGAACTGGGTGAGGTACATCTCGTCCTCGAGCCGGCCCTCCGCCGCCATCGCGCGCAGGAACGGCTGGATGTCCTCCGTGACCGCCTCCTCCCCGGCGACGAACGAGGCGCAGAGGTACAGCGCGGCCTCGCGTTCGTCGTCGCTGAGCGCCGCGAGGTCCGCCGCGTCCTGGGTGAAGTCGATGTCGTTCGCCCGCCAGAACCGTTCCTGGCCCTGGACGAACAGACGCATCGGCAGGTAGTCCCAGTCGATGCCGCCGGCGCGCAACGCGCCGAACCCCGTGCGGTGTCCCTGCTCGTCCCGGTTCGCCACGGCCACGGCCGTCCTCCTTCGTCGCCGGCGGCATCCGGCCGCCCCACGGTCACCCGCGACGACTTTACACCGAGCGTCGAGTTGTCAACACTGCGCCCGGACCCGGGAGGAGGGTTGGATGGCGTGGATCGTCGACGCGGCCGCCGCCGCGTTCCTCGAGGTCGGCGCCGTCGTCGCGGTGCTGCTCGCGCTGATCGGACGGCTCCAGCACCGTTCCGGGGACGCCGTGCAGGGCTGGTTGGTGCGCCACCGCCGGCTGGGCCCGCTCGTCGGCGCGGTGCTCGGGGTCCTGCCGGGCTGTGGCGGCGCGCTCGTCGTGATGCCGGTCTACCTGCGCGGCACGGTCTCGTTCGGGACCGTGGTCGCCACCCTGGTCGCGACGATGGGGGACGCGTCCTTCGTGCTGTTGGCCACCGCTCCGGCGACCGCGATCGGGGTGCACCTCACGCTGCTGGTCGTCGGGGTGGGGACCGGGTTCCTCGTGGACGCCCTCGGCATCGCGCCGGCGCGGGCGGCCACGTTGCAGCGCGTGGCCCCGGAGCGCCTCGCGGTCGCGGTGCGTACCGCGCCCCGGCCGCCCCGGCCGCCGGGGCCGACCGCCGACCGGCCGGGGCCGACCGCCGACCGGCCGGGGCCGGGGCCGGACGCCGACGCTGCCCGCCCCGGCCCCGGCGTCCTGCTCCGCGGTGCCGGCGGGCTGTTCTGGATCCTCGTGGTCCTCGGCGGGACGCTCGTGCTGGCGCGGCTCATCGGGGCCCCGATCGCCGTGAGCGTGCCGTCCGCGGAGGGGACGGTCGGCACGCTCGCCACGGTCGGGCCCACCCTCGAGGGGCTCGTCGGCGTCGCCGGCCTCCTCGTCTGCTTCGCGCTGCTGGTGCTCGGGCGAGGCCAGGGCACCGCGCTCGGCTGCACGGCGATCGCCCGGCGGGGGGAGGTCCTGCTGGCGGCCGCCCGGGAGACCGCGATCGTGGTGTGCTGGGTCGCCGCCGCCTTCCTGGTCGTCGAGGTGGCCGTGGTCACGGCCGGCGTCGACCTCGCTGCCCTGCCGGTGCTCGGGCTCGTCGGCGTCCTGGTCGGCGCGGGCCTCGGGCTCGTCCCGGGCTGTGGGCCACAACTGGTGCTGACCGGGCTGTACGTGCAGGGGGTGGTCCCGTTGCCGATGCTGCTCGCGAACGCGCTGAGCCAGGACGGCGACGCGTTGCTGCCGCTGCTCGTCCTCGATCGGCGCGCGGCGCTGCTCGGTACCGGGCTGTCGACGATCCCCGGCCTGCTCGTCGGTAGCGTCCTCGTGGGGCTCGGCTGGTGAGCCTCTGGTCACGAGACGAGCACCGCATGTCCGAGGTCGCTGCCCCCGCCGACGGGTCGGTCGCGGCCCGCATCCTCGACGCGGCGCTGGCGCTCTACCTCGAACGTGGCTTGCGGGACACCCCCCTGTCCGCGGTCGCGGCGCGCGCCGGCGTCTCCCGTCCGACCGTCTACAAGCACGTCGGCGACGTGTCGACGGTGGCGCGTGCGGTCGTCGACCGTGAGCTCGAGCGGTTCTTCGGCTCGCTCGCCGACGAGCTGGCGGCGACCGGCCCCGCGGTGGACCGCATCACGGGCGCGATCGGGTTCGCCGTCGCGCACGCCCGCGCGCATCCGCTGCTGCAGCGCCTGCTCCAACTGGAACCGGACGCGATCCTGCCGGTCTTCACCGTCGCGGCGGCACCGGTGCTCCACCGGGCCGTCGCGGTCCTCGCCCCCGTGCTGGACGTGGCCGCCAGCGAGGCGGGGCAGCCGCGTCGGGACCGGGCCGGCGACGCGGAACTGCTCGCGCGGCTGACGATCTCGTGGGTGATCACCCCGCCGCTCACGCAGGACCTCGCGGATGCTGCGACCGTGCGACGGCTCGTCGCGACGGTGCTGGCGGGACACGAGGTCCCCGCGGCCCCCTCGTCGGCCTGATCCGCCGCTCGTCCAGCCGCCCGGGCGTCCGCCGTCCGACGTGCCGAGCATCCGACGTCCTGCGCGTCCGACTTGCCGGGCGACGTCGGGGCGGGCACGCTCGTCGGCGCTCCCGACCGGCCAGCGCGACCGCCTGGTGTCGTCGATGCCCGCACGCCACCCGAGGTCGTCGTGTCCACCGCCCCGCCCGCCCCGCCGCCAGGGGGGTCCGCCTCGGGCCCGCGTTCGGTCGCGGACGTCCTCGACCCCGGGCTCGCCGTCGGGCCGCTCGCGAGCGCCCTGCGCGCTGCCCGCGCCGAGTGGTCGGAGGAGCTGGTCGACGACGACCTCGTCTGCTCGCCGCCGCTGCGTCCGTACGTGCTCAGCCTGTTGGTCGAGCGCGCGGCTCCCCTGCTCGTGCTCACGCCCCGGACCTCCGACGCCGAGGCCGTCGCCGACGGGCTCGCCGCCTACCTCGGCGACCAGCGGGTCGCGGTGTTCCCGGCCTGGGAGACCCTGCCGCACGAGCGGTTGTCCCCGCAGCCGCGGACGGTCGGACGGCGGCTCGCGGTACTCGACCGGCTCACCCACCCGGAGGCGCACGAGGAACCGCTGCTCGCCGTCGTCGCCCCTGTCCGGGCCGCCCTCCAGCCCATGGATCCGAGGTTGGCGGGGCGTCGCCCCCTCGAGCTGACCGACCGGTGGAGCGGGTTCGACGCGCTCGTCGAGGGGCTCGCGGCCCTCGGCTACGCCCGGACCCCTCAGGTGGAGGCCCGCGGCGAGTTCGCCGTGCGCGGCGGGATCGTCGATGTGTTCCCGACCGCCGGCGACCACGCCGTGCGGGTCGAGTTCTGGGGCGACGACGTGGAGTCGCTGCGCACCTTCTCGGTCGGCGACCAGCGCTCGATCGGACCGGTCGAGCGGGTCGTGGTCGATCCGGCCCGCGAGCTCGTGCTCGACGCGGAACTGACCGAGCGTGCCCGCGAGGCGATCCGACGCTGGCCGGAACTGACCGAGCAGCTCGACCGGCTGGCCGACGGGCAGACCTTCGAGGGGGTGGAGTCGCTCGCGATCCTGCTCCGCGAGCACCCGTCACTGCTGGTGGACTTCCTGCCGGCCGGTGCGGGCCTGGCGCTGCTCGATCCGATGCTGCTGGAGGACCGGGCGGGCAAGTTGGCCGAGGAGGCGGCGGTCCTGGCGGAGACCGCCTGGCGGACCGCGGCGGCGTTCGGTGCGGCGGGCGCCCCCCTGCCCGGTGCCGGCGCCGACGGTGACGGCGAGGTGGCCGCCGACGGTGAGGACGTGCACCTGCGCGCGGACGGCTTCGCGGCCCCGGCGCAGCTGCTCCAGCGCGGCCCGGAGCGGGTGTGGCGCCTCACTCCGTTCGGTGCGCTGACCGGCAGCCGCCAGACCGGACAGGCCTGGGACTCGTTCCGCGGCGACGTCGTCACCCTGTCGCAGCGCCTGCAGGGTCTGTTGCGGGATGGCACCCGCGTGGTGGTCACGGTGGACGCGGAAGGCCCGGCCCGCCGCATCGCGGACGTGCTCGGCGAGCAGGGTGTGCCGAGCCGGGTCACCACGACGCTGCCGCCCGACCCGGACGGGTCCCGGGTGGAGATCGCGGTCAGCACGCTGCGGACCGGCTTCCACGCGGAGGACCTCCGGCTCGCGGTCCTCGGGACGTGGGACGTGTTCGGTCCGCGCCGGCGCCGCGCGAGCCGACGGATGGGCAGCCGCACGACGGCGGCGGACGCGGTCCTGCAGCTCGACCCCGGCGACGCCGTCGTCCACCGCACCCACGGGGTCGGTCGCTACCGCGGCATGCTCACCCGCGAGTTCCCCGGCGTCGACGGGCAGACCGCCAAGCGCGACTACGTGCTGCTCGAGTACGCGGACGGCGACACGCTCTACGTCCCCTCCGACCAGGTCGACGCGATCGCCAAGTACCAGGGCGGCGAGACCCCGTCGGTGATGAGCCTCGGCGGCGCGCAGTGGGAGCGGGCCAAGAACCGGGTCCGCAAGGCCGTGCGCGACATCGCCGCCGAGCTGATCCGGCTCTACGCGGCGAGGATGCACGCGCCGGGCCACGCGTTCTCGCCCGACGGGACCATGCAGACCGAGCTCGAGGATGCCTTCGCCCACGTCGAGACCCAGGACCAGCTGACGGTCGCCGACGAGATCAAACAGGACATGGAGGCCCCGCTGCCGATGGACCGGCTCCTCGCGGGCGACGTCGGCTTCGGCAAGACCGAGGTGGCGGTGCGCGCGGCCGGCAAGGCCGTCTTCGACGGCAAGCAGGTCGCCGTGCTCGTGCCGACCACGATCCTCGCCCAGCAGCACCTCGAGACCTTCCGGGAGCGGTTCTCCGGCTTCCCGGTGGTGGTCGAGGAGCTCAGCCGGTTCGTGACCGACAAGGACAAGCGGCGGGTGCTCGACGGGTTGGCGGCCGGCACCGTCGACATCGTGGTCGGCACGCACGCGCTGCTCGGCAGACGGGTCGAGTGGAAGCAGCTCGGCCTCGTGATCGTCGACGAGGAGCAGCGCTTCGGGGTCACGCAGAAGGAACGGCTGAAGCAGCTGCGCACCTCGGTCGACGTGCTGTCGATGTCGGCGACCCCGATCCCGCGCACCCTCGAGATGGCGGTGTCCGGCATCCGGGACCTGTCGGTCATCGAGACGCCGCCGGAGGACCGCCAGCCGGTGCTGACCTCCGTGCAGCCCTTCGACGAGGCGCAGACCGCGCTCGCGATCCGGCGCGAGCTGCTGCGGGACGGGCAGGTCTTCTACGTCCACAACCACGTCGACACGATCCACCGGGTCGCCGCTGGCATCGCCGAGATGGTCCCCGACGCCCGCGTCGAGGTCGCGCACGGGCAGATGGACGAACGCCAGCTCGAACGGGTCATGGTGCGCTTCTGGCAACGCGAGGTCGACGTGCTCGTCTCCACGACGATCATCGAATCGGGTCTCGACGTGCCGAACGCCAACACCCTGATCATCGAGCGTGCCGACCTGCTCGGGCTGTCCCAGCTGCACCAGCTTCGTGGTCGGGTCGGGCGTTCGTCCGAGCGGGGGTACGCCTACTTCCTCTACCCGGAGGGTGCATCGTTGACGGAGCCCGCCTACGAACGGCTCAGGACCATCGCGGAGCACGCGCGGCTCGGGTCCGGGCTCGCGATCGCGATGCGGGACCTGGAGATCCGCGGGGCGGGCAACGTCGTCGGGGCCGAGCAGTCCGGGCACGTCGCCGCCGTCGGGTTCGACATGTACTCGCAGCTGTTGAAGGAGGAGGTGGCGGACCTCACCGGGGAGGCGGTCCAGCCCGAGGCCGACATCAAGCTCGAGCTGCCGGTCGATGCCCACCTGCCCCACGACTACGTCGCCGACGCCACCCAGCGACTGGAGCTCTACAAGCGCATCGCCGCCGTCCGGGACGCGGCCGGCGTGAAGGACGTCCGGGCCGAGCTGCAGGACCGCTTCGGGCCGCCGCCCCCGCCGGCCGAGCGCCTGCTGCACCTCACCGCGCTCAAGGCGGCGATGCGGCGCTGGCGGCTCGAGGAGGCGGTCATCACCCCGCGTGGCCAGCTGCGCATCGGGCCCGTCGACCTGCGGGACTCGCAACGGGTGCGGCTCGAGCGGCTCCATCCCGGCGCGCGGCTGAAGGGGGACCAGAAGCTGCTCCTGATCCCGCTGCCACGCCCGAAACCGGTCGACCTGATCGCCTACGTGGCCGGGACGCTGCGCGAGCTGTTCGCCTCCCCCCGCCGCAACGGCCGCTGAGCATCGGTCGGCGTCAGCCCCGCAGCTGGTCGTCGTAGCGGTGGTCGTGGTGGTGCGGCTCGTCCAGCACGACCGTGCCGTCGTCGAGCAGGTGGACGTGCCCGCCGTAGGCCGTGGCGAGGTGCTCGGGGACGAGCGACACCCGTGGGGGGCCTGCCGCGACGACCTCGGTCGCCATGAGCACCGCTTGGTCCGCGAGGTGGGCCGTCCCGACGTCGTGGGTGGTCAGCACCACGCTCCGGCCGGCGGCCCGCTCGTCGGCGATCGTCGCCGTGATGGTCTCCTGGGTGACCAGGTCCAGACCGGTGATCGGCTCGTCAAGCAGGAGCAGCTCCGCGCGCTGGGCCAGTCCCTGGGCGACGTAGACGCGTTGCCGCTGCCCGCCCGACAGCTCCTGGAGCTGCCGGTCCACGAGGTCGCCGATGCGCATGCGATCGATGGCCTCGTCGATGGCCCGGCGATCGCCGGCGGTGAGGCGGCCGAGCACCCCGCGGCGGCCGTAGGCCCCCATCCGGACGGTCTCCCGGACGGTCAGCGGCACCGATTCGTTCGCGACCGTCGTCTGCAGGACGTGTGCCACCCGTCGGCTGCCCCGCGCCGCGGGCGCCCCCAGGACCTCGACGACCCCGTGGGTGGGCCGGATCAGGCCGGACAGCGTGTTGAGCAGCGTCGACTTGCCCGAACCGTTCGGGCCGATGATCGCCGTGGTCGTGCCGCGAGCGATCGTCAGGTCGACGTCACGGACCGCGACGGTCGGTCCGTAACGGACCCAGACCGACCGCAGGCGAACCGCGGGGACGACCGGGGCGGTCGCCATCGCATCGTCGGCGTGCTGTGGCCGCACGCGACCCTCCTTCGGTATGCTTCTAGGAACCGTTCCCATTACGCTCCCTGCTTCAACGGACGGTACCGCCCGCAGGCACCGCACGACCAGATGCGGTGGCGCGTCGCGGCAAGCACCAGGAAGGGCACCTCATGCGAACCCACCCCCGCCGAGCGCCGGCACGCGTCGGCATCATGCTGGCGCTCGTCGCGTTGCTGGCGACCGCCTGCGGCGCTGGCGACGCGATGGAGACCGAGGTCGACGCGCCCGACGGCGACGCCGCCGACGAAGCGACCGACGACGGCGGGGCGTCGACCGACGAGGCAACCGAGGCAACCGAGGCGACCGCGGCAGAGGAACTCACGGTGGTCGCCACCACCTCGATCCTCGGCGACATCGTCACCACCCTGGTCGGTGAGGACGGCGAGGTCGTGACGCTGATGCCACCCGGTGTCGACCCCCACGGCTACGAGCCCAGCGCCATGGACGCGGCGAAGCTCCGGGAGGCCGACCTGGTGATCGCGAACGGGCTGCAGCTCGAGGAGAACCTCGTGTCCGCGCTCGACGCCGCCGAGGCGGACGGCGTCCGCGTGGTGACGATCGCCGAGCAGCTCGACCCGATCGAGTTCGGCGGCCACCTCGACGGGCACGAGCACGGGCACGAGGACGAGGACGGGCACGGGCACGACGACGAGCACGGGCACGAGGACGAGCACGGGCACGAGGACGAGCACGGGCACGACGACGAGCACGGGCACGAGGACGAGGACGAGCACGGGCACGAGGACGAGCACGGGCACGACGACGAGCACGGGCACGACGACGACCACGATCACGGCCCCGAGGACCCGCACGTGTGGCTCGACCCCGTGCGGATGGCCGACGGTGCCCGGCTGCTCGCCGCGGAACTCGCTGCGGTCGCCCCCGCCGTTCCCGCCGAGGAGTGGGAGGCGCGCGGTGAGGCCTACGCGACCGAGCTGCTCGCGGTGCACGCGGAGATGGACGAGGTGCTCGCCGTCGTCCCGCCGGCGCAGCGGGTCCTCGTGACCAACCACGATGCCCTGGGCTACTTCGCCGACCGGTTCGACTTCGAGGTCCTCGGCACGGTCGTCCCTGGCGCCACCACGCAGGTCGAGGCGGACCCGAGGCAGTTCGCGCAGCTGGTCGAAGCGGTCGAGGAGGCGCAGGTGCCGGCCATCTTCGCGGAGAACACCGATTCGACGACACTGGCGGAGCAGCTCGCGAGCGAGGTGCTCGGCCGCAGCGACCTCGAGCTCGACGTGGTGCGCCTGTACACCGACGCGCTCGGCGAGCCGGGCAGCGGCGCGGAGACCTACCCGGACCTGCTGCGGACCAACGCACGGCTGGTCGCCGGAGCGCTCGGCTGACGGCGGGGTCTGGTTGGCTGTGACGGCCGGCGGGTCACCCCGACCCGCCGGCCAGGCAGAAGGCAGCCGGGTGCCCGACCTCATCGCGGAGCCGTTCGCGTTCGCCTTCATGCGCAACGCGCTGGCAGCCGGGCTGCTCACCGTGTTCGCGAGCTCGCTGGTCGGCACCTGGGTGGTGTTGCGGGGCATGGCCTTCATGGGCGACGCGCTGGCCCACGGCGTGCTGCCCGGCATCGCCCTCGCCTACCTCGTCGGCGGCAACCTGCTCGTCGGTGGCGCTCTGAGCGCCGTGGTCATGATCGTCGGCATCACCCTCGTCAGTGCGCGGAGCCGACTCGGTGAGGACACCTCGATCGGCCTGCTGTTCGTCGGGATGCTGGCGCTCGGCGTCGCCATCATCTCGCGCGGGGGGGCCTACGCCGGCGACCTGACCACGATCCTGTTCGGCGACCCGATCGGGGTCACGACGAGCGACCTGCGCGTGAGCGCGATCGCCGCCGCCGTCGCGCTCGGCGTCACGCTCGCGCTCTACCGGTCGTTCCTCGTGCTGTCCTTCTCCCGCGCGAAGGCACAGGTGCTCGGCCTGCACCCGCGCGTGGCGCACGTGGCGATGCTCGCGCTGGTCGCGATGGTGATCCTGGCGTCGTTCCAGACCGTCGGGACGCTGCTGGTGTTCGCGGTGCTGATCGCCCCGCCGGCGACGGCGTCGCTGCTCGCCCGCCGCGTGCCGGTGATGATGGCGGTGTCGGTGCTCGTCGGTTCCCTGTGGGTGTTCGTCGGCTTGCTCGTCAGCTACCACCTGGGAACGGCCACGGCCGCGACCATCGCCGGGCTGAGCGTGTTCGGGTTCTTCCTCGTGCTCGCCGGCAAGGAACTCGTCACGCGCCTCAGGCGGCCCTCGTTCCCCGCGGTGGCCGAGGGCGGCTGACGCGCGGCCACGCGGGCCGCCTTCCGGCGGTCACGTGACCGGGTCGTCCTCGTCGTCCTCCAGCGATTCGAGCTCCACCCCGCGGGTCTCCGGCAACCACCCGAAGCCGAGCGCGATGACCGCCACCACGATGCCGATCGTCCGCGAGGCGGAGGCGAACCCGCCCGTCAGGTCCGCGAGCACGCCGAACGAGGTCAACCCGAGGACCGCCGCGAGCACCCCGGCGACGGTCAGCCAGCCCGCCACCGTCGCCCGGACCGCCGTGGGCACCAGCTCGGCGGCGAGCGCCCCGGCCGGCGGCGCGAACGCGCTGCTGGCCATGATGGCGGCGAGGTAGCCGATCGCCAGGTCGCGGGTCGTGCCGCTGTAGCCGTACGCCACCGCGATACCGGTCAGCGCCATCGCCGTCCCCGCGGCGAGCCGTCGGCCCAGGTGGTCGGCCGCGGCGCGCCCGAGCAGCAGCCCGACGAGCCCGGCCGGTGCGGCGGCGAGGACGAGGACCGACAGGAACAGCGGCGACGCGTCGAGGATGCCCTCGCCGTAGATGAACAGGTAGGTGAACCCCGGTCCGGTCGCGATCGCGATCGACCCGGCCAGGATGGCGAGCAGCGCGACCCGGGGGGCGAGCGGCCGGGGGACCACACCGGGCAGCCCGGTCGTGCGGTGGTGGGCGGCGGCGATGGCGGGCTCGCGGATGCGCCGCGCCAGCAGCGGCAGCAGCAGCAGGGGGACGAGCGCGAACCCCGTGACCAGTCGCCACGAGGGTTCGCCCGGCAGCAGGCCGCGTCCGACCGACACCAGCCCGGCGCCGAGCCCGTACGCGGCCGTCATCAGCGCGATCGCGGCCGACCGGTCCTTGGACGTCGTCTCCTCGGCGGCGATCACCCCGGCCAGGACGTTGATCGTCGCCAGCCCGGGCCGGGCGAGCGAGACGAGCGCGACGTAGACCCAGAACGACGGGGCCACCGCCGCGACGGACGTCAGGCCGAAGCCGACCGCGGCGACCACCAGCAGTACCCCGCGGCGGCCGTACCGGTCGGCGAGCGCCGCGGCCGGCAGGCTGCCGAGCGAGGCCAACCGGATGATGGACAGGGCGATGCCGAGGGTCGTGGCGGCGAGCCCGAGCTGGTCGGCGACCGCGTCGCCGGGGCCCGCCTCACCGAAGGTCGCCGCGACGTCGCCCATCACGGCGGTGACGCCGAAGGCGGACAGCCCGGATCCGATCGACAGCGTTGCCACGGTCAGCACCGGTGCCGTGAGCCACGCAGGACGCCTGGCCGCCACCCGACGGGCGCGCGGTGACGGCTCGGGCATACGGACCTCGGAGCTGGGACGAAGGTGACAGGAGCCGGGAACGCGAGACGCTAGCGGCCGGACCGTGAGGCTCCGGGGCACGTCCCCCGCGTGAGCAGGTAGGCTCGCCGCTGTTGCGAACGGTTCGCAGTGGTCGTCATCGTTCCGAGGAGCACGCCCGTGCACGCCCCCGACGGCTTCCTCGACGCCCCCACCGCGATCGCGACCGGGGTCCTCAGCGCCGGTGCGGTCGGCGTCGCGATCCGCCAGTCCCGCCAGGAGCTCGAGGACCGGCAGGTGCCCCTCGCCGGGGTCACCGCGGCGTTCATCTTCGCGGCGCAGATGGTGAACTTCCCGGTCGCCGCGGGCACCACCGGGCATCTCATCGGCGGGGCACTCGCGGCGGTGCTACTCGGTCCCTGGATGGGCCTGCTCGTGGTGACGGTCGTGGTGCTCGTCCAGGCCCTCGTGTTCGCCGACGGGGGGTTGACGGCGCTCGGCTACAACGTCTTCAACATGGCCGTCGTGACCTCGCTCGGCGGTTGGGCCGTGTTCCGGCTGGTGCGCCGGGTCCTGCCCGCCAGCCCGCGGAGCGTCACCGTCGCCGCCGGTGTCGCCGGGTTCGCCTCGGTGGTGCTCTCGGCGGTGGCGTTCAGCCTGCAGTGGCTGTTCGGCGCGACGGTGGCGGTGCCCTTCGACCGGGTGTTCACCGCGATGGTCGGGATCCACGCCATCATCGGCATCGGGGAAGGCGTGATCACGGCGTTGACCGTGGCAGCGGTGCTCGCCGCCCGACCCGACCTCGTGACCGGCGCTCGGGACCTCGGGCGGGGTGCGGCGCCCCGGCGAAGAGGCTCGCGCCGGTTCGTGCTCGCCGGGCTCGCGGTCGCGCTGGTCGTCGCCGTCGGGGTGGCGCAGTTCGCCGTCGACGACCCGGACGGTCTCGAACGGGTCGCGGAGGACACCGGCTTCGCCGAGGCCGAGCGCGACCACCGTTTCGGGGACAGCGTGTTCGCCGACTACGCGACCACGGGCGTGGCGAGCGAGCCGGTCAGCCTCGCGATCGCCGGCACCGCCGGGACGCTGCTGACCCTGGCCATCGGCGGCGGGCTGTTCCTCGCGCTGCGCGACCGGCGCCGGGGCCATGAGGTGAGCAGCGACTCCAACGTGGCGAGCTGAAGGTGGGGGCCGGGCACGCGCACGCGCTCTACGTCCACGAGCACAGCCCCGTCCACCGGCTGCCGCCCGAGGTCAAGATCGCTGCGGCCTTCACCTTCGTCGCCTGCGTCGCGGTCACGCCGCGCGAGGCGGTCTGGGCCTTCGCGATCCACGCGGTCGCGCTCGCGGGCGTCGTGCGTCTCGCCCGGGTGCCGGTCCGCTTCCTGCTGACCCGCATGGTCGTGGTCGTCCCCTTCCTCGGCGTCGCCGTCCTGCTGCCGTTCGTCGCCGTCGGCGACCGCATCGAGGTGGTCGGCATCCCGCTGGCGGTCGAGGGGCTGTGGGGTGCGTGGAACGTCGTCGCGAAGGCGGGGCTCGGCGCCGCCACGTCGCTGACCCTCGCCGCGACGACCGAGGTGCCCCTGCTGCTGCGCGGTCTCGAGCGGTTACGGGTCCCGTCCGTGCTCACCCAGATCGCCGCGTTCATGGTCCGCTACCTCGAGGTCGTGGTCGGCGAGGTGCAACGGCAACGCATCGCGATGACCGCACGCGGCTACGACCCCCGGTGGCTGTGGCAGGTGCGGCCGATCGCGACCTCCGCAGGGGCGCTGTTCATCCGCTCCTACGAACGGGGGGAGCGGGTCCACGCGGCGATGCTCGCCCGGGGCTACGCCGGCGCGATGCCGCCCCCGCTCGACGAACCACGGACCACCACCCGCCAGCGGCTCCTGGCCGCCACGCTGCCGCTGGTCGGGCTGGTGACGACGACCGCCGCCATGCTCTGGAGCCGTGGGACATGACACCGGCGACGGAGCACGCGCTGCCGGCCCTCGAGGTGGAGGGCCTGGCGTTCGCCTACCCCGACGGCTCGGAGGCCCTCACCGGCATCGACCTGCGGGTGGCGGCCGGGGAGCGGGTCGCGGTCCTCGGCCCGAACGGTGCCGGCAAGACCACCCTCGCGCTGCACCTCAACGGCATCCACCGCGCGGCCCGGGGCAGGATCACGGTCGCCGGCGCCACCCTGGAGGACCGGACGCTGCCGGAGCTGCGCCGCCGCGTCGGGCTCGTGTTCCAGGACCCCGACGACCAGCTGTTCATGCCGACCGTCCGCGAGGACGTCGCGTTCGGGCCGGCGAACCTCGGACTGCGCGGTGACGACCTGCACCACCGGGTGGCGTACGCGCTCGCGGCCGTCGGCTGCGAGGCCCTCGCCGAGCGGGCACCGCACCACCTCTCCGGTGGTGAGCGGCGACGCGTGGCGATCGCCACCGTGCTGGCGATGGAGCCGGACCTGCTCGTGCTCGACGAACCGACCTCGAACCTCGACCCGGCGAGCCGTCGGGAGCTGGTCACCGTCCTGCGGTCACTCGCGGTCACCCAGCTGGTCGTCACCCACGACCTGCCGCTGGTGCTCGAGCTGTGCCCGCGCACGGTCGTCATCGACGGGGGCAGGGTCGTCGCCGACGGCGACACGTCTGCGCTCCTGGCCGACACCGAGCTGCTGGCCGCCCATCGTCTCGAGCTGCCCTTCGGCATGGACCCCGCCACCGTGCGGGGGTTGCCGCCCCCCCGCTGACCGGCGCCCGGGCTCGGGTAGCGTCGCGGTATGCGACTCGTCACCTGGAACGTCAACTCGCTGAAGGCTCGGCTGCCGCGGGTCCTCGAGCTGCTGCACGAGCACGCCCCCGACGTGGTCTGCCTGCAGGAGACCAAGGTCGCGGCGGCGACCTTCCCGCACGAGACCTTCGCGGCCGTCGGCTACCGGGCGGTGGACCGCTCCGCGGGCCGGTGGAACGGCGTCGCGTTGCTGGTCAGGCAGGGACTGCCGGTCGCCGACGTGCGACCCGAGCTGCCGGGGGAGCCCGACCCCGAGGAGGCCCGCTGGCTCGAGGCGGACGTCGACGGGATCCGGGTCGCCAGCCTCTACGTCCCGAACGGACGCGAGCCAGGGCACCCGATGTTCGCGGTCAAGCTGCGTTTCCTCGAGGCGGTGCGCGACCGGGCCGCGGAGCTGGCCGCGGCCGGGCCGACGGTCGTCGCCGGCGACGTGAACGTCGCCCCCGAGGACCGCGACGTGTGGGACCCGGCGGTGTTCGTCGGCTCGACCCACGTCACCCCGGAGGAGCGGCACGGCCTGGCGGAGGTGGTCGCGGGCGGGCTGCGGGACGCCTACCGGGACGTCGAGCCCGACGCGGCCGGGTTCACCTGGTGGGACTACCGGATGGGCGCCTTCCGCCGTGGCATGGGCATGCGGATCGACCTGGCGCTGGTCAGCGAGCACCTGGCGGTGCGCGGCGCCCGGGTGGACACGACCTTCCGCCGGGTCAACCAGGCCGGCGACAAGCCGTCCGATCACGCGCCGATCCTCGTGGAGCTCGAGCGGCGCGGGTGATCGCCGCGGTGGCCGTTCAGCCGCACTCGCGGCAGCGGCCGACCAGCTCGAAGCGGTGCGTCTCGATCGTGTAGCCGTGCGCCGTCGCCGCGCGCTCCGCGGCGACGGTCAGCGTCCGCTCCACCTCGATCGGCAGGGTGACGTCCTCGACGTGTCCGCACACCGAGCAGACGACGTGGTGGTGGTGCTCGATCAGCTCCTCGGTCAGCTCGTACCGCGCGACGTCGTCGGTCGACGTCATGCGGTGCACCGCGCCGGCCTGCTCGAGGACGGCGAGGTTGCGGTACAGCGAGCTCTGCGACTGGTGGGCGCCGAGCGCGAGCAGCTCCGGGATCGTGACGGGCCGGGCCGTGTCGGCGAGCAGCGCGACGAGCTGGCGGCGACCGGACGTGTAGCGCTGCCGGGAACGGCGCAGCTGCTCGTCGACGGTGGCGTGGAGGTCTTCGGTCATGGCGCGCAGGGTAGACCGAGGGGCGGCCGGGCCTGGGACGACGGCGGGTCGCTCGTCGGCCGCGGCTAGACTCTGTCCGGTCGTTGGTTCGGCCGGATCGTCGTCGAGAGAGCCCCGCGTGCGCACCCTGCTCCGCCTGTCCCTCGTGGCCCTCGCCGCGCTCGTGGTCGCCGGGTGCGGTGGCACCCAGCTGCCGGGTGACGGCACCGCCGCGACCGTCGACGGGGTCACCATCTCGCGGACACAGCTCGAGACCGGCGTCCGCGACTTCCTCGGCCCGCTGGAGGCGCTGCCCTCGGAGGAGCGGGCCGCCCAGGTCGGCGCCCTGCAGCGGCAGATCCTCGGCTTCCAGATCCAGGGCGCGGTGTTCGAACGGCTCGCCGACGACGAGGGCATCGAGGTCGACGATGCGGACCTGGAGCTCGCGCGCCAGCGGCTGCTGGAGGCCACGGGCGGGCAGGAGCAGCTCGACCAGCTGCTCGCCCGTGAGGGGTTGACCCCGGCCCTGCTCGACGAGCTGATCCTGCCGCAGGAGGTCCGCCTGGCCGAGCTCGCCGAGGCGGTGGGTGGCCCGGAGCAGCTCAACCCGCTGCTCGTGGAGGCGATCCGCGACGCGGACATCGTCGTCGCGCCGGGACTGGGGCAGTGGAGCGACGAGGAGCTGCGGGTGCTGCCCGCTGGACGGGTCGGCCTGCAGCAGCCCGCCGTCCCGCTCCCCGGATGACGCCGGTGACCTGGGGGACCACGTGACGGGAGGGCCGACGTGACCGGTGGGCTGACACAGCCGACGCGGCGGGTCGCCCTGGTGGAGACCGCCGAGGCGCTGCCCGGTCTCCTGCCCTTCCAGTCCTGGGACGTGCTCGGGACGGCCGAGGTGGTGCTGCTCCGCGACCCCGACACCCACCCGTCCGCGCCCCACCTCTACGCCGCCGGGCTGGAGCTCGAGCGGCTGGAGCCGGCCGCGCTCGAGCGCAGCGACCTCGATCTGACCCGTCCCGGCTCGCCGGGGGACCGCCGCATCGCCAAGGCCCTGGCGCGGCGCGCCGCCCGTGACGGTCAGGCGGTCTACCTGCTCGGTCCGGAGGACGAGCGGCTCGCGCCGGCGCTCGCCGGCATCGCCGTCGACCAGGACCTCGAGATCGAGCTGGTCTTCCTCGCCCAGCAGCCGGCCGGCACGGAGCTGCTGCAGCTCGTGGAGGTGATGCGCCGGCTCCGGGACCCCGACGACGGCTGTCCCTGGGACCTGCAGCAGGACCACGCGAGCCTCACCCGCTACCTCGTCGAGGAGACCTACGAGCTGATCGACGCGATCGAGACCGGGCAGGACATCGACCTGCAGGAGGAGCTCGGCGACGTGCTCCTGCAGGTCGTGTTCCACGCCCAGGTCGCGCAGGACCGACGCGCCTTCGGGATCGACGACGTCGCGCGCGGGATCGTCGACAAGCTGGTCCGGCGCCATCCTCACGTGTTCGCGGACGGGGACGCGGCGACCCCCGAGGAGGTCCAGGCGAACTGGGACCGGCTCAAGACGGCCGAGAAGGCCCGGGAGGGCCCGTTCGAGGGGGTGCCGGCGTTGCTGCCCGGCCTGCACCTGCTCGACACCCTGCAGCGCAAGGCGAGCACGGGGGGGTTCGACGCCCCGGACGCGGCAGCAGCGTCGGAGCAGGTGCACGCGCGTCTCGCGGGTCTGGCAGCCGCGGGGACGGCCGAGCACCGTGAGGCGGCCTACGGCGAGCTGCTCGCGGCCGTCGTCGGCCTCGGTCGCCAGCTCGGCGTCGACCCGGAGGCGGCGGCGCGTGGTGCCGGGCGGCGGTTCCGCTCGCGGTTCGAGGCCGCGTTGCAGCTCGCGGCCGAGCGCGAGCTCGACCCGAGCGAGCTCGACCGGGACGAGTGGCGGCGCCTCTGGACGGAGGTCGGGTCCGACGCCTGAGACGTGGCCACTAGGCTGCCGCCCACGCGACCCGGAGACCCACGTGCCCTCCCAGCGGTGCCCCGACTGCGGGCGCTTCCTGCCCCGGGGGTTCGTCGCCTCCCTCGCCGAACGGAGCGCACCGTGCCCCCGTTGCGGGGTCGCGCTCGACGGCACGCGACTGACGACGAACGCGCCTGCGCCCGCGGCGCCCACGGCGCCCACGGCGCCCACGGCAGCCGCCGGGACGCCCGAGCCCGCACCGGTGCCCGTGCCGGTGCCGATCGAGGCGCTCGCCGCGGCCCCCGACGACGGCGCCGAGGTGGGACCCGACGAGCCGGGCGACCGGTCCACCGAGCACGGGGCCGAGGTGGGGCCCGACGAGCCGGGCGACCGGTCCACCGAGCACGCGGCCGAGGTGGGGCCTGACGAGGCGAGCGTCCGCCCCCCCGATCTGGCACCCGACACGGTGCGCGACGACGTGCTCGCCGGTTGGGACGTCGGGGTCGGCCCGGCGGACATGGCGCGCTGGCGCGAGGACCACCGACCGTTCCCGACCGACACCGTCGTGGTCGCCGGCGCCGCCGCCGGCGGGCTCGTGCTCGGCGCCGTGCTCGACGACCGGCCCGGTCGAGGCGCGGCGGTCGGCACCGTGGCCGGTGCGATCGCCGGCGCGGCCGCGCGACGGATCTGGCGGCTGGAGCCGTGAGCGGTCGGCGGGCGAGCGCCCGCGGCCGCCGCAGATGCTAGGAACCCGCATGCCCGGGACGTACCGTTCCACCCTTCCGCCCGGTCCCGACGGGCGCGAGCGGAGGTCGCGCCGGGCGTGCTCGACGAGAAGGCCACCACCATGGACATGACATCGATCGAACACCTCCACGCCCGCGAGGTGCTCGACAGCCGCGGCAACCCGACCGTCGAGGTCGAGGTCGGCCTCGTCGACGGCGCCTTCGGCCGCGCCATCGTGCCCTCGGGCGCGTCGACCGGCGAAGCGGAGGCCGTCGAGCTGCGCGACGGCGACGCCGACCGCTACGGCGGCAAGGGCGTCCAGCAGGCCGTCGCGAACGTCAACGACACCATCGTTCCGGAGCTGCTCGGCCGTGACGCCACCCGGCAGCGCGAGCTCGACACCCTGCTGCGGGAGCTCGACGGGACCGACAACAAGGGCAACCTCGGTGCCAACGCGATCCTCGGCGTGTCCATGGCCGCGGCGAAGGCCGCCGCGGAATCGTGCGGCTTGCCGCTGTACGCCTACCTCGGCGGCCCCAACGGGCACGTGCTGCCCGTGCCGTGCATGAACGTGCTCAACGGTGGCAGCCACGCCGACTCGAACGTGGACTTCCAGGAGTTCATGGTCGCGCCGATCGGTGCCCCGAGCTTCCGCGAGGCGCTGCGGATGGGCGCGGAGACCTACCACCAGCTCAAGAAGGTCCTCAAGGACCGCGGGCTGTCGACCGGGCTCGGCGACGAGGGTGGGTTCGCGCCCGACCTCGCTTCCAACAGCGCGGCGCTCGACCTGCTGGTCGACGCGATCGAGGCAGCCGGGTTCGAGCCCGGGACCGACCTCGCGATCGCGCTCGACCCGGCCGCCAGCGAGTTCTACCGGGACGGCGCCTACCACCTCGACGGCGAGGGACGGGTGCTGTCGTCGGCGGAGATGGTCGATCTCTGGGAGGACCTCGTCGACCGCTACCCGATCATCTCGATCGAGGACGGTCACGACGAGAGCGACTGGGACGGTTTCCAGCTCCTGACCGAGCGGCTCGGCGACCGCATCCAGATCGTCGGCGACGACCTGCTCGTGACCAACCCGACCTTCGTGGCCCGGGCGATCGCGGAGCGCGCCGCCAACAGCGTGCTCGTCAAGGTCAACCAGATCGGCACGCTGACGGAGACCTTCGAGACCATCGCGATGGCCCACCGGGCGAGCTGGACCACCATGGTCAGCCACCGCTCGGGCGAGAGCGAGGACGCGACGATCGCCGACATCGCCGTCGCCGTGAACGCGGGACAGATCAAGACCGGCGCGCCCGCCCGGTCCGACCGGGTCGCGAAGTACAACCAGCTGCTGCGCATCGAGGAGCAGCTCGGGGATGCCGCCCGGTACGCCGGCGCGGGCGCCTTCCCGCGGCTGCAGCGCGCCTGACGACCACGTGCGGGCGGGCTCCGGCCCGCCCGCACGTTCCACCTCCCACCGCCACCTCCCACCGCCACGCCACCGCCACCGCCACCGCCACCCGACCCCGACCGCGCCGCCGAGGAGCCCACGGTGCCCACCTCCACGTCCGCGGATCGCCG
>SLMP01000122.1 GCA_007133465.1 Nitriliruptoraceae bacterium | reverse complement strand
CGTCCGCCTCGTCCGCCTCGGCGTCCTCTCCGGGCGCGAGCGCCGCCGGATCGTCACCGGGGTCGTCGGTGCCGTCCGACGAGCAGGCCACCACGAGCAGGACAGCCGCGAGGCTGCCCGCGATCCGCCGCCGGACGGCGATCACCCGGCCGTCTCCGCCCCGGGAGCGGACTCAGCCGGGTGCATCGACGGAGTCGAGCAGGCCGCGCAGCTGGAAGCCTCGCGAGGGGTGACGGAGCTTGGTCAAGGTCTTCTTCTCGATCTGACGGATCCGTTCGCGGGTCAGCCCGAACTGGGCGCCGATGTCCTCGAGCGTGTGCTCCTCGCCGTCCATGAGCCCGTAGCGCAGCATCAGGACGGTGCGCTCCCGGTCGGTCAGGGCGGACAGGGCACGTTCGACCTCGCGTTTGGCGAGGACCGCGGTCGCGGAGGATTCCGGGTCGATCGCGTCCTCGTCGGCGACGAGCTCCCCCATCGTCGCGTCGCCGTCCTCGCCGATCGGCTTGTCGAGGCTCGCGACGTCCTGAGCGGCGAGCTTGACCTCCCGGAGCCGTTCGATCGGCAGCCCGAGCTCCGCCGCGATCTCATGCTCGGTGGGCTCGCGGCCGAGCTGCTGGAGCAACGCGAACTCCGCGTAGCGGACCTTGCCCATCAGCTCGTGGACGTGCACCGGCAGCCGCACCGTGCGGCCGGTGTTGGCGAGGCCCCGCTGGAGCGCCTGGCGGATCCACCAGGTCGCGTAGGTGGAGAACTTGTAGCCCTTGGTGTGGTCGAACTTCTCCACGCCCCGGATCAGGCCGAGGTTGCCCTCCTGGATCAACGACAGCAGGTCGACGCCCCGACCGCGGAACTTGCGGGCGACCGAGACCACCAGACGCAGGTTCGCGCGGATCATGTGGTCCTTGGCCCGCTCACCGCCACGGGCGATCATCCGCAGCTGGGCCTTGCGCCGCGGTGCCAGCCGCGCCCCGGCGCACAGGATCACGTGCGCGGCGAGCCCGGCCTGGTAGCGCTTGGCGAGGTCGACCTCGAGCTCCGGGGTGAGCAGCTCGGTCCGGCCGATCTCGTTGAGGTACTGCCGGACCGAGTCGCTGGAGGCCGACAGGGGCGTGGCCTCCGGTCGGTCGGCGTCCTCGACCAGGTCGTCGAGGACCTGCATGCCGAGGTCCCGGGCTGCCTGCGCGGTCTCCTCGACCCAGTTGTCGGGGTGGATCAGCGCGTCGTACAGCTCCTGGAGCTCCGAGAGCAACACGTAGCCGCGAGACGCGCCGCGCTCGAACAGCTCGGAGATCTCGGAGATGGGAGTGACGTCGCTCACGCTCATCCGTCTCGTACGTCGGCGGCCGACCGGTCACGCCCTGCCGCACCGCCAGGGTGGCCGGCCCGGCGGCGGACGCCGGCGTGCCCCTCGCGGTCCTGCCGGACGGAGCCAGCCTCCCCGATGGGCCGGGGCGCGAGCGCGCAGGGTACGGGCTCCCGGCCCTGCCGTCAGCGCTCGGGCGCCGGCGGGTGGGCGCCGGGGGTCTCGGCGCCCACCGCTGCCGCTCGGGCGGCGCCCTCGCGGTCGCCGCGCAGGGCCATCGTCGCCGCCAGCGCGGTGGTCAGCGGCACCGCGGCGATCAGGCCGAGCGAACCGACCACGATCGCCACGATCTCCGCGGCGAACAGCTCCGAGTTGACGAGTTCCGACGCCGGCACCCCGCTCGTCGAGAAGAGCACGAGCAGGGCGAGCGATGCGCCGGTGTAGGCGAGGAAGAGGGTGTTGACCACCGACGCGATGTGGTCGCGACCCACCTTCATCGCCCGTCCGAACAGCGCCGGCCAGGTCAGGTCGCGGTCGGTCTCGTGCAGCGCGAACACCGTCGAGGCCTGGCTGATGGTGACGTCGTCGAGCACGCCGAGCGCCGCGATGATCAGCCCGGCGAGGACGAGTCCCTGCAGATCGAGCCCCTCCACGGTGAGGCGTGCGAGAGCGGCCTGATCGGACGCGAACCCGCTGATGCGGCCGTACTCGATGAACAGCACCCCGAGGCCGATCGTGAGCAGGAGCGCGGCGGCGGTGCCGACGACGGCCGCGGTCGTCATCTCGCTGACGCCGTGGGCGAGGTAGAGCGTGACGATCATGATCGCGAGCGCCCCGACCAGTGCGACCAGCGGGGGGCTCGTGCCCTCGAGGATCGCGGGCACGACGAACCGGACCACGATCGCGAGCGACAGGACGAGCCCGACGAGCGAGCGGACGCCCTGCCAGCGGCCGACGGCGATCACCGCGACGACGAACAACCCGAGCAGCAGCCACAGCGTCGGCAACCGCTGGAAGTCGATGATGACGTACGGGTCGTCGCCTGCCGACCCGTCGGTCGGCGCCAGCGCGAGCCGGTCACCGAGCCGGAACGGCGGGAACCCCTCCGGGAGGATCTCGAGGTCGGTGACGAGGCCCTCGTCCGGACCCTCCAGCACCCGGACGGTCACCATGAGCGAGGTCGCCGGGCCGCCGTCGTCGGCGCGCGCGCGTTCCTCGAGCGCGAGCACCTCCCCCGCGACCACCTCGCCCGGCGGCCGGTCCTCGATCGGGACCGGGGTGGCGCTCGGCCACAGGGCGACGAGGCCGACGAGGGTGGCGGCCAGCACCACGCCGACGACGGCGAGCAGGTGGCGGTGTGAGCGTGAGGCGGGGACGGCCACGGTCTCCTCCGGGGGCGGGCGTCGGCCTGGCAGCTCACGCGCGACGCCCGTCCCGGGAACCGGGACGGGCGTCGAAGACGACGAGTCCTGCCGGACGGTCGGTCAGGCGGCGCGGTCGAGCACGTCGAGCAGCCCCGACAGGCTGTGCGCGCGCGATGGGTGACGCAGCTTCGCGAGGGCCCGGTTCTGCATCTGGCGGATCCGCTCGCGGGTCAGGCCGAAGTGCTCGCCGATCTCCTCGAGGGTCTGCGGCTCCTCGCCGTGGAGGCCGAAACGCAGCACGAGGATGATGCGCTCGCGGTCGTCGAGGGCACGCAGTGCGGCCTCGATCTGGCTCATCGCGTCGCCCTCGAGCGCCGTGTCGGCCGGGTCGACCACGCCTGCGTCAGCGATCAGGTCGCCCATCGTCGCGTCGCCGTCCTCACCGATCGGCCGGTCGAGGCTGACGAGCTCCTGCATCGCGTCACGGACCTCACGGACCCGCGTGGGGGTCAGACCGACCTCCTCGGCGACCTCCGCCTCCGTCGGGTCCCCACCCTTCTGCTGGCGCAGGCGGAGCTCCGCGGCACGGAGCTTGCCGTACAGCTCCCAGACGTGGGCCGGGACGCGGATCGTGCGGCCCTTGCTGGCGACCCCGCGCTGCAGCGCCTGACGGATCCACCACACCGCGTAGGTGGAGAACTTGTAGCCCTTGGTGTGGTCGAACTTCTCGACGGCGCGGAGCAGTCCGAGGTTGCCCTCCTGGATCAGCTCGATGAAGTCGAGGTCCCGCCCGGAGAACTTGCGGGCCTGCGGGACGACGAGGCGGAGGTTCGCCTGGACCATGCGTTCCTTGGCGCGGGCGCCGTCGCGGCTGATCTGGCGCATGCGCGCCTTGCGGGTGCGCGTGAACTCGTCGCCGCGCTCCTTGAGCAGCACGTCGGCCGCGAGGCCCGCCTGGTAGCGCTTGGCGAGGTCGGCCTCGTCCTCCTTGGTGAGCAGGGCGTGCCGGCCGGCGTCGTTGAGGTACTGGCGCACGAGGTCGGTCGTCAGCGGCGCGGTGTGGTCGACGACGTCCTCGGGAGCGTCGTCGGCGACGTCGTCGATGACCTGCAGGCCCTGGTTGCGGACGTCGGCGATCGCGTCCTCGACCCACGTGTCACCGTGCAGTTCGGGGACGTGGAGCTCCTGGAGCTCGGAGAGCAGCACGTAGCCGCGCTCCGACGACCGCTCGAGGAGTTCCTCGACGGCGACTTCGGCGGTGGGCAGATCGGTCGCGTTCACCGGTGGACGCCTCCATGGGGTGCGGGAGCAGGTGCTCGGTCGGCCGGGGGTGCGGGCCAGGGCGACCGCTCGACGGATGCGACGGCGGTCGCACCCGGACGGTTCGACGGCCCCGCTGCGGCGGGGGTTCCGTCAGCGGGTGGGGCCTCGTGCGGGTGGGCCCTCCACGTTCCGATAGCCTCGCATCTTCTGTTCGGAGCTGCGAGCCCGGTGGTGCCATCGACTGGCCACCACCGAGGAACGGTCGTGGATCGGGATGCTGCCGGCAGCGGCCCGTGGCGGTCTCTGTCGCCCTCGCGGGCCGGAACCCGGCCGCTCTGGGGGGAACGCGCTCGCCGGCCCGTCTCCTCCACCGTCGCTCGGGATGTGCGCTCAGCGCACGGGGTTGGGCGCCTCCGGCCGGATCGCCGTGCTCCGCGATGTCGGCAACACCCGTCCGCCGGCGCACGCGACGCCCTCCGTGTGCAGGCGCCGCGCCTGCTCGACCTCGTGCCCGGGGACCAGGCGACCGGTCGCGGTGACCACCCGCCACCACGGCAAGCTCGCCCCGTCGCGCGCGAGTACCCGTCCGACCGCCCGGGCGGCACCGGGCCGGCCGGCCTCCGCCGCCACCTCGCCGTAACTGAGCACGGTGCCCGGGGTGGTCGCGGCGAGGACGGCGGCGACCGCCGCAGCGAGATCGTCGGGGGCGGGCGACATGGACGCGACGCTAGCGGGGGCTAGGGTCGTCACGTCGCCCGAGGAGGTCAGCGTGATCACCGGCTTCGTGCTGCTCGACGTTGACGTCGACCGTGTCCCGGAGGTCGCGGAGGAGCTCACCGAGCTGGCCGGCGTCACCGAGGTCTACTCCGTGACCGGTCGCTACGACCTGATCGTGAAGGTCAAGGTCGCTCACAACGAGGACCTCGCGGACGTCGTCACCGCACGGATCGGCAAGGTCCCCGGCATCCGGGGGTCGGAGACGGTGATCGCCTTCCGAACCTACTCCGAGCAGGCGCTCGATGCCGGGTTCGCTCTCGGCCAGGACCCGCGGGACTGACCATCGCAGGGCTCAGTGACGCGGCCCAGAGGGCGCGGTCGCTGGGTCGCTACCGGTCGAGCGAGCGGTCGCCGGGCCGTTGCCGGCGGGATCCGCGGAGGCCGGCCCGTGCGCACCCGGGAGCCCGCTCGCGTCCGGGAGCTGCGGGCCGTGTTGCGATGCGCCGTCGTGGTCGTCCGCGGCGTGCGGGCCCGACACCTCCGGGTCGACGTCGCCCGCGCTGCGTATCGGGTAGGCGATCCGGGGGTGGTAGATCCCGACGAGCGAGGCCACGATCGTGTCGCGCACGGTGTGCAGCTCACGGAAGCTGAGGTCCGAGTCGTCAAACTGCTCGTCCTCGAGCCGTTCGGCGATGAGCCGGTCCACCGTCACCTCGATCTCCTCCCGCGGCAGGGTCCCCCGGGACATGGCCATCGCCCGCGTGGTCGCCTCGCTGCAGTCGGCGAGGACGAGGATCGCCGCCTCCTTGCTGCGCGGCTTGTTGCCCGGGTAGCGGAAGTGCTGCTCGTCGACCGCGTTGCGGTCTCCGCCGGCGGCGCGGACGGCCCGGTCGTAGAAGAAGCTGACCAGCATCGTGCCGTGGTGGCTGCCGATGCACTCGACCACCTCGGGGGGCAGGCGGTACTCCGTCGCGAGCTCGACCCCATCGGCCACGTGGTTCTGGATGACCACCGCGGACACCGCTGGTTCGAGCTCGTCGTGCGGGTTGGCGATGCCCTGCTGGTTCTCGATGAAGAAATGCGGCTTCCGCACCTTGCCGATGTCGTGGTAGAGAGCCGCCACCGAGCCGAGCAGGGGGTCGGCGCCGACCGCCCGGCAGGCCCGCTCGGCGAGGGAGGCGACCATCACGGAGTGGTTGTAGGTGCCGAGCGCCTTGGACTCGAGCTCGCGCAGCAGGGGATGGTCGCGGGCGTTGAGATCGAGCAGGGCGGTGACGGTCGGCAGCCGGAAGATGGTCTCGAGGAACGGCAGGGCGCCCTGCACGACGATCGCCGTGACGAGGCCGTTCACGGCCCCGGCGGACAGGGCGGGCACGAGCTGGTCGTGGGGACCGAACACGGCCACGAGCGCCGCGGCGAGCACCGGGTAGGACAGCCCGGCGCGGAGCGTCGCGTCCCGCAGGTCGGACCGCGCGGCGATGCTGGTGGTCAGGGGGACGGTGACGAGCACCGCGGCGGCCGCGAACAACCCGATCGCCGGAGAGGACGGGAAGATCAGCAGGGCCACGATCGCGGCGGGCAGCATCGTGGCGATGCCGACCACCGGGTGGATGAGCAGGGCGGTGAGCATGGCGAACGCCCCGGCCGGCACGGCGTACGCCCACCCGATCGAGGAGGCCTCGACCAGGACGGACGCGGCCACCACCAGCGCGGCGTACGCCACGGTGAGCAGGCTCAACAGCACGAGCTTGCGCTCGTTGGCCCACACCCGGGGCTGCATCCGGCGTAGGTAGACGAGGGCGATGAGGGTGACGACGAACATCGCCAGCGCCGCCGTCCCCAGCGCCTCCGCGAACGACACGCCCTCGAGGCGGAGCTGCTCCACCGCGAGGTACTCGAGGCGCCCGACGATCTGACCCTCGCGCACGATCGCCTGCCCCGGCTGCCAGCTGTTCGCGACCTCAGGGACCGCCGCCGCGGCAGCGGCGCGCTGGGAGCTCGTCGCCTCCAGGTCGACGATGACCGTCGGCCGCACCTGCAGCTCGAGCAACGGGGTCACGATCGTGGCGGCGCTGTCGCCGGGAAGTGGTCGCAGGGCCATCTCCACGAGCAGCAACTCGTCGAGGCCCGTCGTGACGGCGTCGGGGGTCAGCTCCTGGCGGGCGATCGCTTGCGCGATCGCGACCGTCTCACGCTCGACGTGGTCCAGGTCACCGTCCGACAGGGCCACGAGGTCGGCGACCAGCGCCTCCGGGAGCTCTGGGTGCAGGTCCGCGAGCTGGCGCTGCTGCTCGGCACGCGGCGGGGCGGTCGGGGGCGCGTCGCCCGCCGTGTCGGCGAGCCTCGGGGTCCGCACGGAGCGGGTGCTCGCGAACACCTCCTGCACGTCCCGGACGACCGCCTGCTGCGCGTCACGGTCGGCGACCACCACCGCCTCGACGGCCTCCGCCGCGCTCTGCCGGGCGCGCTCGGTGGCCTCGGCGTCGACGGCGCGCACGGGCTGTTCGGCGAAGATGGTCCGCGGGGCGGGCTCCTCCTCGACCAGGGGCTGGTCGTCGGTCACCGAGCCGACCGCGACGATCGCCGGCACGACGACGAGCACGAGCAGCAGCGCGACGGCGCGCAACAGCAGCCGCCGGCGCCGGTCGGGGGTCGCGCTTTGTGCCAGTGCACCGCCTGTCGTCTGCGGTCGGGCCGTCGACGCGAGGGTCGAGACGGGCACAGTGTCGCCCATCGGGCGCGATCGTGCCGCGCGATCCCCGGCGCCCGGCATCACTACGCTGGCCGAGCCGGCTCGCCCGCAAGCGGCCGGGCTCGAGGACCCGGCGCCCGGAGGAAGCCACCCCGTGCCACACCGTGCGGACCTGTCGCCTTGGCTCGGTCTGGAACGCAGCGACTGGGCGGGGCTGCGCAGCGCCATCCCCCTCACGCTCACCGAGGCCGACCTGGACCAGCTGCGAGGGATCAACGACGCGATCTCGCTCGACGAGGTGGCCGACATCTACCTCCCACTGTCGCGGCTGCTGAACCTGTACGTGGCGGCGACGCAGGAACTGCACCGCGCCACCGACACCTTCCTCGGCTCCCTCGCCGCCAAGGTGCCCTTCGTGATCGGGGTCGCCGGGTCGGTCGCGGTCGGCAAGTCGACGACCTCCCGCATCCTGCAGGCACTGCTGTCACGATGGCCGGACCACCCCGAGGTCACCCTCGTGACCACCGACGGCTTCCTGCTGAGCAACGCGGAGCTCGAGCGCCGCGGTCTCACCGAGCGCAAGGGGTTCCCGGAGTCCTACGACACCCGCGCCCTCGTCCAGCTCGTGGCGGCGGTCAAGTCGGGGCAACCGGAGGTCCACGCCCCCGTCTACTCCCACCTGACCTACGACATCGTCCCCGACGAGAAGGTCGTGATCCGCCAGCCCGACGTGTTGATCGTCGAGGGGCTGAACGTCCTGGAGACGGGCGTGGGCGGCGACGACCGCCGGGTGTTCGTGTCCGACTTCTTCGACTTCTCGATCTACGTCGACGCCGCCGAGGCCGACATCGTCCGCTGGTACGTGGAACGCTTCCGGCGCCTGCGCGACACGGCGTTCCGCGACCCCCGGTCCTACTTCCGCCGGTACGGGGACCTCTCCGACGAGGAGGCGGACACGGTGGCCCACGCGATCTGGGAGCGGATCAACGGCGTGAACCTGCGCCAGAACGTGCTGCCGACGCGTTCCCGCGCCAACCTGATCCTGCGCAAGGGACCCGGCCACGCCGTCGAACGGGTGCACCTGCGCAAGCTGTGAGCTCCCCCGGGCGCGTCCCGGTGCGCCTGCACGCGCACCCCGCGGTCGGGGGGTGGTCCGAGGCTACCGCGGCGCGACCGGCGCCGGCGCGGCCCCGACCGGGCGCCAGGTGGCGAGCACCGCCCGGATCGCGGTCACGGTCGCGATCGGCTGGTCGAGCAGCAGGTGGTGGTGGGCCGCCGGCACCTCGACGAACGGGATCCCGGCCGCCGCCGCGGGCGAGCCCTCGAGCAGTTCCGCCATGTAGGCCCGGACCTCGGCGTCGACGATCGACGACTCGGCCCCTGTCACGATCGCCACGCGGCACGCCACCCGCGCGAGCAGCTCGCGGGCGACCTCGCTCGGGCGGGAGGGGCCGAGCCGCGCCGTGAAGATGCGCGGGTCGAACCGCCAGGTCCAGCCCGACGCGACCCGCTGCAGGCTGTCCCGCGCGACCTGGTCGAGCAGCCACGTGTGCTCGCACGGCTGGGGTGGCACGAGGTGGAAGTGCTCGACCGCCGTCTCGAGGTCGGCGTAGACCTTCGGCGAGCGGAACATCCGGCCGCCGCGCCCCTCCTCCGACTCCGGGTCGGGTCGGCGGATCGGGGCGTCGAGCACGACGGCTCCCTCGAGGTCCGCCCCGTGGCACGCGGCCGCGACCACCGTGACGAACCCGCCCATCGAGTGCCCGACGACCACGGGCCGGCCCGCGCCACCGCCTGCCGCCGCTGCGGCCAGCACCTCCTCCGCCCAGGTCTCCGCGCGGTACTCCGCGCGGCGGTCGCTCGCCCCGTGCCCGGTCAGGTCCAGCGCCACGACGCGGTGGTGCGCCGCGAGCAACGGTCCGTGAGCGCGCCACCAGCGGGCGTGCGCCGCCCCGCCGTGGACGAGCACGAGGGTCGGTGCGGACCGCTCGCCCCAGGCGAGCCAGGCGACCCGGGCGCCCGCGACCTCGACGGAGCCCTCCTCGGGCTCGACGGCCATCGCGGCCGTGAACCACGCCGGCGCCGCGGAGGTCGCGGCCACGGCGCTCACCCCGCCCTCCGTGCCCGCTCGGTCATCGCCCGCCTCCGTCGTCCGTCGCGCCAGCGGAGGGTAGGAGCGCCGGTCGCGGAGGACCAGCCGCGCTACCGTGCCGGCGGGGCCGCCGCGCCCTCGCTCTCGCCGTCGGCGCCGGCGCCGGCCTTCGCGGCCGCGAGGTGCAGGCGCACCGGCGGCGTCCTCCCCCGACACCTCGGAGCCGTGGCGTGCCCGCGTCCTCGCACCCGTCCGCCCCACCGGCCCGCCCCGGGCCGTCGGGACGCTACGGCCCGCGCGAGACCGCGCTGCTGCTCGTGCTCTCCGGGATGTGGGGGCTGTCGTTCTTGTTCATCGAGTTCGCGCTCGACGGGCTCACGCCGCTGTGGATCGTGGCGGCACGCACGATCGTCGGCGGCGTGGTGCTGCTGGTGATCCTGCGAACCCGCCGCCGCGCGCTGCCGCGCGGCTGGCGGGTCTGGCGCCACCTGTTCGTGCTGGGCAGCGTCAACAACGCGCTGCCCTGGGCCGGCGTGGCGTGGGCCCAGCAGGAGCTGCCGTCGGGGCTGACGGCCCTGCTCATGGCGCTGGTCCCGACCTCGACCCTGCTGGTGGCCGCCGCGATCGGCCTCGAGCGGATGACCCGCATCCGGGTGGTCGGGCTCCTGCTGGCGCTGGGCGGGGTCGGGCTGATCGTCGCCGGTGACCTCGACCAGCCCGGCCGGGTGCTCGCGGTCGCCACCGTCGTCGCCGCGACGGTCCTCTACGCCGTCGGCGCCGTGTACGCCAAGCGCCACGTCTCCGGCACCCTGCCGCCACTCGCCCTCGCGACCGGCCAGGTGATCGCCGCGGCCACGGTCACGACGCCGGTCGCGCTGGTCGTCGACGGCCTGCCGGGCGCCGAGGCGCTGGACGCGTCCGCGCTCGCCGCCGTGGTCGCGCTCGGGGTGTTCGGGACCGGCCTGGCCTTCCTGGTCTTCTACGTGCTGATCGAGCGGGTCGGGGCGACGAACGCGACGATGACGACCTACCTGATCCCGCTCGTCGCGGTCGTCGCGGGGGCGCTCGTCCTCGACGAGCGGCTCGGGTTGACGGCGCTCGCCGGGGGCGCGCTCATCGGGGTCGGGATCTGGCTGTCGCAGCGGTCGAGCTCACCGACGGCCGTGGAGCTGGTGGAGGAGACCCACCCCTGACGGCCGGGCGATCCGGCGGCGACCGGCCGGCGGGGGGCGCGCGTCACCACCGTCGGGGAAGGGGGCGCGTGACCACCGTCCGGGTGGGGGGGTCACGCCGTGGCCACCACCCGGAGCCGTTCGGCGGCGCGGCCCGCGGGCAGCCCGGCCACCTCGGCGTTGTGGTGGAGCCAGTCGCGCACCCGCTGCGCGGTCGCGTCGGGGTCGGGGAGCTGGCTCGCGTGGCACCGCACGGCCGCGAGCTTGGTGTCGAGGTGGGCGGTGACGTCGACGACGTGGTCGCTGCCCGGTCCACCGACCAGCCACAGCTGCGCGACGGCGTGCGGCTCGAGCGCCTCGTCGGCCAGCAGCTCGGGGAAGGCGAACGGGTTGCGGGCGTCCGGGTAGACGGCGCGGACCGTGGCCTCACCGACGGCGAGGTGGTCGGGGTGACCCGGCCCGGGCAGGCGGTCCCAGTCCCGCTCCGGCGACCAGGTGAGCACGACCTCGGGCCGGTGGCGGCGCACCTCGCGAGCGATCGCCCGACGCAGCGCGAGAGTGGGTTCGAGCTCCCCGTCGACGAGCCCGAGGTGGCGCACCGAGGAGATGCCGAGCACCCGCGCGGCCGCCGCCTGCTCCTCCCGGCGGATGCCCGCCAACGCCGCACGCGGGACGGTGGGGTCGAACCCGCCGGTCTGCCCGTCGGTGGCGACCAGCAGCGCCACGTCGGCGCCCCGCGCCGCCAGCCGCGCGACGGTGCCACCGCAGGCGAAGTCGACGTCGTCGGGGTGGGCGGTCACGACCAGCACGCGGTGCGGGTCCAGGGGCGCGACCACGGTTCCTCCTCGGCCACCGGTGAGCGTACGCTCGGGGGTCCCGCGCCGTCGTCCCCCGGAGGCCAGGTGTCGGCGTCGACCAGCCCGTTCCTGCGGACCTGCCAGCAGCTGTGGGCCGTGTTGTTCCTCGGGGTCCTGGCCTTGGCGGGGGTCGTGACGTTCCTGGCGCCGACCACGGCGACCCTCCCGGCCGTCCTGCCCGCCGCCCTGGCCGCCGCGATCGGCGCCGCCGGCGTGGTCGGGGTGCTCGCGCTCGAGCGCCTGTTCGCCGCGTCCCCGCCCTCCGACGACGGCGCCGCGCTCGCGGAGTACCGGACCCGCCTGGTGCTCCAGGCGGTGGTGGCCGAGGCGACCGTCGCGCTGGCCGCGGTCCTCGCGTTCGTCTTCGGGCCGGCGTGGGTGGCCGCGGTGGGTGGGGCGTTCGCCGCTGCGGCCCTGCTGCTCACCCGCCCGAGCCAGGCACGCTTCCGGCGCCTCGACGCCGCGTGGGCGGCCGCCGGCGCCGACGCCTCGTTGGTGCGGGGCGCGGACGCCGCCCGCCAGGACCGAACCGACTGACGACCCCGGCCCAACCGCACGGCGTCCCCGAACGAACCCGATCGGGACCTACCCCGATCGGCCCCCCAGCCCCTCCGCCACCGG
>SLMP01000006.1 GCA_007133465.1 Nitriliruptoraceae bacterium | reverse complement strand
TATCGGTTATCCGGCCCTCGGTGTGGTCCTGGTCGGGGTTGCCGTGCTGGTGGCCGTCGAGGGTGGATAGTGCAACGTGGTCCGGAGTCTGGAGGCGCCGATGGGTGTTCGGGTCGTGCGCACGTCGAAGGGCCATCGTCTTGTCGGGGAGGGCGCGACCGTTGGGGCAGCGAACGCGTTCTTGGGACATCTCGGGGCGCGGGGCTACTCGCCGGCGACGGTGCGGGCCTACGCCTTCGACGTCGCGAACTTCGCGTCGTTCCTTGAGGAGCGGAAGCTGGCGCTGGGTGAGGTGGTGCCGAGCGACCTGTTCGCCTATCTCGACTGGCAGCAGCTCCAGCAGCCGCGGCAACGCTGTGCGGGCGGCAAGGTTGTCGCGTTGGCGCGAACGGGGCCGGCGCCCGCGACGATGAACCGGCGAATCAGCGCGGTGCGGGGGCTGTTCGAACATCAGGTTATGGCCGGTGTGCTGGCCGAGAATCCGGTCCCGGCAGCCCGTCGCGCGAACGGGCTGCGGACCCCACCGCGCGGCATGTTGGGCCATGTCGGTCCGGGACGGCCGCGGGGTGGTGGTCGGCTGGTGCGGCAAGCGGATCGGCTGCCTGAGAGCGTCGAGGGCGACGAGGTGTCGAGGTTCCTCGCAGATCTGTTGACCTACCGCGATCGGGCGGTCGTGCTCGCGATGGTGCTGGGCGGTCTGCGGGCGGGTGAGGTCCGCTCGCTGCGTCTTGCCGATGTCGACATGGGCCTGGGACGTGTCCGGGTGATCGGCAAGGGCGGTCGGGAACGGATCGTGCCGGTCGAGCGCGCGTTCTTCGCCGAGTGCGCCGCCTATCTGCGTGAGGAACGTCCAGCGGGCTGCGCCACGCCCGAGTGTTTCGTGGTGCTGCGCGGCCCGACCACGGGGCAAGCGATGACCGAGGCCGGGATGCGCAAGATCTTCCGCCTGCACCGGCAGCGTTCCGGAGCACGGCGGGTGCGTCCGCACCGGCTTCGTCACACCTACGGCACCGAGCTCGCGGCGGCAGGGATCGACCTGTTGGTGCTGCGCGAGTTGATGGGGCACGCCTCGCCCGAGACCACCGCCCGCTACATCCACCTATCGGCTGACGGGCTGGCTGCCGAGTTCGTAGCCGCCCGGGCGAGGATGGACCGATGAGCGTCACTCTGCTGGCATCAGCCGGCCCGGCCGGGCTGCTCGAGGACTACGTCGAGCATCAGCATCTGCTTGGCGGGGCGCCGAGCTGGCGGCGTGAACGCGTCGCTGCCGCACGCGAGTTCCTCGGCGATCACCCAGATCTGGACGTGTGGATGGCAGACGGGCTGGATGCCCGGCTGGTGGAGCTGCGGCGGCGACGGCCGGGGACCTGGCCGTTTGTCGGGTTCGCGATCCTCACCGGGGCCTGCCGCGCTGATGCCGACTTGCTGTTCGCGAAGAACTTCGGTCACAGCATGGCCCGCTGGACCGTCGGGCTGTTCCCCGACGACGTGGCTGCGCTGTCCGCGGCTGCGGGCCGTCTGGGAGTGCCCAACCAGACCGCCACCGCGTGGTTGCGAAGCGCCGTTCCCATGGCGGTCGCGTTCACTGGACGGGCTCCATCGCAGCTCACGGTCGAGGATCTCGACGCTCTCGACGCGGCGGTTGCGACCACCCAGCGGCTGTCCACGCACATGCGTCGTGGCTGGTCCAGCTACGTGTTCGGGCTGCGGCAGTTGCTGTTCGAAGCCCGGATCATCGATGCGCCCGCGGTGCGTCGCCGCGGCGGGGGTCGCGCAACCCGCGAGGCCCGGCTGGCCGTGGTGGCCGCACCGGAGATCCGCCGCACCCTGCTCGCCTACATCGACGCCCGAGCCGCCGTGCTGCGCCCCAAGACGATCGAGAAGCTCACCTCCGCACTGGCGATCTTCGGTGAGTTCCTCAGCGCCCGGTTTCCCGAGCTGGCCAGCACCGCCCAGTTGGAACGCAGCCACATCGAGGCGTTCATGACCTGGACCGCGACCCGGTCCGGCCGTGGCAGCCAGGACCGCGTCCACCAGGTCGGCCCGTCGACCATCGCCCACGCAGTCATCACCCTGCGGACCTTCCTTGACGACATCGCCGCCTGGGGTTGGGCCCAGTCACCATCACGACGGCTGGTGTTCCCCACCGACATCCCCCACCAGCCCGAACTGCTGCCCCGCGCGCTGCCGCCCGATGTCGACGCCGCCGTGATGGCCGCCGTCGCCCACCTCACCGACCCGTTCGCACGCACCGGACTGGCCGTGATGCGCGGCACGGGCCTACGCATCGGAGAACTGCTCGACCTCGAGCTCGACTGCATCGTCGACTACGGGCCGTCCGGGTCGTGGCTGCGGGTCCCGCTCGGCAAGCTCAACAACGAACGTGCCGTCCCGCTCGACGCACCCACCCTCGACGTCCTCGATCACTGGTTCGAGCAACGACAGCACCAGCGTGCCCTCCCACATCCTCGTGACGGGCGGCTCGCCGACTTCGTGTTCGTCGAACGAGGCCGCCACCTCGGCCCGGCACGGCTGCAATCCGGGCTGCGTCACGCCGTGACAGCCGCCGCACTGACCGGCACCGACGGCCAGCCGCTGCGCGTGGTCAGCCACCAACTGCGTCACTCCTACGCGACCTCGCTGGTCAACGCCGGCATGTCGCTGCAGGCCTTGATGGCACTGCTCGGACATCGCAGCCCCGAGATGACCATCCGCTACGCCCGGCTCGCCTCACCCACCCTGCGGGGCGCCTACGACCAGGCCATCGGCAAGATGCGCCAGCTCCTCCCGATCGCCCCACCGCCGGGGCCAGCTCCGGTCCCCGACCGGGTCCAGTGGCTCAACGCCGAGATGCTCAAGACCCGCGCCGCGAACGGCTACTGCTCCCGCGAACTCGTCGCCGAGGCCTGCGCCTACGCCAACATCTGCGAGACCTGCCCCAGCTTCACCACCAGCCCCGAGTTCGCCCCGGCGATCGCCGACCAGCTCGCCGACATCCACACGCTTCGCGACGACGCCAAGGACCGCGGCTGGACCTCCGAAGCCGCCCGCCACCAACGGGTCATCGACAGCCTCGAACGACACCTCCAACGGCCACCGAGCGGTGACCGCACCCTTGACACACCCCCGAGGGCCGGTTAATTG
>SLMP01000105.1 GCA_007133465.1 Nitriliruptoraceae bacterium | reverse complement strand
GGCCCGGCCGCGGGCCGGCGTGGCTGGAGGACGACGCCCCACGGGTCACCTTCCTCGCCCGGACCCAGGCGGGCTACGGGGAGGTGTGCCGCACGGTCAGCGCCGCCCACGCGACCGCCCGGTCCGACCCGCACCTGCCGCTCGCGCAGCTCGGGACGGCGGCCGGGTCCGGTGGCGTCGTCGCGGTGCTCGGCGCCGACGCGCCGGCCGGTCGTCTGCTCGCACGCGGCCACCTCGACGCTGCCGAGGACGAGGTGCGCCACTGGCTCGAGGTGTTCGGACGTGATGGGGTGGTGCTCGGCGTCCGCAGCCACGGGGTGGCGCCCGGCGGTCGGCGGACCGGCCGGGGTGGGCGCGGTCACGACGACGGCGAGCCGGGTGACGACGTGCGGATCCGTCGGACGCTCGAGCTCGCCGCCCGGCTGGACGTGCGTGCGGTCGCGGTCAACGACGTCCGCTACCTCACCCGGGAGGACGTCGTGCTCGCCGACGTGCTGCGCTGCATCCGCCAGCAGGTCCCACTCGGCACCCGCCACCTCGGTCGGACCACCGCCGAGGCGTGGTTCACCACCGCCGCCGACCAGCACGACCGGTTCCGGGAGCGGCCCGACCTGCTCGCCGCCGCGCACGCGCTCGCGACCTCGTGCGAGGTCGACCTCGGCATCGGCGGGCTGACCGTCCCGCGCCTGTCCGGGCTGTCACCGGAGGCGGCGGCGGGGGAGCTGCACCGGCGCTGCTGGGAGGGCGTGGCGGCCCGCTACGACCGCATCACCCCGCAGCTGCGGGCACGCCTCGAACGTGAGCTCGCGATGGTCGACCGGCTCGGGATCCACGATCTGTTCCTGGCGGTGGCAGCGGTCGTGGAGGACGTCCGCGAGCTCGGCGTGCTGGTCGCCTGCCGCGGGTCGGCGGCGGGCAGCCTGGTGTGCTTCGCGCTGCGGATCAGCGACGTCGACCCGGTCGCGAACGACCTCGCGTTCGAGCGGTTCATGAACCCGTACCGCGACGAGTTGCCCGACATCGATTTGGACGTGGAGTCCCACCGGCGCGAGGACGTCTACGACCTCGTGATGGCCCGGTTCGGTGAGCAGCGCACGGCCACGGTCGCGATGTTCGAGACCTTCCAGGCGCGGATGGCGGTGCGGGAGGTCGGCAAGGTGCTCGGGTTGCCGCCCGACGAGCTCGGCATGATCGCCACCAGCTTCACCCACGCCCGGGCCCGCGACGTCCGTCGGGTGGTCGCGAACCTGCCGGAGCTCGCCCGCTCCAACCTCGACGCCGGCCAACTCGCCACCCTGTTCGACATCGTCGAGCGGATCGACGGCTTCCCCCGCCACGTCGCCATGCACCCGTGCGGGATCCTGCTCGGCGACGCCGCGCTGACCACCCGCACCCCGCTCGAGCGCTCCGCCCACGGCTACGCGATGAGCCAGTTCGACAAGGACGACGTCGCGGCGCTCGGCCTGCTCAAGCTCGACGTGCTCGGGGTGCGGATGCTCTCCGCGATGCGCCACGGGCTCGACCTCGTCAACGGCACGCTCGACGTGCCGGGCGCCCCGCCGCCGACCCGCGAACCCGACCCGGCCCTGCCGGGACGGGACGCGGCCGGACGCTTCTCCCTCGACGCCGTCCCGCACGCCGACCCGGCCACCTACCGGCTGATCCGCTCGGCCAACTCGGTCGGCATCTTCCAGATCGAGTCGCCCGGCCAGCGCGAGCTGCTCGGCCGCCTGCAGCCCGACCGGTTCGGCGACCTCATCACGGAGATCTCGCTGTTCCGGCCCGGCCCGGTGAAGGCCGACATGGTCACCCCCTACGTCGCCCGCCGGCACGGCGAGGAGCCGACCACCTACGTCCACCCGGCGCTCGCCCCGGTGCTCGCGGAGACCCACGGCGTGATCGTCTACCACGAGCAGGTGATGGGGGTGTTCGCGGCGCTGACCGGCTGCGACCTCGCCTACGCGGACCTGCTGCGCCGGCAGCTCGCCGACGACCGCAAGCACCCGGCGATCCGCGGCTGGGTACTCGCCCGTGCCCAGGACCGCGGGATCGCCCACGAGGACGCCGAGCGGGTGTGGGGCCAGCTCACCTCGTTCGCGTCGTTCGGGTTCTGCAAGGCCCACGCCGCCGCGTTCGCCGTCCCGACCGAGCGGTCCGCGTTCATGAAGGCGCACCTGTTCCCGGAATTCACGGCCGGCCTGTTGACCCACGACCCGGGGATGTACCCGCGGCGGATGATCCTGGACGAGTGCCGGCTGTTCGGCGTCGCGGTGCTGCCCCCGGACGTGAACCGCTCGATCGGCCCCTACACCGTCGAGGTGGTCGACCGCGGCCTCGCCGACCACCTGCTCGGCCTGCGCCCGGCGGTCACCGCGCGCCAGCGCGGCGAGGACCCGGCGCCGCTGCTGCCCCCCGGCTGGACCTGGCCCGCCGACGCCGACGACCCGGTCCCGCCGACCGGGATGGATGGCGGGGACGCCGGCGGCGGCTACCGCTACGCCGTCCGCGTCGGGTTGCAGGACGTCGCCGGCATCACGGACGCCGAGGTGGCCGCGCTGCTCGCGGGCCGTCCGTTCACGTCGCTGGCCGACCTGCGCGAGCGGGGCGGGTTGTCGTCCCCGACCGCGGTCGGGCTCACCGCCGCCGGCGCGTTCGACCAGGTCGCCGGCGTCGGCCGGCGTGGGGGACCGGCCGGCCGGCGGGCGCTCAAGCTGACCGTCGAGGAGTTGTGGCGCGACCGGAAGCCGCGCCGGCGCGGGGACGGCCCGACGGCCGAGGTGGAGCAGACCGCCCTCGACCTGCACGCGGACCACGTCCCGCGGTTGCCGGACGACCGTGCGTCCGACCGCGTGCGCGAGGAGCTCGCCGTCACCGGGCTCGACGTGTCCCGGCACGTGGTGTCGTTCTACGAGCCGCTGCTGGAGGTGCTCGGGATCACCCGTGCCTGCGACCTGCCGTCGATCCCGACCCAGACCCGGGTGCGGGTCGCCGGGGTCAAGGTCGCGGTGCAGTCGCCGGCGCAGCGCTCCGGGCAGCGGGTGCTGTTCCTGTCGCTCGACGACCGGACCGGCACGACCCAGATCACCTACTTCGAGCGCAACCTGCCCGACACTGCCTGGACCGTGCTGCACGCCTGGTTGGTGGTCGCGGAGGGGCGGGTCACCCGGCGCGGCAGGCTCGGCGCGACGGTCGCCGGCACGCGCGCGTGGGACCTGTCCCGGCTGTGGCGGGCGTGGCAGGAGGGCTGGCTCGACCAGGCCCTCGCGGAGACCGGCACCCCGGCGCCGCACGAGCGGCTGGACGTCCGCCGGCCGGCCGGGATCAACGCGAGCGAGTTCGGCCGCGGCAGCCGCTGACGGTCAGCCGCCGAAGCGTTCGACCGCCACCGCCGCCAGCTCCGGCAGCGTGGTCGTGCGCGTCCAGCGGCCCGGGTGTCGGCGCTCAGGAGCGCAGGTGACGTTTGCCCGTGGGGTCGTGGGTGATGAGGACGATGCTCGCGCGCACCAGCACGGACAGGATCAGGGCGAGACCAACGATCATGGCGGGCAGGAACCAGAGCCGGAACCGTTCGGCATCCGGGATCAGCGGCGACCAGTCGAACGGCGCCGTCGGGTCCAGCCGGGCCTGCGCCGCCTGATCGATGTCCACGAGCCGCTGCGAGGTCACCTCGGCCGTCGGCTCACACGGCAGCCCGACCGCCAGCGTGCGCGCCCGTCGGACGCCGGCATCGTCCCACCACAGTGCGTAGCACCGGGTGCCGCCGGGCGCGACCAGCACCCAGCGGTCGCTGCCGATGCTGCGGGCGTGCCGCGCCCCGACCACGCCGTCGCCCAGCTCGGTGGGTTCCTCGTCCAGCGTGAGCTCGTCGGCGCGCCAGTCCGCGAACCGGGCGTCGAGCGCCGCGACCGCCTCCAACGCGGCCGGATGGTCCTCGTTCGGGACGAAGCGGACGGACCACACGACCGCGAGCACGCCGGCGAGCACCGCCAGCACGACGCCGTGGAGCAGCAGCGCCCGTTGGACGGCGCGGCGCTGCTCCGCCGGGGACACGTGCGGTGGCGGCACCTTCGTCGGTCGCCGGATCGTGCGGGTCCTGGTCACCACGTCCTCCTGCCCCCAGCATGCGGCACGTGCGAGCGCCCGCGCAACCGATGGGCGGGGAACGGCGCCTGACACGTGCCATGCTGGTCGCTGGTCGCTGGTCGCTGATCGCTGATCGCTGGTCGAGGTGGATGGTGTTGTCGCACGTCGTCGGTGACCTGCGGTGTCCGCACGGCGAGCCGACGCTCGCGCTCACGGACGGGGCGCTCGCCTGTCCCGTCGGTCACCGGTTCGACCTCGCCCGTCAGGGGTACGTCAACCTCCTCGTCGGACCGGCTCCGGCCGCGGCGGACACCGCGGCCATGGTCGCGGCGCGTGAGCGCGTCCAGGCCGCCGGTCATCACGACGCGATCACGGCCGGGATCGTCGCCGCGGTCCGCGCGTCGGCGCCCGAGGGGGTGCACGGCACGGTGGTGGACGTCGGGGCGGGGACCGGGCGCCACCTCGCCGCGGTGCTCGAGGCGACGGACGCACCTGCGGGCCTCGCGGTCGACCTGTCGAAGTACGCGGCCCGCCGCGCCGCCCGTGCCCACGAGCGCATCGGCGCCGTCGTGGCCGACGCCTGGCAGGACCTCCCCGTGCGGACCGGCGCGGCCGCCGCGGCCCTGGTGGTCTTCGCGCCCCGCGACGTCGGCGAGCTCCATCGCATCCTCCGGCCCGGTGGGGTGCTGGTCTTCGTCAGCCCGACCGTCCGCCACCTCGACCCCCTGGTATCGGCGCTCGACCTCCTCCGGGTGCCGCCGAGCAAGGACCAGGCGCTCGACGACGACCTGTCGGGCGTCGCCGTCCGGGTCGCCCGCGACACCGTCGAGGACGTCCGCCACCTCACGCCCGACGAGGTCCTGTCGATGGTCGCGATGGGACCGTCCGCCCACCACCGCGACCCGGACGAGCTCACCCGGTCGATCGGCCGCCTGCCGAGCCCGCTGCCCGTGACGGTGTCGGTCTCGGTGTCCACCTACCGCGTCGCCCCCGCGGCCGGCGGCCGGCCGCCCTCCGCCTGACCACGCCTCACCGCCGGGTCCGTCCGGTGCGCCCCGGTACCTTGCGCACCCATGCGACACATCGTGTGGGACTGGAACGGCACGCTCTTCGACGACCAGCACCTGGTCCTCGAGGGGCTCGGGGCCGTGCTCGACGCGGCGGGACTGCCGCGGGTCGACCTCGTGACCTACCAGCGGATGTACACCCGTCCGGTGCAGGTGTTCTACGAGCGGCTGTTCGGGCGGGCCATCGGCCCGGACGAGTGGGAGGCGCTCGACGACCTCTACCACCGGGGCTACCGCGAGGCGCTCGCGCACGCGGCCCTCGCCGCCGACGCCGAGCTCGCGCTGCGGCGGGCGGCTGCGGCGGGGCGGACCCAGTCGCTGCTGTCGATGTGGCGGCACGACGAGCTGGTCCCGCTCGTCGACCGCCTCGACATCGCGGCGCACTTCGTCCGGGTGGACGGGCTCCGCGGTACCGCTGGCGGGCACAAGGCGCCCTACCTCGCCGCGCACCTCGACCGGCTGCCCGGCGGTGTCGGCCGGGACCCGGCGGCGGTCGTCGTGATCGGGGACGCGCTCGACGACGCGGCGGCCGCCACGGAGGTCGGCGCCGCCTGCGTGCTCTACGACGGTGGCTCGCACCCCCGAGCGGAACTGGAGGCGGCGGGTGTCCCGGTCGCGGAGCGCCTCACCCACGCGCTCGACCTCGTCGGCATCGCCTGACCCCGTCGGTCCGGCTTCAGCCGGCCGCGATCGTCGCCGGGCCGTAGCAGGTCGGATCCGCCGGTAGCGCCGGTCCGCCAGCCAGACGCAGGTCGTGCGGGCCGGCCGGTTCGCCCTGCTCGATCAGGATGTCGAGCGGCGCGTCGTCCCACCGGACCCGCAGCAGCCCGTCCGCCTCGCGGTCGACCTGTGCGCCGAGCGTGGACCAGACCCGAGCCGCGGCCTCCAGGTCGGGGTGGCGCAGCGTCGGGCCGAGCAGCCTGGCTGCGTCCGGTGCGGGCGGCTCCACGGTGCCGCCCGTCAGCTCCGTCCACTCCTCGTCGGTCCGGCTCGACCACGCCACCTGCACCAAGAGGCCGCCGACCTGCCGAGGACGCAGGAACGCCTCGTGCCACAGGTCACCCTCGGCGAACACGTCGACGGACTCGATGCCCTCCTCCTCCAGCTGCGCGAGCGCCGGCAGCAGCGCGGGCACCTTCAGCGTCACGTGGTGGATGCGGGCGCCGTAGCGGTCGAGGAACCGGGCGGCGAACCCGTCGGCGTGCATCGGTTCGAGCAGCTCGAGCTTCGCGCCGCCGGCGAAGCGCAGCTGCCGGGTCTGGAACCCCGGCCCGGGCATGGGGAACGGCGGGCCGACCCACCGCCCGCCGAGCTCGTCGCGCCACCGGCCGGCCGCCTCCTCGATGGAGGGGACGGCGACGGCGACGTGGTCGGGGGTCGTGGTGATGGGCACGGGGGACTCCGGCGAGGTGGCGGGGGAGCAGCCGCGGTGCGGGCGCGGTACGGCGCATCGCGGGGCGCGGTGCACGGTGGGGGCGGCGAGGTGCACGGGCCGCGGCAAGCGAATGACCAACGTTAGGGAGCGTTCACGGACGCTGCCAAGCGCGACGGGCGGCCGGTACGATGCCGCTCGAACGAACGTTCGCCGCACCCTCCGGCGGGCGTCCGTGGGCGGGGAGGTGGAGGCGCGGTGCGACGGCATCCCGAGCCGATCCTCCACGTCGACATGGACGCCTTCTACGCCTCCGTGGAGCAGCGGGACGACCCGGCCCTGCGAGGCCGCCCCGTCGTGGTCGGCGGCGCCGGCGATCGCGGGGTCGTCGCCGCCGCGTCCTACGAGGCGCGCCGCTTCGGCGTCCACAGTGCGATGCCGATGGTGCGCGCCCGCCGGCTGTGCCCGGACCTCGTGGTGGTCGGCAACCGCTTCGACCAGTACCGCGAGGTGTCCCGGCAGGTCATGGCCATCCTCGCCTCCTTCACCCCACTGGTCGAGCCGCTGTCGCTCGACGAGGCCTTCCTCGACGTCGCCGGCGCGGTCCGTCTGTTCGGCGCCCCGCCAGCGATCGGCGAGCAGATCCGGAGCCGAGTCCGAGCCGAGCTCGACCTGCCGTGCTCGGTCGGTGTCGGGCCGACGAAGTCGGTGGCCAAGCTGCTGTCCGGCAAGGCCAAGCCCGACGGCCTGCTGCACTGGCGGGCGGACGAGGTCCGCGCGCGACTCCGCCCCCTCCCGGTGAGCGACCTCTGGGGTGCCGGACCCAAGACCGTCGAGCGACTCGCAGGCTACGGCTTCCGAACCGTCGGCCAGCTGGCGGACAGCGACCTGACCACGCTCCAACGCATCGTCGGCGAGGCGATGGGCGGCCAACTGCACCGTCTCGCCCGCGGCGAGGACCCCCGCTCGGTCACCCCCCAGGAGCCGGCGCGCTCGGTCTCCGCCGAGGAGACCTTCCTCGAGGACGTCGACGACCCCGACGAGCTCCGCCGCGAGGTCCTCCGGCTCGCGGAGAAGGTCGGCCGGCGGCTGCGTCGGGCCGGGATCGCCGGCCGCACGGTCACGCTCAAGGTCCGCTTCGCTTCCTTCGAGACCGTGACCCGTTCCAGCACCCTGCCCGGGCCCACGGACCGCACCCACGACCTCGTCGTCGTGGCGACCCGGCTGCTCGACGGGCTCCGGCTCGAGCGCGCCCGGATCCGGCTGCTCGGCGTCGGCGTGTCGAACCTCGGCGACGGCGACGGCGCCCGGCAGCTCAGCCTCGGGGGGGACCCCACGGCCGTCGTCGACGACCCGCTGCTCGCCGACGACCCGAGGTGGGAGGACCTCGACCGGGTCGCCGACCGTGCCGCGGCCCGCTTCGGCGGTCGCGGCGTGTCGTTCGCGGCCCTCCTCGACGACCCCGACGAGGCCGCGCCGTCACCGACCCGGGAGGACCGCCAGGTGCCGTCCGACGGGGACGCCGGCGACACCGGCCCCGCCGGCGCCAGCCCTGCCGGACAGCCCGGGTCCGTCTAGACGACGGCTAGACGAGCGGGAGGAACGTCACGCGGCCGGACTGCTTGCGTCGGCGGTCGAGGTACGCCGCGAGTTCCGCGTAGACCTCCTCGCCCACCATCGCACACAGCTCCGCCGCCATCGTGCGGTAGACGGGATGCCTCGACACGAAGGCGACGTCGTCGTCCAGGCACCACCAATCGAAGTCCGCCCCGCCGTCCCCCCAATGCCCACGCTCGAAGGCCGCGATCGTGTGGACCTCGAGCGTGGTGCCGTCGTTCGCCACCTGCTCGTCGATCGTCCGGTGCAGCGGCACCTGCCAGCACACCGTCGGCTTGTAGGTCATGTGGTGCTCGCCGTGGCGCATCGCGAGGTGGTGCAGCGCGCAGCCCTCGCCGGCCGGGAACCCCGAACGGTTCGAGAAGATGCACCCGCCCTCCACGACCCGCGTGTGGACCTCCCCTTCGTCGTCCTTGGCCAGGACGCCCTTGCGCCGCGCCTGCCGGTGGAACTGCATGGTCGTCTCGTCGAGATCCTCCGCGACGATGCGCTCGAGCTCCGCAGCGTCATCGTCGTCGTTGAGGTACGCGCCGTGCAGACAGCAACCGATCGCCGGATCCTGCGCGCCCGGGTAGATGCCCTCGCACCCGGCGCCGTAGATGCACGTGTACGACGACAGCAGGAACGACACATCGAAGGTGTAACGCAGGTGGCCGTTCGCGGGGTCGTTGATCGACAGCCACTCGCGTTCGAGCACGGGGACCTCGGCGGTGCGGGAGCTAGCGCGGCGGGCGCGCCGGATGGGGGCGAGCGTAGCCCTCCCATTAGGCTCGGCTGGCGCGTCCCGTGCCCTCACCGGGGCGCCCCTGTCGGAGGAGCTGCCATGGACGAGGTCGTCAGCTACGAGGTCGTCGAGCGTGTCGCCCACGTCACCATCGAACGGCCGGACAAGCGCAACGCCATGAGCCTCGAGGTGTTCCGTCAGCTGTCGGAGCGGGCCGCCGAGGTGGCTGCGGACCCGGACGTCGGCGCGGTGGTCGTGGCCGGACGCGGCGGCGCCTTCTCGTCCGGGATCGACGTCTCGGTCTTCGCGACGATGGCCCAGCAAGGGCCCGACGAGGCGTTCATCGCCGAGCTGCAGGATGCCTTCACCGCCTACGAGGAGCTCGACGTCCCGACCATTGCGGCGATCGAGGGCTACTGCTTCGGGGGTGGGATCCAGCTGGCCGCGGCCTGCCACCTGCGGGCCGTCGCCCCCGACGCGGAGCTCTCCGTGCTGGAGGCCCGCTGGGGGCTCGTCCCCGACCTCGGCGGGACCTGGCGGCTGCCGCGCCTGGTCGGCCTCGGACGAGCCACCGAGCTCACCCTCACCGCGCGCCGCGTCCCCGCCGACGAGGCACTCGCGATGGGGTTGGCGGAGCTGGCGTTGCCGGCAGACGACCCGCAGGGTGCGGCGCACGCCTACGCGGCGCGGCTGGCGGCCGGGCCGGGTTCGCTGCGACGCGCGCCGAGGTTGCTGCGGGAGAACCTGGGCCCCGACCGTGACACGGCGTTGGCCACCGAACGCGAGACCCAGCTGGCGTGCCTCGCCGGCCCCGATACGCGGGAGGCGATGACCGCTCGGTTCGAGGGTCGCGAACCCCGGTTCGTCGGCCGCTGAAGCTCAGCCGAAAGGGTCGGGACAGACGGTGCAGCGGATGGGTCGGGCGCGGCCCCCGCTCGTGCGAGTCAACCACGTGCGCTCGGGCGCCCCTCCGCTCGCATCGGCCCTGGGCCGTGGGTACGCTCGACTCACCATCGGTCATCGGGAGCAACACGTGCCGCTGTCGGAGCACGAGGAGCGTATCCTCGCGGAGATCGAGCGTCGGCTCGCCGCGGAGGACCCACGTTTCGCGGCCCGTGCCCGCCGACCGATGCGCGGCTGGTCCCGCGGGCGACGCCTGCGGCTGTCGATCGGCCTCGGGGTCCTGGGGCTGCTCTTCCTCCTCGCCCTGACCTTCAACTCGATCTTCGGTGTCGTGGGGATGACGCTGCTGGTGGTGGCGACGCTGCTCGGCGCGCGTGCCGCCACGGAGTCGGTCGAGGAGCAGCGCACGTCCGTACCCCCCGACGAGCTCACCTGACGTTCACCGCCGGGGCCATGGGACGTTCCAGCGCTGTGCCGCCGAAGGTGTCGGCGCTTCGCGCCCGCGCCCCTCGCCGAGCTGTAGGGGTGTCGGGTCGTGGTGTGTCCCATGGTCGCGTCGGGCAGCGCCGGTCGGACCCCACCACATCGGGACGTGCGCCGGCTCGGGACATACGCCGGTGTCTCGGGACGTAGCGCCGGCGGCGGGGAACGACCGTCGCGAACCCCGCTGTGGGATGTTGAACCCTTCCGGTCAATGGTGAGGCATGACGATTCCAGGGGTGATGTCACACCCCCCTGGTTCCCTACGGTTCATGGACACCTACCCGCTACCGAGCTGGGCGACCCTCCGTTCCGGGGCACATCGCGTTGCGCTCCCGTCGGTCGCTGCCGAGGGCCGCGGCGGCTACGACCCCGCGGCGGCGCAGCCGTCGGTGGACGGTCGGGCCGTGACGAGCGAGGGGCCGCCGTTCGGATTGCCGGTGTTGGCCGAGGTGCCGGAGCTGGCGGGGGTGTTGGCGGCGATCGACGGTGCGGAACGGCGGTTGTTGGAGGCGGTGGTGGGGGTGTCGCGGCTGCTCGCCTGCGACGAGGTGGCGCAGGCGACCGGGGTGCCGGTGGAGCATTGGCTGGCGATCGTGTGCCGTCAGACCCGGCTGGACCGGCGGCTGCTGCTGCGTCTGGCCCGGCTGATCGACCGGTTCCCGACGCTACGGGGTGCGGTGGCAGACGGGCGGGTGTCGTTCGCGCAGCTGCGGGGCCTTGGCATCGTGTTGCGTGACGCCCCGGTCGCCATCGACGTCGAACTCGACATGCTGCTCACCCGGCTGGTGGCCGAGCTTGTGGGGGCGGATCCGGACGTGTTGATCGATCAGACCCGCCGGGCCATCTGCGAGCTCGCCCCGACGATCTCGCGGGAGGAGACCGAACCGGTGCGTAACACGCTGTATCTCCAACCCAACCTGCTGCGTACCGGTGGACGGTTCGGCGGCGAGTACGGCGCCGCAGGCCTGGCGATCCTCGACGAGGCCACCGCCCCCATCCGCGAGCAGCTCGACCACCCCGGGGGCAGCAGCGGCGCGCGGGCCGACAACCTGCTCACCCGCCTGCTCCGCGACGACGACGCCGGTCCGGTGCCTGCAGCTGACGCCGGCGGCTCTCACGCCGCGGCTACAGCGGACCCTGCAGCCGCCCACAACGACACCAGCGCGGCGCCAGGCACGACCGCCAACGACGCTGACGGCGGCGATGGCGCTGGCGGCGGCGATGGCGCTGGCGACCGTGACGGTGCGGGTGTGGCTGACGGTGGTGCCGCGCAGCCGGGGTTGCGGGGTGGGGTGCCGGGTGGGTTGTTGCCGCCGGTGAAGCTGCTGGCCCGTATCCAGCTCGAAACGCTCGGCCGGCTGCCCGCCGATCTGCTCACCCGGCTGACCGGCGGGCACCTCAAACTATCCACGGCTGCCGCCAGACGGCTGCTCGACCAACGCGCCGAGCTACGCCTGATCGTGGTCGACCAAGGTCAGGTCGTCGGCGTCGCACGCGCCACCCGGCAGGCGCCCGGCTGGATGGCCGATGCCATCCTCGCCATCCACGACACCTGCAGCGAACCGTTGTGCGACCGCCCCGCACGTGGCGCCGACATCGACCACGCCCGACCCTGGTGGCCACTCGACGACCGCGACCCGTTCGGGTCGACCGACATCGACAACACCGGCCCCCTGTGCGCTTCCACCAACCGTGACGAAGAGAAGGCCGGCTGGAAAGCCACCCAGACCGGCGACGGACGCCGCACCTGGACCCACCCCCGCACCGGCCTGCGCATCACCACCATCCCCACCACCTGGCGACCCCCCGGCACCCACCCACCACCCGCCGGCAACCGACCACCCGCCGGCAACCGACCACCCGCCGGCAACCGACCACCCGCCGGCAACCGACCACCCGGTGGCGGGCCACCCGGATCCGAGACGTCGAGGCTGCCGACCGGCGTCGACAGGGCGTTCAGCGACCGGGCACGCCAGATACGAGGGCTCTCACCCCACCCCCCCCCACCCCCACCCCACCCCCACGACGACCGCCCCCTCTT
>SLMP01000090.1 GCA_007133465.1 Nitriliruptoraceae bacterium | reverse complement strand
GCTAGCACACCCTGGCGGAAGAAGGAGTCGTCGGTGGGGGACCCGTCGGTCCAGGAGGACGAGGCGATACCGGGGGTGCAGGTCGACGAGCGCCGCAGCAGAGGTGGCAGGGGGTGCAGCGCTCGGGGAGCGAGCGGCGCGGCGCCGGTCGGAGGACCAGCGGCGCGCGGACGACAGGACACCGCGGCGGGCCCATCGGGCCCGTCGCTTTCGCATGTTCGAGACAAGGACGAACGCATGGATGCTGCCACCCTCGAGGTGATCGAGACCGACCACGCGGCGAGCCTCGCGCTGCGCCGTGAGGTCGTGGCCGGACCGGAAGCCCACGTCGACGTGGTCATGGTCCCGCCGGGCGGGGAGATCGGCGCAGAGACGCACGCGGACGCGGACGAGACACTGCTCGTCCTGGCCGGTTCGGGCGAGGCCGTGGTGGACGGCGAGCGGATGCCGGTGCGGGCCGGCAGCGTCGTCTACATCCCACGGGGGACCCGCCACAACGTCCACAACCGGGGACCGGCGACCCTGCGGCTCTACGCCGTGCACGCCGCGACCGCCTGACCCCGACGGGTCCGTTTCTGGAGCGGGTGTGCAGGCGGCCGCTCACCGTTCGGCGACGGCCGCCACGCCTCCGGCGTCAGCCGACCGCTGGCCGGAGATGGGCAGCGGCCAACGCCGACCGGGCAAGACTGCCGCGCGGTTCACGGCTGGGCTCTTCACGGTGCACTACGGCGCGTTCATGTTCGGGCCCGGCGTGTTCACGCTGGTGTACGGACTCACGGCCGGGGTGGGGTCGCTGACGCTGTCCGGCTTCGTCGCCCTGATGGCTCGCACCGCGGTCGCGGTCACCCCGATGGGGTTGGGACTGGCGATGGGTCGCCGAGGACGAGTACGCCCACCTCGCGGAGAAGACCACCGCGCTGGCCGGACGTGCGTACCTGCGGATGGTTCCGCTTCACGTCGGTCTCGTCGCGGTACTCGGCCCACAGATCGGCTCGACCGCGCGCCGCGCGGGAGGGTCGCTGATCCTGTCGTTGTCGATCGTGGTGGTCGTGGTCGCGGCGACGTTCGTCGGCTCGTGGTGGCGCTACCCGCAGATGGGCACGACCGGCGATGCCGCGCGTCGCTGCCGAGCGGGCCACGACCGGGCGCGACGCCGCCGGAAGGTTCGCTCCCGCCACCTCCTGCGCCGCCACCTCCCGTAGCCCCGCCCCCGCCACCGCCACCGCCTGTGCCGCGATCGGCCTGACCGACCCGACGTCGGCGACGACCCGGTCAGCGTGCTCACCCGGTCGGGGTGGCGAGCCGGCGGTCTCTCGGTGTGACGATGGGGCGAGCCCTATGGCGATGGACGAGCGACGGCGTGTCAGCGGTTTCTTCGCGACACCCCGCGTCCCCTTCATCGACATCTGACCCGGAGACGTCGAACCGTGAACGAGCCCACCCCCGCAACGACCGCGGCCAACACCGCGCTACGCACCTCGCTGCCCTTCGACGACGCCGACGACTTCCGGCGTGCCGAGCGAGGCTTGCTGGCGCCCCTACCGGACCGCGTGACCGCAGCCGACGGGCGCACCGTCTGGGACGCCCGGAAGTTCGATTTCGTCGCTGGCGAGGCACCGGCCACGGTGAACCCGAGCCTGTGGCGGCAGGAACGGTTGAACGGCTTCAGCGGGCTGTTCGAGGTCGTCGACGGCATCTACCAGGTCCGCAACCTCGACCTGTCGAACGTCAGCTTCGTCCGCGGCGAGACCGGCTGGATCGTGCTCGACCCGCTGATCACCGCCGAGGTGGCTGCCGCCGCCCTCGAGCTGGTCAACACCCACGTCGAACGACGCCCCGTGACCGCCGTGGTGTACAGCCACAGCCACGCCGACCACTTCGGCGGGGTCCGTGGGGTGTGCACGCCGGAGGACGTCACCGCGGGCCGCGTCCGGATCGTCGCGCCGGAGGGCTTCACCTTCGAGGCCGTCAGCGAGAACGTGATGGCCGGCAACGCGATGACGCGCCGCGCGTCGTACATGTACGGCAACCTGCTGCCTCCCTCACCCACCGGCCAGATCGGTGCCGGACTCGGCAAGACCACCTCCACCGGCACGTTCGGGCTGCTCCAGCCGACCGACCTGATCGGCCACGGCGACACCTCCATCGTGCTCGACGGCGTGGAGCTACGGACCCTCTACACGCCCGAGACCGAAGCGCCGGCCGAGTTCGTGTTCCTGCTCCCGGCCTGGCGGGCGCTGTGGACCGCGGAGGTCGTCACCCATGTCCAGCACAACCTCTACACGTTGCGCGGTGCGCAGGTCCGCGACGCGCTCGCGTGGGCCAAGGCCATCGACGCCATCATCGCCCGGTTCGGTGCCGACACCGACCTCGTGTTCGCGTCGCACCACTGGCCGACCTGGGGGCACGACGACGCACTGTCGCTGCTGCGCTCACAGCGGGACACCTACCGCTACCTCCACGACGAGACCCTTCGCCTCGCGAACCGCGGCGAGACCATGCTCGAGATCGCCGAGCAGCTCGAGCTCCCGCCCGCGCTGGCCAGCACCTGGGCGTCGCGCGGCTACTACGGGTCGGTCAACCACAACGTCAAGGCGATCTACCAGCGCTACCTCGGGTTCTTCGACGGCAACCCTGCCACCCTCCACCCTCACCCGCCGGTCGCCGCCGCCGAGCGGTACGTGGCCTACATGGGTGGCGCCGATGCGGTCCTGGAGCGGGCACGCGCCGACCACGAGGCCGGCGACGACCGTTGGGTCGCCGAGGTCGTCAAGCACGTCGTGTTCGCCGACCCCGACCACGTCGAGGCTCGCCAGCTGCTCGCCGACGCCCTGACCCAGCTCGGCTACCAGGCCGAGTCGGGCCCTTGGCGCAACTTCTACCTCACCGGCGCGAAGGAGCTGCGCGATGGGGTCGTCGTGCTGCCCACCCCGACCACCGACTCGCCCGACGTCATCGCAGCGATGCCCACCGGTCTCATCCTCGACTACCTCGCCGTGCGTCTCGAGCACCCCGATGCTGCCGAGCTGACCGGCACGACCCTGCTCCACCTGACCGACCGGGACGAACGGCACCTGCTGGAGCTGTCCAACGGCGTGCTGCACAACCGGCCGATCGACGGCAGTGCCGACGTGACCGCCGACGCGACCATCACCACCACCCGCGCCTGGCTCGACCGGCTGCTCGCGACCGAGGATCCCGCCACCGCCCTGACCAGTGGCGAGGGGATCGAGATCAGCGGCGACCCGTCGGCGCTGCTCGCGGTGCTCGGAATGCTCGACGACTTCCCGTTCTGGTTCCACATCGTCGCGCCGTGACGGCGGGGTAGCGCGACGCATCACGAGGTGAGGGACGGCGTACGCCACGACCGCCGGCGACATCTGCGCATCGGCGATCTGGGCCAGGGTTGCGCGATAGCGGTGCATCGCGTCGGAGGCCCGGTGTGCGGGGGTGGTCACGATCAGCTCGAGGCTGCGAACGGCCAGCTCGACCCCGGGGTTGTGTGAGCCCAGGGAGGCGGCGGCGTTCGCAGCAACTCGGCAGCCAGGAAGGTGCGCCACGGTCGTGGTACCGGTAGATCTCCCGGGTGCGCCTCAGACGTCGGGTGAAGGTGTTGGTGCGCGCGAACTCGTCGAACACCGCGGCGGCATCCCCACGACGGGTGAGTCGCTCGGCGAGGTCGTCGCTCATCTCGGCACAGACATACGTACGCAACAGGAAGCACCTGAGCTCCCCCGGCACGGCCGCGAGCACCTCGCTGAGCAGGTAGTCCGCGACGGCGTGGTCGTCGTCGTGGTCATCGAGGTTGAGCCAGGCGATCACCGTGTCGGGCGTGGTTGCCGCCCAGCTCGCGAGGAGCGAGGTCTTGCCGGACCCTGCGGGTGCGCACACGAGCGTCACCGGGGCGGGGTCGTCTGCGAACAGTCGGAGGATCACTCGTCACGGCCGGTCACTCGCCAGCGTCCGCCCGCGGTCGGCGGAGCCCTCCGGCCATGCGATCCGGAAGCCGACGTGGCTCATGCCGGTGTCGATGGTCTGGGGGCGGCGGGCTGCGGGCCGGTAGCGCAGGCAGTAGGTGTCGGCGCACAGGTGTGATCCCCCTTTGACGACCTTGCGAGGTGTCGCGAACTGGGGTTGGATCGGATCGAGGCTGCTGGACGTGTCGCCCCCGCGTGGCTCGCGGCGGACGTCGCTTGGGGCGCCGCAGCAGGAGATCTCCGGCGAGGCGGGGTGGCGGTCGGTCCACCAGTCGTCGGTCCACTCCCAGACGTTGCCGGCCATGTCGTGAAGGCCGTAGCCGTTGGGGGGGAACGAGCCGACCGGTGAGGTGCGCAACCAGCCGGACGCGCCTGTGCTCCGCCAGGGGAAGTCGGGACCGTCCCAGGTGTTGGCCATCAGCCGTCCCCCGGGGCGGGGCTCGTCGCCCCAGGTGAACGCTGCGCCCTCGAGACCGCCACGGGCTGCGTACTCCCACTGCGCCTCGGAGGGGAGCACGGCCCCCAGCCAGGTGGCGAAGGTGACCGCATCCTCGAAGGCGATGTGCACGACCGGATGGTCGAGCCGGTCGCGGATACCGCTGAGCGGACCCTGCGGGTGGTGCCAGCAGGCGCCGGGCGTCCAGGTCCACCATCGGCTGAGGTGGCGCAGGTCGACGGGCCCCCGCGTCGGGGTGAACACCAGCGAGCCGGGGACCAGGTTCTTCGGCGCCGAGGGGAAGTCGGCGGGATCCAGCGGTCGTTCGGCGAGCGTCCGGTAGCCGGTCGCGCCGACGAACTGCGCGAACTGCCGATTGGTCACCGGGTGGCGGGCGATCACGAAGGGACCGACCTCGACCAGGTGGGCCGGCGACTCCTCCGGCTCGTGGTCGTCCGACCCCATGAGGAACCGGCCCCCCGGCAGGGCGACCGCATCGCCCGCAGGGTGAAGGAGCAGACGGTGGGCCGTCCCTGTCGCCTCGGTCATGCGCTGCCGACCCCGGCCTGGAGCTTCGCGATCACCTTGTCGATGCTGAAACTCGGAGGCTCCTGGCGCGCAGGGAACTCGGCGAGGGTCCCGATCATCTGGGCCATGTGCGCCTGCGCCGGGATCATCAGATACGAGTGGTCGCTCAGCCAGTCGTAGTAGGTGTTCGAGGTAGGTGTTCGAGGTCATGTCGGCTCGTTCGTAGGGCGGGTCCGGTACCCCATCAGCCCGTCGCTGTAGCAGCTCAGGTTGGAGACCCGACGTCGTCTCCCCAGATGACGAGGATGTTCGGTCGGTCACGTGACACTCTCCTTGGGCGCGTCGAGCGCAGCGCTGGATCGTGGACGATGGGGCGCACAGGGTTGCAGCGCGTCCCCCCGACGGGGTGAGCCTGCAGGTGGTGGGGTTCGACGGCGTCCGACGCTGCTTCCGCATGGTCGCGTCGGAGGGGTCCGGGCAGCCAGCTGCCGCACCGCCTTCACCCCAACGGAATGATGCCGAGCCGGCGGTCACACGCCAGGCTGCGCACGCCTCGCAGATGGCCCGCACGCCGACCAGCTCAGGGCATCACCGCGAACACCTCGACGATCTCACGCACAAGGACCCTGCCATGCCCCTGCTCGACCTGTTCTTCTCCATGTTCCTGTTCTTCCTCTTCGTCGCCTGGATCTGGCTGCTGATCTCCGTCTACGCCGACGTGTTCCGCAGCGACGACCTCGGTGGCGCGGCCAAGGCGTTCTGGGTGCTGTTCGTGCTGCTGCTGCCGTACGTCGGCGTCCTCGTCTACCTCATCGCCCGAGGCGGCAAGATGCAGGACCGTTCCGTCGCCCAGGCGGAGCGTGCCGAGCGTGCGACCGAGACCTACATCCGCGAGGTCGCGGGCACGACCAGCACAGCGGACGAGCTCGCGAAGCTCGGAGCGCTGCGCGACCAGGGCGTGCTCAGCGGCCAGGAGTTCGAGGCGCAGAAGGCCAAGCTGCTCGCGTCGGCGGCCTGACCCGCCCCGCCGTGCCGGTCAGCGAGCCCGCCGCCGCAGACGTCGGACGTGCAGCGCCCAGTCCATCAGCATGCCGGCGCCGAACAACACGAGCGTCAACCCCCACAGCGGCATCGAGAACTCGAAGACGAGCCACCTGACCGGCACGGTCTGCGTGTTCTGGAAGACGAAGAAGGTCACCCCGACCAGGAGCAGCGCCGCGACGATCAGCTTGATGCTGACCGTCGACCCACCGGGCTCGGCCGAGCCGGAGGTGCCGCGTCCACCGTCGGTCCGTTGCGTCTCGCTCATGACGTCCACCTTTCAGCCGGACTCGGGAGCCGACGGGGCGACTCCTCCTCGCGGACGGGGGTCAGCGACAGGAGTGGTGATGGATGGTCCGACGGTCGCAGCGGTTGCCTGGTCAACCGACGGTACGACGTTCAACTACCGGAGCCCGGTCGGGGGCGAGGTGCGCCTCGGTGGGTACGTCGTCCTCGATGCCCCGCCGGGCGAACTGCTCGGTCAGGTGCTGTCGCAACGGAGCGTGGAGGAGCGCGGCCGCAGGCTGGTCACGGGAACGGGGCAGCTGCTCGATGTGCGGCCGGGCCAGCCGACGTTCGACGAGGTCGCTGTCTCCGCGGCACCCGACCAGCTGATCGCCGCCCGGCTGGGGCAACGGGGCGCGAGCCTGGAGCTCGGCACGCTCCGTGGTGTGCCCGACGTCGCGGCTCGGCTGGAGGCGAAGGGTTTCAACCGCCACACGTTCCTGTGCGGGCAGTCCGGGTCCGGCAAGACCTACAGCCTCGGTCGCCTGCTGGAGGAGCTGGTGCTACGGACCCGGCTGCCGCTGTTCGTGCTCGACCCGAACGGTGACCACGTCCACCTCGGTCGGACCGGACCCGACGTCGACCCGACGGTGGCAGCGGCGTACGCAGAGGCCGCGCGGGGGGTCCAGGTGCTGGGCGCGGAGCCACGCGACGGCGCCGCACCCTTGCGGATCCGGCTCTCGGAACTCGGGCCGGCGGGCGTCGCCGCCTTGATGCAGCTGGACCCGATCGCCGACCGGCGGGAGTACAACGCACTGCTGCACACGTTGCGCAACGCCCCCGACGAGGGTTTCGCCTCGGTGGAGGCCGCAACGGAGGCGTTCGGCGCCAGCGGCGACGAGGTCCTCGAGCTGATCCGCATGCGGATCGAGAACCTGGGAGTGGACCGCATGGCGGCGTGGGCCAAACGGTCGGCCCGGACGATCGTCGAGGTGTGGGAGCAGGACGCGCCACGCGCATTGATCGCGGACACCTCGAGCTTCGAGGAGCGCCGCGAACGCATCGCGGTCGCGGTCGCGGTGCTGGAGCATCTGTGGGCGCAGCGCAAGCGGCGACGGCCGCTGTTGCTGGTGGTCGACGAGGCCCACGACGTGTGTCCCGCCCTGCCGGACGACCCGTTGCAGCGGCTCGCCGTCGAGTTGTTCACCCGTATCGCGGGCGAGGGGCGCAAGTACGGCATCCACCTGCTGCTCGCGTCACAGCGACCGGACAAGTTGCCGGAGAACGTGCTGTCCCAGTGCGACAACCTGCTCCTGATGCGCGTGAACTCGGCAGGTGACCGGGCGGCGCTGGCGTCGAGGTTCGGGTTCGTCCCGCCGGAGCTCGTCGAGCTCGCGGGGACCTTCGGGCTGGGGGAGAGCCTGCTGGTCGGCAAGGTCTCACCCGATCCCCAGCTGGCGCGGACCGGTACACGCCTGACGCCGGAAGGCGGCGCGGACGTCCCCACGGACTGGGCGAGCTGACCGGTCCCCGCCAGGCAGCTAGAGCAGGCCGCGACTGCGGGCCGCCTCCACCGCCCTCCGGCGTCCGTCCACGTCGAGTTTGCGGTAGATCGCGCGCAGGTGCGATTTCACCGTGTTCACCGAGATGGAGCGGGCCGCCGCGATCTCACGCAGCGACAGCAGCGACGGCAGGTCGCGCAGGATCTCGAGCTCGGCGGGCGTGAGCCTGAGCAGCGCATCGTGCTCGTCGGCGGCCCTCGCGGGCAGCCGTTCGAGGATCGCGTCGACGAAGGCTTCGCTCCGGCCGAACCGGCCCTTGCCACCGATGAGCAGCCCCATGAGCGCCTGGGACTCCAGGAAGGGCTGCAGGAGCTCGATGGGTTCGGCGAGCACCAGTGCGGTGCGCAGCCGCTCCTGCGCCAACGTGAGGTTGCCGGCACGCTGCTCGATGCCCGCCGACGTGAGCCACGCCCGCACCTCGGTGGTGACCAGGTGGCAGGCAGCCGTCCCATCGAGGACCGGGGCGAGCTCGCAACGCGCCGCGGCGGGTTGGCCGGCGTCGACCTGGAGCAGGGCTCGCAGCAGCGCCGGCTCGCCCGGGTCCGGTGCGCGCCGCATCGCGATCTCTGCGATCGTGCGCGCCCAGCTGCGCTCACCGAGGTCGAGGCAGATCTGGACGACCAGGGGCGCCGCGTACCCGAGGAGGGCGGGGGACACGTCCGCGTCCGCGAGCCGCTCGTAGAGCCGCAGGTAGCGCTGGAGCGCGTCGAAGGCGTCGTCGCGGTGGGCGAAGAGGTACAGCTCGAGGCTCCGGGCCGCCAGTTCGACGTCCGGCTCGTTGTGGCGCGCGAGCGACGCGAGCGCCCGGGCTGCGGCCAGCTCGGCGACCTCGGTGTCGGCGCGGAGGGAGGCCGTCCAGCCGACCAGCATGTAGGCGTGCGCGAGCGGGGGGGACCGCCCCCATCCGCGGCGCTCGGCCAGGGCGACCGCCTCGGCGGCGTGGTGCCGGGTCGCTGGGAGATCGCCCATACTGGCGAACGTCCCGGCGAGGAACGACCAACAGGAGACCAGCACGGCATCCCGACCGGCGGCGCGGGCCAACGCGGCCGCTCGTTGCAGGTCCGACACCGACCCGTCGTAGGCCCCGACGAACAGCCGCACGACACCGCGCTGCTGCAGCGCGTAGAGGTCGAGATCGGCGTCACCGATCGTGCCGGCGGGGCTCGCCTCCAGCCGTGCGAGTGCGCCACGGACGTCGAGATCGAGCCGGGCGCGAGCTGCTCCGACCGCGGCGGCGAGGGCGGCGAGGGACGGGTCGGAACCGGCCACGATCGCATCGAGATCGAGGTGGGCCAGCCAGCGGTCGGCGTCCTCCACGTGATCGAGCTCCAACGAGGCGGCGGCGAGGAGCAGGGCGACGATCGGTTCACGCCGGTCTCGTTCCGGCAGATCCGTCAGGACCGCGTGGAGCCGACGGGACCGACCGCTCAGGACCGCGGCGAGCCCGTGCGTCCGTGCCAGGTCGGTCACCTGTTCGACGTCGCCGGCAGCGGCCAGATGCTCGATCGCGTGCAGGTGGTCGCCCTGCTGCTGGAACCACCGTGCTGCGGTGTGCTGGAGCTCGCGCTCGGCCCGTGGATCGTCCTGCCGCAGCTCCGCGAGCAGGAACGTCCGCAGCAGGTCGTGGTACCGGTACGACACGCGTCCGCGCCCCACCCGACGGGTGAAGGCGTTGCGCTGCTCGAGCTCGCTCAACACGCGTCCGGCATCGGTGCGGTCGCTCAGCCGCACCGCCAACCCCACGCTCAGGTCGGCGCAGACGCTGGTCCGCAACATGAACCTGCGGGTTGCATCGGGAAGTCCGTCCATGACCTCGGTGAGGAGGTAGTCGGCGACCTCCTGGTCGTCACCATCGAACCGAGCGAGGAAGTCCCCGGGGTTCTCACCCCCGGCGACCGCCATGCAGGCGATCTGCAGCCCCGCCGCCCACCCATCGGTGCGCGCGTGCAGCACCTCGAGGTCGACGGCCGACATCCCGACCTCATGCCGCTGCACGAGCTGCGCCGTCTCCTCCAGGGTGAAGGCGAGGTCCCGGGTGCCGATCTCCTTCAGCGAGCTGCGGACCCGCAGCCGGGGTACCCCGATCGGTGGTTGGGATCGACCCGACAGCACCAGGCGGAGGTTCGGCGGCGACCGCAGCAGCAGGAGCTCGAGCGACGCGATCGCTGCCGGCCGCTGCAACACCTGGACGTCGTCGAGCACCAGCCCGAGCGACTCGCACGCCAGCGCCACTTGTTCCATCAACTCCTCGACGAAGCCGGGGTCCCCCGCGCCGGCGGGTGCGAGCAGTTCCTGCAGGTGCGAATCAGCCGGGAACCGCCCGGTGGCCCGCAGCGCGTCGAGGACGCCGGACCAGAAGCGACCAGGGTCGTTGTCGTGACGATCGAGGCTCAGCCAGGCGATCGGGAGGTCGTCGCTCTGTGCCACCCAGCCCGCCAGCAGTGACGTCTTGCCGGCGCCAGCCGGAGCGCACACCAGCGTCACGGGCGACGGATCGATGCGGAGGATGTCGACGAGACGCCCGCGGTGGAGGTCCCGCGGGGACGCGGCCGGGGGGTGGAACCGCTGGGCCCCGCCCAGACGGGTCGGCTTCTCCTCGATCCCCACGGCCAACGGACCACTCCTCTACCCGGAAGCCTGGGCCGCGTGAGCCGTGTTCGGCGGACGCGTCGCCGGGGGCCGTATCCGGGTCAGGTCGGGTGCCGACTTCAGAGGCGGTCCGGACTCCCGGTGGACCAGCGCCTTACCAGTCTAGGCCGCCGACGCCACGCCCAGCCAGTACGACGCGTGCGCGGATCACGCGGCACCACCCCGTCGAGGTGGTGAGGACGGTCGTCGAGACGGCGAACCTCGTCGCGCTGGCGCTCGGCGGCCGCCCGACCGGGCGGAGTCGCTGAGGCACCGGGCGATCGAGGATGCGACCGTGCACGGCGAACCGATGGCCACGATGCGACCCACCCGGCTTCCGGCGGTGCCAGCCGTCGGCGGTGCGTTGCTCCTCGGCTCCGAGGGTCGAACGGGCAACGAGGTCCTGGCGGGGGTGACCCTCGTCGCGCTGTCCTTGCCCATGAACATCGGCTACGCGATCGTGGCCGGGCTGCCGGCGGCCACCGGCGTCTACGCCTCCATCGTCCCGGTGCTCGTCTTCGCCCTGACGACCGGTTCGCGGCGGCTCGTGTTCGGTCCGGACGCGACCGTGGCGGCGCTCCTCTCAGCTGCGCTCCTCCCCGTGGTGGCGATGGGCGTGGAGCCGACCGTCGCCGCACTGGGGGTCTCGCTGCTGACGGGTCTCTTCCTCCTCCTGGCCTGGCTGCTGCGGCTCGGTGGCCTGGTGCGCTTCCTGTCCCATGCCGTACTGGTCGGCTTCATCGCCGGGCTGGGCGTGGAGATCTTCACTTCACAGGTCCGCAAGATCCTGGCCGTCGACGTGGACGCCGAAGGCTGGGTACGAGAGGTGCTCGCACTCGTGGCGGCGCTGCCCGAGGCGTCGGCCGCCAGCGTCGTCGTCGGGGTCGGCACGATCGCCATCGTCCGAGCGCTCAAGCGACTCGCGCCCCGCGCGCCGGGATCGCTGATCGCCCTCGTCGTCGTCGGTGGCGCGGTCGCCTGGCTCCAGCCGACGGGCGTGGCGGTCCTCGGACCCGTCCCCACCGGCCTGCCGACGCCGACCTTCCCGCTGATGCCGCTGGAGGCGTGGCTGGCGTTGCTGCCCGTCGCGCTCGCCCTCGCGGCACTGGCCGTCGCGGAAGGCGTCCTCATCTCACAGAACGAGGGCCGACGGCACGGGGAGGCGATCGTCCCCAACGACGAGGTGTTCGCGTACGGCCTCAGCAACGTCGCCGCCGCGCTCTTCTCCGGGATGCCGATGGGTGCCAGCGCGTCGCGAACGGCGGCGTTGTCCACGACAGGAGCACGGACGCAGGTGCCGGCCGCGATCGCCGCGGTCCTCGCCGGGGTCGTCGCGCTGTTCTTCACCGGGCTCATCGCGGCGATCCCCACGGCAGCACTGGGCGGCCTCGTTGCGAACGCCGTGCTGACCATCATCGACGTGCCGACGTTCCGGCACCTCGCTCGGGTGCGCCGGAGCGAGTTCGCGATCGCGGTCGGCTGCGCGATCGCCGTCCTGCTCCTGGGGCCGCTGCCCGGGCTGGTCGTGGCCGTTCTCGCCACCTCGATCGACGTCGTGCGCCGTGCCGCGGCCATGCCGTGGGCGACGTTGAGCGTCCCGCCTGACGGGCCGGAGGGGAGGTACGCAGCTGGCGGCGACCATCCGTCGCCCGACGGGCTCCGGATCCTGCGACCCGAGGGGCCACTGTTCTTCGCCAACGCGGACGAGGTGCGCGCGATCCTGACCGCCGTCGCCAGCGAACCCGCGACCCGCTGGCTCGTCATCGACCTCGAAGCGGTCAGCGACATCGATCCGACCGCTGCGAGCGCGCTCGAGGACGGGATCGCTGCGGCACACGCCGCCGGCGTGGTCGTCGCGTTGAGCCGCGTCCGGCAGCCGGTCGCCCGGTTGCTGACGACCTACGAGCTCGCGGAGGCGGTCGGGCCGGACCG
>SLMP01000018.1 GCA_007133465.1 Nitriliruptoraceae bacterium | reverse complement strand
CGGCCACCTCGATCGTGCCGTCGTCGGAGCGGAACAGACGGGCACCGCGCGGCAGTTCGTGCTCGTCGACCTGGTCGCGGGTGCCCTTGATGCGCAGCACCCGTCCCTGGTCGGTGTCCTCGATCTCGACCCGGCCAGCGAGGCGGGCGATCTCGGCCTTACCTCGTGGCGAGCGAGCCTCGAACAGCTCGACGATACGGGGCAGACCCTGGGTGATGTCGTCCGCGGACGCCACACCACCGGTGTGGAAGGTCCGCATGGTCAGCTGGGTACCGGGCTCACCGATGGACTGTGCGGCAACGATCCCGACCGCTTCGCCCATGTCCACCATGGCGCCGTTGGCGAGCAACTCGCCGTAGCAGGCTCGGCAGACCCCGATCTCGGTGTCGCACGCGAGAACGGCGCGGACCTTCAGGTTGCGGTCCTCGTCGGTGGGCTGATGCTCGAGTTCCTCGCCGGTCTCGGGGTCGAGCCCCTTGACCAGCACGGACCGCAGGATCCGGACCTCGGTGTCGGCGATCGGCGTCCCTGCGGCCATGAGCACCTTGCGACGTCCCGGGTAGGTGACGTCCTTGGCGAGCACGCGGCCGTACAGCTGCTGGGAGTCGTACTCCCCCACCACGATGTCGATCCCACGCGTGGTGCCGCAGTCCTCCTCGCGGACGATGAGGTCCTGGGAGACGTCGACGAGTCGCCGGGTCAGGTAGCCGGAGTCCGCGGTACGCAGCGCCGTGTCGGCCAGACCCTTACGGGCACCGTGGGTGGCGATGAAGTACTCAAGGACCGACAGACCTTCGCGGTAGTTCGACTTGATCGGCCGCGGGATGATCTCACCCTTCGGGTTGGCCACAAGACCACGCATCGCGGCGATCTGCCGGAGCTGGGTCATGTTGCCTCGGGCACCCGAGTTGGCCATCACGAAGAACGGGTTGGTGATGGTGAAGTTCGCCTCCATCGCCTCAGCGACCTTGGAGGTGGCGTCGGTCCAGATCTCGATGAGTTCCTGACGCCGCTCGGAGTCGGTGATGACCCCGCGCGAGAACTGCTTCTCGATCTTGGCTGCACGTTCCTCGGACGCACCCAGTACCTCGGCCTTCAGGGCCGGGGTCTCGACGTCGGAGATCGCCACGGTCGTGCCAGCACGGGTCGCGTTGTGGTAGCCGAGGTCCTTGATGGCATCGAGCACCTCGACGACCTGCCAGCGCGGGAACAGGTCTGAGCACTTGTTGACGATGTCGCCCGCACCCTTCTTGGTCACGACCTCGTTCACGAAGGGATAGTCGAGCGGCAGGGCCTCGTTGAAGATCACACGGCCCGGCGTGGTCACGATGCGGAAGGGCTCGCCACTGGCACGCAGCTCCTCCCACGCTTCCTCGTCCTCACGGACCGCAGCCGGACGGTCGGCGACCTCCAGCTCCTTGCCACGCATGCGGAACACGATCGGCTCCTGCATGTCGAGGTGGCGCTCGTCAAGAGCGCGCTCGACCTCACCGATCGACCCGTACATACGCAGCCCGGTGGGGTCGCGATCCGCGTCGGTGTCCGCACCTGAGTAGGTCAGCCAGTAGATGCCGAGCACCATGTCCTGGGTCGGGGACGCGATCGGACGACCGGTCGCCGGCGACAGGATGTTGTTAGTGGCGAGCATCAACACCCGCGCCTCGGCCTGTGCTTCCGCCGACAGCGGTAGGTGCACGGCCATCTGGTCGCCGTCGAAGTCGGCGTTGAAGGCGGTGCAGACCAGCGGGTGCAGCTGGACGGCCTTGCCCTCGACCAGGGTCGGCATGAACGCCTGGATGCCCAGGCGGTGCAGGGTCGGCGCACGGTTCAGCAGCACCGGGTGATCCTGGATGACCTCTTCGAGGACGTCCCAGACCTGGTTGCGCTGACGCTCGACCATGCGCTTGGCCGACTTGATGTTCTGCGCGTAGTTGAGGTCGACCAGGCGCTTCATGACGAACGGCTTGAACAGTTCGAGTGCCATCTGCTTGGGCAGCCCGCACTGGTTCATCCGCAGGGTCGGACCGACCACGATGACCGAACGGCCGGAGTAGTCGACGCGCTTGCCGAGCAGGTTCTGACGGAACCGGCCCTGCTTACCCTTGAGCATGTCGGACAGCGACTTGAGTGGACGGTTGCCCGGCCCGGTGACGGGCCGGCCGCGGCGGCCGTTGTCGAACAGCGCGTCGACGGCCTCCTGCAGCATCCGCTTCTCGTTGTTGACGATGATCTCGGGAGCGCCGAGGTCGAGCAGACGCTTCAACCGGTTGTTGCGGTTGATCACGCGCCGGTACAGATCGTTGAGGTCGCTGGTCGCGAACCGGCCACCGTCGAGCTGCACCATCGGGCGCAGGTCCGGAGGGATCACCGGGATCGCCTCGAGGACCATCGACGCTGGCTTGTTCTTGGTGGTGCGCAGCGCCTCGATGACCTTCAGACGCTTGGTGGCGCGCTGCTTGCGCTGGCCCTTGCCGTCGGAGATGACGGCACGGCACTCCAGGGCCTCGGCTTCGAGGTCGACACGCTCGAGCAGGTCACGAACCGCCTCGGCGCCCATCCCGCCTTCGAAGTGGTCGCCGAAGCGGTCCCGCATGTCGCGGTAGACCAACTCCTCGGTGACCAGCTGCTTGGGCTTGAGCTTCTTGAAGGTCGCAACGACCTTGTCGAGGTGCTCGAGCTCGTTGTTGGCCCGCACGGAGACCGTCTTGAGCTGCTTCTCGATGTCCTTGCGTTCCTTCTTGACCACATCGGGCTTCGCGCCCTCAGCCTCGAGGTCGGAGAGCGTGGCCTCGAGCTGCTGGAGCAGTTCCTGGCGGTCGAACTCCAGCTGCTTCTCGATCTCCTCCTTCTCGGCGGAGATCTCCTCTTCGAGCGCCGGCAACGCGTCGTGCCGAGCGTCCTCGTCGACGTGGGTGACCACGTAGGCCGCGAAGTAGATGACCTTCTCGAGGTCTTTCGGGCTCATGTCGAGCAGGTACCCGAGACGCGAGGGAACACCCTTGAGGTACCAGATGTGGGTCACCGGAGCGGCGAGCTCGATGTGGCCCATGCGTTCGCGGCGCACCTTGGCGCGAGTGACCTCGACGCCACAACGCTCGCAGATGATCCCCTTGAAGCGCACGCGCTTGTACTTGCCGCAGTAGCACTCCCAGTCCCGGGTGGGACCGAAGATCTTCTCGCAGAACAGCCCATCCTTCTCGGGCTTGAGCGTGCGGTAGT